>JBAYJY010000064.1:0-23873 GCA_041664945.1 bacterium | reverse complement strand
GTGTTGAGGGAACATTGGATAGGCTGGAAGCCGCCCACACATCTTCAGTTCTTCAGCTATGCCACTCTGCGCAGGCTGCTTGTCGAAACCGGCTGGGAACCGTTGTCCATAAAAAGCGGCTCCGGATATATCGGGCAAATCAAAGCAATCGCTAAAAAAATAAACTGACTTCAATTCGTTTGATTCCTATGAAGTAAAAACTTTACCGCTTCTTTGCTATCGAGATAATAGTCCTGCCGATGTTGAGGTCGCGAATGAGCCGTTCGTAGATCAAATCCCTTGCGCGGCCGATAATTTCATGTTTTTCGGAAAGTTTGTTGATAGCGTCCACCGTGGCTCCGACGCGCTTCCCCTTTTCAGGAAAATTCACATAATCAACTCCGAGAAGAAGGAATATCTCGACCGGAAAAGACGTTGTAAGATACTCCGTCTCAAATCCGACATTATTCAGGATTTTTTCGAGTGATGAAGGCGTGAAGAAATTCAAGTGATGCGGAGCGGCGAACCACCAGCGTTTTTTCACCACATGCCGGGTGGCTAAATTCTGGAGCGGATTAAATTCGTTGGGAATATAAATATAAACAATTCCGCCCGGTTTAAGCAATCGCCATACTTCGGCCAAATCGCCGTAAGGATCCACTGAATGCTCGAGAATACAGCGCATAATCACCGCGTCATAAGACTCGCCCGGCAGTCCGGATTCCATAAGAGGCGCGAGAACGATGTCCAGGTCGAAATTTTCCTTTGCCATCCGCGCATTGTAGCCCGACACATCAAGGCCATCAGCTTTCCATCCTGAACGACGCGCAAAATCGACGAAGAAACCGGCGGCGCAGCCGACGTCGAGTATAGACAGATCGCCGCCTTGAAGATGCTTGCGTAGAATATCCAGTCTGTCTGTATATTCCTTTTCATCCGTCCCGAAATTATCCATCCCGCTCCGCTTGCCCTTGGGGTTGTCTTTAGTCAACTCGCCGGACCATATCCCCTTTTCGCTGTTTTCGTCGAAAGCTTCGTCGTAAATATCCTTGAGAGCGTCGATCTTCGGCCGCGGCCATGCGAACCCGAACCCGCAGGACCGGCATTTGTACAATGCGTATTCGTCTTTTTTATCTATCTTTTTGACATCAGAACTCGAACAGACCAAGCATTTTTCGTCGTCGCCCACTTTTATCCCTCGCTTCTTTATCTTTACGCCCAAAACACTTTGGACTATATACGGCCATACTCATTCTTTAATCAGTCTTTAGCGGAATACATAAGCAGTTTGTATCCCAAGTTGTTTTCGAATATGAATTTTTCCAGTTTTTCTTTTATATCATCTTGAAACTTGAAATCGTGTTCATCGGGCTTGCTAAGATATGGATTTCGATAGCTCATATAGCCGGTGATTTCATTGACCTGGCTCAAAATGGTTTTGGTTTCGCTTTCAATAGGATGAAACCCGATTTGAATCAACAGTTTCGAAAGCGCGTCAATAGAAAAATACCAGAGGTGGTTCCGCCCACCGAAACAGGAACAGTATTCCTGTAAAATCATGGCTGAAAGAGCGTTACGGTTCGGCACCAGAATAGCGAGTATGCCACCCGGTTTTAGAAACTTGCGGCAATCATTCAGCACCAGGCGCGGGTCCGGCACGTGTTCGAGAACTTCCCATAAAGAAATCACATCGAAAGATTCCGGCTCGAAATCGGACTCGTTCAGCAACTGTGGCCTCACATCGAGGCCGAGGACATCTCTCGCATGCTTCACCGCTTTATCATTGAGTTCAAGCCCCGCCACATCCCATCCGCGCTTTCGGGCAATGTCCAGAAAATGCCCTGACGAACAGCCCACATCCAAAACCCTGCCCTTTTTCCCGATAAGCCGCTCAAGATCAGCGCAGAACCCTTCGAATTTCTTCGTGTCGAATTCTTTCTGCTGGTCGTTTGTCAAAACCATATCAACCCAAATGTCGTGGGACTTAAGCTTTCTATACCACGAATACGCCTTCTCGGTGTCCACCTGCGGATTCACATAAACCAGTCCGCATTTTTTGCACTTCACAAAGTGGAAACCTTCCTTTACAAAAACAGGATCGGTTTCGTCTATTCCACACAAAACACAGTCCACATGCTTCGCCAACTCTTTCTTCAGGAATCCGCTTTCGTCCTGAAGTTCCCGAAGTTCCTCCGCCATCACTTCCCATAGTTTGTCGCGTCCTGTCTCTTTTACAAAATCGTTTGTAGACATTTAAATGCCTTCCTTTTCTATTGGCGGTTTTATGTTTATCCGCGCTTGGACTCCAAGTAATCCAGTATCGCTCTCACGGAAACAAGCTCCACCGCATCCTTCGTTGATATCGATATTCCAAACTCGTTTTCGATCTCAAGTATCATCTCCACATGCGCGAATGAATTCCATTTGTTGACCGATCCCAACTTCATGTCTTCCGACAATTCATCCACATCAAACATCTTTTTGAAAATTCCCGCGAGCCTTTCCTTCATAACGCAATTCCCTCCAACACAAGGCTGTGAAGTTCGCATGGGCGGATTCCGCCGGCTTTTTCATCGAGCGACAACTCAAATTGTTCCGCTCCGCCGGAGGCGCCCGCCGGCGCGAATCCATGTGTTATATAAAAATCCTTGATCTGCATATTTTTTTCAGTCCGTATGTATTCGCCGATAAGTTTAGTCGCGCGCTTTTCCGCAACCGCCGCAAGCGCGTAAAGAAACGTGTCTTCAATTCTTCTCCCCAAGATTCTGCAACTCAGGAGAAGCGTGTCGATTCTGCACTTATCTTTTTCGTAAACAAGTATGGCGATTCCGGTGATGCCGCTGTCGCCGTAGATGTCCGTTGCGTGGAGCGTGAATATTTCGCTGTCAGCGCCGCGAACGAAGGAGTCCATCGCGCCTTCAGGATGTCGCCTTGTCGTGAGGTTGAACTGGTTGGTTTTCATTATCAACTGGCACGCTCGTGAAAATGTTTTTTCATTTACCGGAGCGACGGCAATCTTTATCTCCAAGCTTTTAATAAAATCCTCTATCGTTTCCGCGCTGCGCATGAATGATTCCCGCTCCGCGTTCTGCCGATACATCTCCGCGCGATTGCGGTCTTCTTCAGTCTGAGCCGTCTGTTCGAATACATCGAGATCCCTGAGAAAAGGCGCATAATCAACCGGGTCATCCGGCAGTTCAGGCGTTAGCGCTTCGGGTGTCTGGCTGCGAACCAATCCCCTTTCAATCGGGCTATTGTCCAGAAACACCAAGCTGTCCAACCCCAAGTTCAGCTCAGCGGCTATTTCCCTCATATTTGCGGCCTTGTCGTTCCAGTTTATTTTCATGCACGCGAAATGTTCCGGTCGCAAAAGCATGGAAGCATGATTCTTCAGAACCGCCATCGCGTCGTCCGGATTGTTCTTCGAATTTATGGCGAGCAAAACGCCCTTCTCATTCAACTTGAGAATTTCTCTCTGGAAGGAGACGAACTCGGACCCGGGACCGCTGTTGTTAAGCGATATTCCATTTTCGCCGACTTCGCCGACAATCCCTCCCCACAACGTGTCATCCAAATCCAATACGAGGACTTTCTTGGCGGGCTTAACCATAAGGCGCGCATATGTCATGCACTTCTTTGCAAGAAATTCCTGGAATTCAGGGCCGAAATCGATGTTTGCGAGATAATGCAATTTCCGGTTTACAACATTCCGTTTCCCGAAATCTGCGGCGAGCGCGTTCAGATCAAAAAAATATGTGTTCCGGTTCTGCGCGGCAAGCTTCCGGATATCATCGTTGGCCTTCGCGAGTTGATCTGACTCTGAATCTTCTTCAAGCCTGAATGGATTGTCGAATGCGATGAAGTTGGAAATGATGAGAGTCGCCCCGGACCTGTTTCGAAAAGCTTCGACCGGCGATTTGAGAGAACCGGCGATTTTCGCCGCTGAAGCGCCTGTCGCAAGGCCGAATATCAGAAAAACAATATCCGGGCGGTATTGATGAAGAGGGCTGTCTTCCTCGAAAAACTCCTGCGCGTATTGGTTGAAGCCGCCGATCTGGAAATGCGTTGAGATATTTTCGCTCTCAGCAGCGCTCCGGATATACGCCGCGAGCGGTTCTATCGTGAAGTTGCTTTGCAGCGAAATACCCAAGACTCCGGGTTTTCGCTCAGGATTATCCGCACGCCATTCACGGAATTCCTTCTGAGTCTGAAAATAGCTTTTTGCCTCCATAACAATGAATCCCGGCATCGGCGGGTCGCCTACTTCCTGACAACTGCCCCAAAGCCTGCTCCGGGCCGGCTACCTCCTATTTTCATATCAACTTCCATGGCGCATTCTATTTTCAGTCCGCTTTCCTGAATCATATTTCTTATTTTGTGAACATCGGCAAACGGCCCTGTTTCGTTCAACGAATCGCAAGCCGCCTCCACGTATGCCGCTCCCCCAAAGCATAGCGCCCTGCGCAACTCTTTTAGAAATCCAGCTGCGTTTTCTTTCATTTCATGTAATGAGAATACGGCCGCCGTGCTGATTTCTCCATCCGCAAACTGCAATTTGTCAAAACTCTCCGTCTGTTCTACAGCCCATTCGCTTCTATCGATATTCTGCGATTTCATCAATGCAACCGCGTGAGCGGCGCCCTGCGAGGAATGTTGGAAGGAGAAAACATTGCCGGCGCCGAATTGGCGGGCGAGCAATGCAAACCACCCGCTGCCGGCGTGAAACTCCGCATGTTTTCCGCTCGTAAGCAGAAATGGCGCAAAGAAATTGCTCCTTGCGAAATTATAAAGCCGCCACCATGGCTCCCATAAAACGCGGGTGAGCATCAGAATGCCGGGTTCAAAATCCGATGCGAGCGAAATTGCAGACAAGTCTTGGGAATCAAAAAGATTTTTCAAATATTTCTCAAACAGATCTGGAATGTCATTAGAAGTTAAACTGCTCGCTCCGGCGCCGGCGTTGAAGCTTGATACGATATCTTCGGCAAGCGTGAAAAAGTGCTCGTTCCGCCTTTGTAAATGTTCCGCGACCATCTTGCCGCTGTTTTCATCCAGTTTTTCAATAACCGCTTTTGCTATGCGTGCGAATTCAGGAGCGATGCCTTTATATTTTTCGAGATTCAGGCAGACCGGCCGCGAATCTTCCGTTTTGCCGGACGCCGCTTCTCTTGAATATGACGGGCCGTCGTAGGGAACATCGCCATATTGAAATTCCGGCGGCTCGGCGAGAAAAAAATACGGGTCTTTTTCAAGGCAGTCATATCCGACTTCGATCATGTCTTTCAACTCAACTGCATAAATCCTGCCCCCCCCGACATCGGACGTTTTAATAACGCCGCGTTCGAAAAGCTTCGCCTGATATTTCGGAAAATTGTATTTAGTCTCATAGCTCAAATATCTGACCATAGCCACCGAATGCTTGTTGCTGATGCGCCCCTTTTCGATGCTGCGCCACTTGAGAAGCTTATTGTAAATGTAAGGAACTCCAAAATGCATTTCAATGTAGTGCGCCACGGAATTAGCTTCCCACGGCTCAATGCCGAGGAAAATGTTTTTAGCGTTATTAGCGGCCATAACATCGAATGGCGAACGCGCTCCGTAGTTAGTGATGGAACCGGAACGGCAGACTTTTTCCTTAAGCCTTCCCGTCGCCGCCACCGATATGAGCGGGTTCAGGCTTCTCACAAAATCTTTATGTTTGAAGACATACTCGGGAAATAGTCCGTAGTTCGGAACGGTTTCTTCAACTATGAAAGGTTTGTCGTATCTGGCAACCTGTGTTGAATATGTCGGCACGACAAGCGTTCCTTCCGGTCCGATGATCTCCAGCAAAGTATCGAGAAAGAAACGGCAAAGCCCGTCCCGGTCCTTAATTCCTTCCGGCATGCCAAGGCCGTATAGCCGGGACTGGAAAAACACGAGATCGCCCTCGCGCAACCCGACATCAGCCAGCCCTTTTCTTAAATTTTCACGAGTGTATTTTTCCAAACCGGGCACCTTCGTAAAAAATGCGGAGATTAAAATTCATTATTCGCCGGCGCGCTCGCTCAGAAGGTCGATCAATCCGAGTTCCCTCATTTTTTCCGCAAGGGAATGAATCATGAAGAAGTCTGCTTTGCATTCGAAGGCTATGTCAGTAAGTGAACGCTTTCCGTCCATAAGTATCTGAACGCTTTCCATTATCTGCGCGGCGCGCTTCTCTTGCACCGGATCTATATACAAGCCGTAACGCGACTGATACATCGGGCCCCGATATTTTCTGACGGGAATGCAATCCTTTTCAAACACATCAACGATTCTCTGCATGATCCACAACGATTCAATCATGTGGTATTCATCAACGTTTTCAAGATTATCCGAACTAAAGTGGTACTCCCGATGCATGCCGCGTCCGATGCCGGCGGTCGGAATATCGAAACCCGGCCCGTTGTAAAAAGTCTCGTCATTGCCCCAGAGTTCGCGGTATCCCTTTTTTATGTGGTGCGGGCAATGCGCATTAAAAACATTTTCAATGACGGCGTCTATTTTAGTGTCGCCCTGATACGACGACTGGTATCCGATGGGTTCGTGATTCGACAACATGTCGGTGTATATGCCGTATTTCAAATTCTTTATATCATTTTCAGGAGCGTTGGCGAGATAAGCGGCCGCAGCGAAAAACTCGGGGCCGAAAAGAAACCGGTATGAGTATTTTCTATTTTCGATGCGCTTGATTGAGCGGTAGAGTTCGATTAAAACGGCGATACATGCCAAGCCATCCGAAACCATTCCGGGATGGCATGTGTGGGCCATAAAGAAAATAGTTTCCTCGCTCCGTCCCGGTAGAAACGCATCGAACACTTTAAGCGTTCCGCCATCCGCAAGGTCCGAATCAATATCCACCAGGTATTCGGGCTCATTCAACTCAAGGATCGTTTTGTGAGGAAGCGAAAAACCCCACTCCCTGACGCCGTATCGGAACCCGTTCCTGTAGTGAAATAAAACATCCTCCGGCCTGTCTGGATCTGAAACCACATGTTCTAATAACTCTTCACGCGAAACGGTTCCTTTGTATGGAACGCTGTGCATCCAAAGAGTAAGCGGAGTATCGCTGAAATCGGCGATAATTTTCCCGGAATTCGTTTTTAAGAGCGCGCTCCTTACTTCCCATCTCTGCGGCATTATCCACGTAAGGCATTCCGAGCAGCTTGCCGCTTCGACAACCTTCCCCTCCGGCATCTCCTTTTTCAGACCTTCAATCAACTTGTCTGTATCAGGATTCACCGCCGACCGGTTTAGTTTCCAATGCTTCGAAATAAACTCGATCATCGGCTTTTTTCTATGCGACATTTCAGCTGGAAAAGTGTATTTAAAATCAGATTTCGACGGCATTTCCTTCCCTCATCAAGAACAGCGTTAATATATATTTACCTTTATTTACAAAGCTCTTTTACAGAATATATTAACCTATCAGTCCCTATTTCAAAAGTGTTTTGATTAATTCTTGTAGATATAGGTTATAATCCAAGTCGAAAAAGCTGACCCAGTCCATTTGCCCCCGAATGTTATTTCCCTTTATAATTATTGTTCAGAGGAAAGTTATAATCATGAGAAAAACTTTAACAATGCTAATAGCAGCCGCAACGATAATAGCGCTATTCGCATTTCAGTTGAGCGCGGCGGAGAAAAACAGTTACAAGTTCGGAATGTGGTTTGGCGTCGGAACCGAATTCGACGCGCAGAACAAACAGATCATTTCGGATTTAGTCGCTGCGTTTTCCAAGAAGAGTAAATACAATATCGAGTTCGTGTGGTTTTCCGACTACAACAAATTCGTTGATTCAGTTAAAAAGAGAGAATTGGATTTTATATACGCTTTTAAGTACGAAGTCATTTACGACTTGATGATGAGCGGACAATACGATCCGTTTCTTATGCCTTACCTTTTAGGCAGCAAGGATTTTTCGATGTGCCTTTACGTTAATGCCGGCAGCGGCATTAAATCACCGGCGGACCTGAAGAGCAAGCGAATATTGGTTGCCGAGGGGATGCCCGAATACTATGTTTTAAGAAAAATTTTGAATGACAAGCCCGAAAACGTCTTCGGAACAATAGAAAAGTCCGTAAGCGGAATGTCTTCGATGTATTCGCTTGCGATGAACGACACCGATGCGGTTTACGCGTCCGAAATCACTGAAAAATTCATGAAGATGAACAATCCGGGGCCGTTCAAAAAAATATCTCGATTGCTTTGCTCTGAAAAATATCCTTTCATGCCGATAATGGTTTCAAAAAGCGTTCCGAATGAATTGCTCATAGAGTTTCGAAATATTTTCACAACCGCCGACAAGGAAGAGGCTTTAAAAAAATACAGACCGATTTTCACAACTTACAAATTCAAGTTTATGCCTGTGAACAGGGATTTGTACAAACCGGTTACAGATGTTTTTCAGGAAGCGAAAAAGAAAGGCTGGGACCGTGATCACGAAATCTGGAAAGAGGCAGTTAAGAAGCGCAATAAATGATGATATCCCGACATTCCAGGAATGCAGCAGCCGCCGCAGAGGAATGCTGTGATCCCTTGCGGCGCTGAGCAATCTGTTCAGTGGCGATACTTAAACGATAAAAATATGACGGCTCATTTTCTGCTGCGGCTGTCGCTTAAATTAGTTGATCGACAGCAAATCCGCTAATAGTATTGGAAAACTGCGCTTCAGAGCAGATGAGATGCAAGGCTTTATGGGCTGGCCTCAAATCCTCCCTAGAATAAGGATTTCAAGCCCGCTCTTAAATCTCACGCCTGATCTCCATTTAGTTCCTGAATCGCTTCCGCAAGCAGGTTTTCGACCGAGTTAGTTGTAGCGTTCGATGCGGTCCCGGTATTTGCCGAATTGGTGAGTTCCTGCAACGCTTTCGCAAGAAGGCTTTTTACTGTAGTCGACGTGTCGTAATCGCTGTTGGAAGCGGTGGCTGATGAGGCGCCGAGTTGTTGAAGAAGCGCCATCAGCATCTCAAGCAGCGACTGCTGGCCGCCGCTATTCGAATCATACTGCGCCACCTTCGACTGGCTGACGCCTTCCTGGTGTTTCGGTTCGGGGGGCGCCAATTTACTGATGTCGCCGGTCTCTGAGACTTCCGCGAATTTATCGGAGAGCATCGTCAGGAAAGAGCTTAGATTCGAGTCGGTTCCCTCCGTGTCTGTAGCCGCTGTTTTCAGCGTATCCGAGATTTCCTTAAGGATATCTTTGAATTTTTGCGGATCCTCATTCTTCAGTTGTTCGAGCTTGGAAATGAGCTCGGAAGGCTTCGAAAAATCAATCGTCGTACCCAGCGGATTCCCATAGTCCTCATTCGCCTTTTCGAGCGCGTCCTTCATATTCAAATCGACCATCTGCTTCATCTGAATCATCATGCTTCCCATTATTCCGCTGTTGACCCCGGAAATGCCCATTCATTCCACCTCTTTAAATCTGCTTATCGCAGTTATTTTTCACGCGCCGAAAAACGACGCTCCATTGCGGACCGTAGAAACTGGTATTTCAACCCGCCGTCATTGCGCCGGCTTTCGGTTGTATTGATAAAATCGGGATGCTGCGTCACAGACTCAGGCCGCGACGCTTGATTCCTGTGATCGACCCTCTCCAATAACTGGTCCAGAGCCTTCCGGAACGCTTCCCGAACAATGTGATAGACGGATATTGTTATTCCAGCTTCATTTATATAACTGTCGCTTGGATTGCAAACCTGACTCAATCAAACATCTATCGTATTTAAATTCAACAAAACCATTTAAGTTATTTTCTTCGACACCTCTCTTTCGCTTTCATCGACGCTAACGTATTCCGCGATCCTTCGCCGAGTTACGTTAGCGCCTATGAAAACATTGTTAAAACCGGATTATTCCAAAATCGCGAATAACTCGGAGTAAATATAAAAGGCCCGAAAACGGAACTCGCTCATTCGCGCTGAGTTGACCTTAAGTAGAGTATTTTTAGCGCAACGGCTCCGCTTTCAGGCTCTTAAACAAATTCCATTTTGCATTAACCATTCTTTTTGTTCTGAATCAATTGCTGGAAAGCATTCGACAGCATATCCCTGACGGAACTTAGCGCATTTTTCGATAAAGAACTCGTGGAACTGCTTGAATCGTCGCTGTCTTTTTCGAGTTGGCTGAGCAAGTCAAGGAGAGATTTGGTTTCGCTGTCGGAAGCGCTCTGCTGGTACTGCGCTATTTTCGAGCTGTCTGTTCCTACGTTCGTGGCAGATTCTTCCTCTTCCACCGGAGCTCCGCACTGGGAACACGTTGAGGCGTTTTCCGCAATTTCCGCGCCGCAAACCGAACAGGTTGTAGTTTCCCCGGTTTCTGCCGTTCCTGATGCGCCGCCCGCTCCTCCGGCGCCTCCCGCCTTGCCGGGTCCGCCCGGTCCGCCTGAGCCGGCCGGTTTCTGCGGCGGTTGAAGTTGCGAAAGGTCGCCTGTCTCTCCTGCGCTCTTGAACTTCGCCGCAAAACCGCTCAACATTTTTCCTTCCGCCGTGTCGGTTCCGACTTCTTCGGCCGCCTTTGTCAGACTTGCGGAAATATCGCTCATCAGGCTCTTGAATTTTTCCGGATCCGCGCTTTGCAACTGCGCGAGCTTGGAAAGAAGCTGTGCCGGGTTTGACAGGTCTAATGAGGCGCCGAGCGCGTTTCCATTCTTCTCGTTAGCTTCGCTTACGGCATCATCAATTTTTACTTTGATCGCTTCCATGTTCGCTTTCATCATGCTTAATGCGCTGCTGCTGATGTTGGACACGTCCATCTAACCACCTCTTTGTATTTGCCCTTCGGCAATTCTATTTTCTAATTCCGAAAACAGCGCGGCCGCATATTTATCCTCCCGGCGTCCCCGATACCGCGACACATCAGGATTATCCCGCAAATGCTTAAATCCGAACTGTTTACTATTAGACTTATTTCGACCCGTTTTTATTCCCAAACGCGATAAATTTTAAACGTGATAACATTCGGTTTGAGGATGTGGAATACGTCCTTGAGAGACGTTTTATGCCGATGCAAACCAACGCACGGTGAGATTACGCGTCGGGTTAATCGACGCGCTAATATATTATGATGAGCTTAAATCAAATTCTGATTGCGTTCCAAGGCGAACTATTTCCGAGCCGCATCAATGGTGATTGTAATTTTTACTTTGTCGCCGATGAGCGGAATATCTTTTTTTATTCCGAAGTCGCTGCGCTTGATGGCAAACTGCGTTTTGAGAACTATCTGCCGCCCGCCGGACGGCATGTCCTGTTCTTTCGATTTCTCAAACACGAGCGTCATATTCTTTTTGACTCCATGCAATGAAAACTCGCCTGCCGCCTCGTAACGCCCGTCTTTTGTTTTTGTGACTTTTGAGCTTTTGAACCGAAGCGTGGGATATTTATCTGCGTCGAAGAAATCGGCGCTTCTCATCAGCTTGTCCCGCCGGTCGCTGCCTGTTTTCAAGCTTGCGACGCCGACTGAGATGTCCAGAGAATCCTCCACGGGATTCTCTTTGCTGAAAACCGACGTTCCTGAAAAATCAGAAAAGGTTCCGATGATGTTCGATACGCCCAATTTGCGTATAGTGAATGTAGCCGAAGAACGCTGGGAGTCGATAGAAAAAGTCTCGGCGGCGCTCGCCGCCGAGACCATGCAAATCAATGTGAATAGCGCTAAAAATGAAACGATTGATCTTAATTGGGTCTTATTCATAATGCCGCTCGCTTTCTATTCGCTTGCATCCGGCGCGTTTGAAGCCGTGCAGGATTCCGGCTTAGCGCTTTTAGGAGCGCGGCGCGGGTGATTGCAATAGTACCTTCCTCGCCAGCCCTCAATGATGTAGTACGCCACGGGGATGATGACGAGCGTTAGCGTGGTTGCGATAACGAGACCCCAGATGATCGCCCAGCAGAGCGGCTTCCAGAACTGAGTGCGCGACGCGGACGCCATGGCCATCGGGATTATGCCGAGAATGACCGTTGATTTGGTGAGAATGATCGGCCGCACGCGCGTCATGCACGCCTGCAGGCAGGCTTCTTTCAGAGCCATGCCGCGTTCCTGCAGCAGGTTCGCGTAATCTATATATATTATTCCGTTGTTCACGACAATGCCTATCAGGCAAAGCAATCCGATTCCGGCGAGTATGCTGAACGAGTAATGCATTATCAGCAACCCGAGAATGACGCCGACGAGCGCGTACGGCACGCACACGAGAATGATCAGCGGCTGCGTGGTCGAGCGGAACTCTATGAGCAGAATCAGATAGATAAGAATTATCGATACGATGATCGCGGTTAAGAGATTGTTGAACGCCTGCCCGATCAGCATCGTTTCGCCGCCGAAGCGGATTCCGACGTTTTTCATCTGCGGGTCTTTAGCGATGAGCTTTGCCTGCATCGGCGGGATTTTCAGTTTCACGGCGTCGATGATGCGCTTGGCCTCGAAGCCGGGAGCGAGATTTGCCTCGATGGTCACGGTGCGCTTCTGCCCTTCGTGCTCGATGCCGGAGAGACCATCCTGAAACGTGGAGATGAGCAGGTCGCTGAGCGCGAGCGACGTTCCGTCCGGCAGCGAGAACGTTGCGCCCTGCATGGCCGATACGTCCTCCTGCGAACCGGCTTTGATTTTAAGAAACAGCGGAACAGACTCGCCGCAGACGCTGATCTTTCCGATGTCGTACCCGGTGAGCGTCAGAAAAATGAAACCGCCAAGGTCTCGCGTTGTGAGGTCGAGCCTTCCGAGAGTATCCTGATTCGCCCGCAGAACGATTTGCGGAACAGTGCCCGGCATGTTGTCCTTCAGGTCGGCGACGCCGGGCTGCTTGTCGAGCAGCTTTTTTATTTCTTCGGTCAAGACACGCATCTTTTCATAGTCCTGCCCGGACACCTGAATGTTAATCGGCGCGCCGACCGGCGGCCCGAGTATCTTTTCTATGAAGGCCGCCTGCGTTCCGTCGACAAACAGCTTCTTCATCTGTCTGCGGAACTGCTGCAGGACCTCCTTGTGACTCTTGTTGATTTCTGTCACCGGCTTAAGGTCCACGATCAGCCGCGCGATGTTCGAGCCGAAATATGTGTTGTCGTCAATCTCGATGCGCGGGCCTGACGAACCGATGTTCGCGATGTAGTGCTTAACGTAACCGGACTCCCTGAAAATCTTCTCGATTTTTTCGACATTCGCGGTAGTCTTTTCAATATCGCTGCCCGGCGGGAGCTTCACTTCAATATAGAACTTCGCCGTATCCAACTGCGGGAAGACCTGAAGGCCGATGACCTTGAAAACCACGAGCAGAACGCATCCGACGAGAAGCAGCATGGCGCCGGCCATGACGAGCTTGCCGTGGTCGAGGCACCAGCCGACAACCCGCGCGTAGAATCGTTTTGCCCGCTCGCCTGCGCTTTTCGGATCCCTGTCTTCTTCCTTTTTGACATCTTTAAGAAATAAATCGCAGAGAACCGGGTTGAGAAAATTGGCGACAATGAGCGACGAGATCAGCGCGAAAGTCACAACGATCGGAATGGGTCGCGTAAACTCGCCGATCGGGCCGGTTAGGAAAATGCCGATAGGAAGAAACGCCGCGATCACCGCGCCGGTGGACGACAGAATCGGCCAGCCGACTTCCGCGGTAGCGTCCTTGGCGGCTTGGAACGAACTCTTGCCCATCGACATGTGCCGGTAGATGTTCTCGCAAACAACGATCGAATTGTCCACCATCATGCCGAGCGCAAGCAGAAGCGCGAACAGCGATACAATGTCGAGTGTCATATCCTTCGACGCCATGGCCATGAAAGTCATCAGGACCGTCATGGGTATGGCGAAACTGACTATGGCGGCGACTCTGAAGCCGAGCGCTATAAAAAGAACTATGAGGACCAGCAGAATGCCCCAAAGAGCATGGATGCGAAGATCGCCCATCTGCTTACGGATCGTGTCCGAAGAGTCGGACATGATAACGATGTTATCGTATTTCTTAAGGACTTCTTTCACGCGGTCGGCGACATCGGTGGTGCCATAGCCGCGTTTTTTCATGATCGCGAGCGTGACGCCGGGTTTGCCGTCAAGCCGCACGAACGTCGACGGGTCCGGATATCCCATGCTTATCTTCGCCACCTGATTCAAATGCACCGGCTGGCCGCCGGACATGCCGACAACCATGTTGCCGAGGTCTTCGAGACTCTCGAATTTGCCGACCGTGCGGACGGTGTATTCCTGCCCGTAAAGCTTAACCTTGCCGCCCGGGAAATTCGTGTTGATGTTATCGAGCTTCTGAGTGAGCGTTTTGAGAGCGCCGGGCCCGTACTTTTTCAAGCCTTCCGGGCTCATCTGAATCTGCGCCTGCTTCTCTGTAGCCCCGGTCATAACGACCTTTTTCACGCCTGGCACCGCCTGAAGCTGTTTGCGGATACGCGAGGCATAGCGGCTGGTTTCATATTGGCCGCTGCCGCTGTTTGAAAATCCGAGAAACATCATGGGCAGATTTTCGAAACTTATTTCCTCGATGATCGGCTCCATTGACTCTTTCGGCAGTTGCGGCTTAACCTCAGCCACCTTCTCACGGAATTCCTTAAACTTCTCCTCCGGCTTCACGCCGTCCTTGAAAAACACAACGACTATTCCCACGTTCTGCACGGACGTGGATTTTATGCGGTCGATATCCTCAAGCTCTCCTATCCGGTCTTCAAGAGGATTAGTGATCAGCGATTCAACTTCTTCCGGAGCCGCGCCGGGCAACGGCACAGCCACATAAATTACCGGCGTTTTTACTTCCGGCGTCGATTCCATGCGCAATCGCGTCGCCGCGGTTATGCCGCCGAAAATCAGAACGAACATGAGTACGATGGTGAAAATGGGCTTCTTGAGGAAGAATTCGATCAGATTCATAATCTATTGCCTCTCTTCTTTTAGTTTATTAGGCCGAAGCAGGCCTTTTTATCCTTAAACGGCGCTCCGCTATGCTTTCGGCGGATAACCGATAATGCCCTGCACCGAGTTGATGAAGCTTTCCTTAACGCGCGCGGCGTGCGCCGGATCGCTCAAGTCTTTTCCGAACGCATATAGCTGGCCGTGCCGGTCGGTGAACATCATGATGAAGATGGCGCGTATCATCATAAGAGCAATTTCAATATCCAGATTCTCCAACTTCCCTTCCTTTTTGAGGTTGTTGAGATATTCTTTGCCGAAATCGACAAGCGGCTGAAACGCGCCTCGCGTGCGTTGGTAATCGATGGATTCCGCCTCGAGAATCGACCACGTGAATATTCTTATCAATTCCGAGTTTTCTGCCAGAGCGTCGAACAGCTTGCCTATGAAATCCGATATCGCCTCTTCCGGCGGCAACGAGAAATCGGCGGAGGCATATAAAATAGCATGTATCTTTTGTTGGCAGTTTTTACAGGTCTCGCCCCACAGCGCTTCTTTTCCAGGCCAATGGTAGTTAATCAGACTCGGGCTGACGCCGGCTCTCTCGCTGATCATTCTGACAGTCGTGCTGTCATAACCATATCTGGAAAATGTCGACAAAGCAGCGTTAAGAATACGGTCCTTTCCATCTGGCGAAGAATGTGGCGATTTTATGTGTCTTCTCACTCCGGCCCTCCTGAACAAGCGTTTAGTACAATCGTACAATAGCGCATTAGGTCAATATCGTCAAGCTTTTTTTGCTTGTTTCCTTTTATCATCTCCCACAAAATGACTATTTGCGCTTTCCACCCACATCCGAATATCTCTTTTATTCTTCGTTTTCTCGACTTTTGAACTGTACATGAAAGATGCAATAGGCTAATCTGATTTTAGTAGCTTTGGGCATCTGTTTGATCGGTATGTCGATATCTGGGGGCAGTCATGACGGAATACGAGAAAATGCTCGCGGGCGAGTTCTATTTCGCTCTCGATCCCGAACTGGTCGAGATGAGAAACAATGCCCGAATATTAATGGACAAAATAAATGCCTCGGTGGTAGAAGCCCCGGATGATGACCGGCTGCTTTTCAACAAACTGTTCGGCGCGCTCGGCGATAGCTTCATTGCCCAGGCTCCTTTTTACTGCGATTACGGAAGGAATATTTACATTGGCGACCATGTATATTTCAATTATAACTGCGTCGTTTTGGATTGCGCGAAGGTGACGATCGGATCACATGTCATGTTCGCGCCGAACGTTCAGATATACACTGCAACGCATCCTTTAGACGCCGACATGAGGAAGGCCGGCAAGGAATTCGCAAAGCCGGTCACAATTCACGATCATGTCTGGGTCGGCGGATCAGCAGTGATCTGTCCGGGGATCACAATCGGCGAAAGAAGCGTTATTGGCGCGGGAGCGGTAGTCACAAGAGATGTTCCTCCCTTTGTGCTCGTAGGCGGAAACCCGGCGAAAATAATAAAGGAAGTTAAATAATCAAGTTTGCAGATTTTGTAACCGCAGGCAATTAAAACAACATATTCGTGGAGGTCTTTATGAAAAAAGCGTTGATTCTTTTGGTTGTCGCCGGGATGTTGTTGTCGATCGGCGCCGCGGCGCCGAAAAATCCTGCGGCTTCAAAAAAAGCCAAGCCGCCGAAACCGACAACTGAAAAAGCAAAGGCGGATGAAGCCGGCGAGAAGATCGCCGATTTCGCCGAATCATTTTGCAAAACCGCCATGACGAAGCAAAAAGAAATAGTGCGGTTTTTCAACATGGAGTTCCTTTTGAGAGCCGCCGGCACAGATGCGGATATCGCGGAAATTGAAGCGCAGGCAAAAAGCGCGGGAAAATCAATCCGCAAGCTGATCGAAGAGAAAACGGAACAAGATTTCAACGACGAAAGTCCGGCGATAACATGTAAAATCACAGACGCACAGGAAACTCCTTGCGAGGGAATGTACCAGATGATGAATGAAGGCGGGAGCCTGCCTGAGGGCATTACTCAGGACAGGATGAAGCAGGTCGGCAAGAAGATGGAAATTAAAAAATGCGGCTCCGTTGAGTTCATGGCGGATCAGGATACGAAAAGCAATACGCTGTTCACCGCGCAGATCGAAGGCAAATGGAGCATTATCAATATGAAGAAGCCGTCTGAATAAGACTCAATTCTCGCAAATTTCAGGTTTTATATCCATTTCAGAATGCCTGCGAAAACAATCAGCGCGACGACATTTGCCGCGAACATCCCGCCGATTATCAAACGCTGCCTGCGCGGCGTCCAGTCGTAGGAATACATCGAGACAACGAAAAACGGAATGTAAACTGTAACAAACACCGGGAAAGCGCCCCACCACGGATAGATCCAAACGAAGGCCGGCGTTTTAGCAAGAAATATTTCAACGAATGAAAAAAATGCCGCATTTAACAGCGCGAAGAAAAGGCGATTGTTGATCCCCAGGACTTTCTGCTTCGGATCGGCCGGAAGAAGTTTTGAGAGCGCGAGGCCGGCGATTGAGAACATGAAGCTCAGTTCAACGCTCACTCCGACGAGAAGAAGAAACGCCGTGCCGGTCGGAGCCGTCCAAAGCGCGTGGCCCGTGAAATGCTGGATCAACGCGTTCCCTATTTCAAACATCCAGTGGACCATATACAGCGAAAGTCCGGCGGCGATGCAACGCCAGTTTTTATTCGCGATCTCGGTTGTGTAAATATAAGTTACGATAGCCAGCAGAGAGATGACATACCATTGAAAGTGGGCTCCGCTTCTAAGAATGCTCAGAGCCTGTTGTGTCGCTTCGGGATTATGCATAAACGCCTCCTTGCTCAAAAGTCATTTGCTCGCATCATGATAGCATAGAAAACACAAGCGCGACAAAATGCGATCGATTTCAATATTATTCCGAAGCCGTGTTATAATTGCCGGGACAGGCCGGGCAAATGCCATGAAAGCGAGTTGTTTCCCATGACCACACAATCTTTTATCAAACAATTGTTTTTCACGATTTTTCTTGCAGCGCTTGCATTCGGCGCCCCGTCGCTTGCTAAAGAATCCGGAGCTTTGAGCGTGGGCTATCTGCGCTGCGAATATCTCGTCGATCCACTCGGCATCGACGTCGCGCTGCCGCGCCTGAGCTGGACTCTCACATCCGACGAGCGCTCTCAAAAACAGACAGCCTACCGCATTATCGCGGCGAGCAGCCTGAAAAATCTCGACGCCGGAACGGGCGATCTATGGGACACCGGAAAGATAGAAAGCGACGACACGGCGCAGATCGAATACGCCGGCAAACCGCTCGAATCCCGTATGCGTGTCTTTTGGAAAGTTCAGGCTTGGGATTCGCAGGGCAAGCCATCCGAATGGAGCGCTCCCGCGAAGTGGAGCATGGGCCTTTTGAAAGACAGCGACTGGCGCGCGAAATGGATCGGCTCCGATATCCCGCTCACTACAAAACAAAAATATATGGCGCAGTTGGCGCCTTTGAGAACAGCGAATTCCAAGTCGTACCTGCCCGCCCCTTTCCTGCGAAAAGATTTTAAGGCGGCAAAAAAAGTGCGCAGCGCTTTTGTTTACGCCACGGCGCTCGGGTTTTTCGAACTCTATATCAACGGCGAGCGAATTGGGAAAGACTACTTAACTCCAGGATGGACCGACTTCAACAAGCGCGTTTATTATCTTACATATGATGTGACGAACCAATTGAAATCCGGCGGCGACAACGCGATCGGCGCGATCCTCTCCGACGGCTGGTACGCCGGAAACGTAGGCGGCCGCGGCCAGCGGATTTACGGCTCGCAGTTGCGACTGCGCGCGCAACTTCAAATCGAGTACGAGGACGGCTCGGAGGAGATCGTCGCCAGCGACGACTCATGGAGGGCGAATTTCGGTCCGATCCTCGAAGCGGACATGCAGGCCGGCGAGACTTACGACGCGCGCCTCGAATTTCCGAACTGGAACAAAACCGGCTTCGACGACTCGAAATGGAAAAAGGTCACCGTGACGGACGGCGTCAAAGCGCTGGTTCAGGCCTATCCCGGAATCCCTGTGCGCAAAACAAAGGAAATCAAACCAATAAGCGTTTCCGAGCCCAAGCCAGGCGTTTTTATCTTCGACATGGGACAGAACTTCGCCGGCTGCGAGCGCCTGAAGGTAAAGGGAAATGCCGGCGACAAAATTGTGTTGCGTTTTGGCGAAATGCTGAACGAGGATGGAACCCTTTACACGACGAACCTCAGAAGCGCGAGAGTCGTAGACACATACATACTCAAAGGCGGCGGGGAGGAAGTTTGGGAGCCGAGCTTCACCTTTCACGGCTACCGTTATGCGGAAATCACCGGCTATCCCGGCAAACCCGACCTGAGCGCGATCACCGGAATCGTAATGAATTCCGACCTTCCTGAAACCAGTTCGTTCGCCACATCGCAGCCGCTTCTTAATAGGCTCTACAGCAACATTCTATGGGGACAGCGTTCAAACTACCTGGAAGTTCCCACAGACTGCCCGCAACGCGACGAGCGGCTCGGCTGGATGGGAGACGCGCAGGTGTTCGTTCGCGCGGCGACATACAACATGGATGTCGCGCCGTTCTTCACGAAATGGCTGGTGGACGTCGAGGACGGCCAGCGCGCCGACGGCGCTTTCACCGACGTAGCGCCTGCAGTGTCCACGGGCGTTTCCTCCGCTTGGGGCGACGCAGGCGTTATCTGCCCCTGGACGATTTACCGCGTGTACGGCGACAAGCGCGTCATCGAAAAACACTACAAGGCGATGAACAACTGGATAAGATTTCTGGAACAGCGCAGTTCAAATTATATTTGCGGCATAGGCGGCTACGGAGACTGGCTGAACGTGAACTCGTCAACCGACGGGCTGCTGATTTCAACCGCATATTTCGGGCGCAGCGTCCGGCTGCTCGCGGAGATGTCGAAAGCGATCGGAAAAGACAGCGAAGCCGATAAGCAAATGAAGCTTTTTAAGCGCATTCAAAAAGCGTTCACTATGTACGAAATGTCGACAGACGGAAAGATATCGGGCGACACGCAGACGGGCTATCTGCTGGCGCTGCATTTCGACCTGATTCCGGACAAGTATCGAAAGCCGGCGGCAGAACAACTCGTCGGAAGGATCAAGGACCGCGACTGGAGCCTGTCCACCGGATTCGTCGGCTGCGGATTGCTTTTGCCGACCCTGACCGAGATCGGGAGAACCGATGTCGCCTACCGCCTGATAGAGAACCGCAAATATCCTTCATGGGGCTACTCCATCGATCAGGGAGCGACAACGATGTGGGAACGCTGGAACAGTTACACGAAGGAAAAAGGATTCGGCGATCCCGGAATGAATTCGTTCAACCACTACGCTTACGGCTCTGTCGGGGAATGGATGTTCGGAACGCTGGCCGGGATAGACACGGACGGCGTCGGCTACAAACGGCTCCTCATCCACCCGCGTCCCGGAGGCTCTCTCACATGGGCGAAAGCGAGTTACGATTCGATTCGAGGAAAGATTGAAACCGATTGGAAATTCAAGGGCGACGACGTTCTGCTCGATGTTACAATTCCGGCAAACACCGTAGCCACTGTCTATGTGCCGGCTAAGGACGAAGCAGACGTTACCGAAGACAAACTTCCGGCGTCGAAATCAACGGGCGTTAAGTTTTTGCGCATGGAACCAGGGGCTGCCGTTTACGAAGTCGGATCCGGCAAGTATTCCTTCGCGTCAAAAGGCGCGAAACTGATAACGGATGCGGAAAATGTTCTTAAAGCCAATTAACTTATGTCTAATGATTTGCATCAGAGGCGCCCTTTAAGGACGTCCCGGAAAGCATCGGTGAATTTACTATGAGAATTACAATATTCAACGGAAGCGTTAACGCCGAGCGCGGAACAACGCAGATCGTGTCGGAAGAGTTCGCCGCAGGCGCGCGCGCCGCGGGCGCGGAAGTCGAAACTGTGTTCGTGGCGAAGAAAAACATAAAGCCTTGCGCCGCTTGCCGGTCCTGCTGGATCAAAACACCCGGCGTCTGCGCCATCAAGGACGACATGGCGGACCTGCTCTCGAAATTCATCGGATCCGACATCGTCGTTTTCGCGACGCCCGTTTACGTGGATAACGTAACTTCGATCATGAAACAATTCATAGACAGGCTTGTGCCTCTAATCGACCCGCGTATGGATAAAACCGAAGACGGCGAAATAACGCATCGCAAGCGCTTCGACCGCTATCCGGAGTTCGCCATCATCTCGACCTGCGGCTTTCCGGGACAGGAACAGTTTCAGATAATCAGCGCCTACTTCAAACGATTCGCCCACCATATGTACACGCGCGTGGCCGGAGAAATCTACCGCGACACAGCCATGCTATTGCGGCTCGGCGACAAGCCGCCGCTCGACTCGATTATAGCGGCCTATAAGGCCGCGCTTTCAGCCGCCGGCAGGGAGATAGTCGCAACGCGCTCCATCTCTGAACAAACAGCGCTGCAAATCTCAGCGCCGTTAGCTCCACGTGAATTCTACGTCTCTGAAGCTAATAAATATTGGGACTCACAAATCAAGTCCGATTAAACATGTTACAATTCTGCTAACGAAATTTCTTAAGGAGGCGATCATGAAGAAGGGGTTTATCCTGATGCTATGCATTTCGCTTCTCGCAATTTGCGGCGCCTGTTCCGGCAGAAAAGCGTCGGAAACAATCCATCCGGCGAAGAAGTTCGAAAGCTATATTTTCGACCCTAACAAGCCGCTCGCCGGAAGAGTGGAGACAGCGCCGGATTTCGTTCTGGATTACCTCTCGGAGTTCGACAGCGACTATCTTAAAAAAAGCAACCTGAAATACACTCCGTACACGCCTACCGCGACTGAACTCGCGGAAGTTAAAAAATATATAAACGAGTTGCCGAAAGGATTCGCCGGCAAAATAGCGCCGAAGCTCCTTGGAATATATTTCGTAAATAATCTGCTTGGAAGCGGTTTGACGGATTGGGTCGCCGGAGAAGAAAATGAAACATACTTCTTTATGGTATTCAACCCCGATGTGTTGAAAATCGATGCATCAGAGTGGATAACGGATAAGGAGCGAAGCTGCTTTAAAGCCGATCCCGCATACAACCTCGAAATAAACATCGGCAGTGGGACATCGGGTTTTTATTACATCTTCTACCACGAGATCGCGCACGGCTACGACTATGTCGAACATGTGACGCCTGGCGAACCGGGGTTAGACGCCGAAAAGAAATATGTTGAGTTGAAAAAGAAGAGCCCGAATATGGTGAGCGCATATCCGTTCATCGACCGGATATGGAACGAATACAGAAAGCCTGCCGCTGCGTACGATTATTCGGGAAGAGACAAAATCACGTTTTACGGAATCAACGACGGACCGAAGTTAAACATGTCCGAGGCTCCGGAATTATATACAAGAATGTTGGAAAGTCCTTTCGTCTCGCTCTACGGTTCGATGAGTTGGATGGAGGATTTCGCTGAATATTCAGCGATGTATATGAGCGTTAAAAAACTCAATCGCCCGTGGGCGCTCACTATCAAAAAAGACGGCAAAACCGTTTTCGAGATGAAAGACATTCTCGACCGCGAAAACATAAGCGACCGTTTTTCATACATTGAAAACGTTCTGAAATAACCGACAGCTTTCCGGGCCACTGGTTCAATTTTGAGCGGCGACAGTGTAATTTTCCCGAGACACAACGGCCGACGCGATCTCGGTCTGAAAATATTATATTTTCGAACATTCTCTTTTATTCATTCAGTTTTTTCGGTTAACCAGCGTGCGTTGTAGTTATCAATATCCTATTTTCGTTGCCTGGCACGATTATTGCATTTAGATTAAACGACGCCTCATCGCGACTAACGCGGTTTTGAGCGCAGAGAGGTACTAACAATGGAAATGGAAATCGACATCGAAAGAGTAGCAATTATCGGATTCTTCGGATTTCTGCTCGTTATGATCGCAACGCTGGCATATTGCATTTGATCGCGCAGCCTTGAAACGTCTGCATAAACGCATGATTACTCATTGCAACACTTCTTTTTGAGCCTCACAAACAAAATGAGATCCATGGCGACTAACACCGTGTTAAAAGCATACAGGATTGTAACCATTTGTGGCTTTGTCCCGGTGACGGCCGCCATGGTAAGTTTTCCAGCCAATCCCGTGACATAGCCAATAAGAACCAAAACAACAAAAACCGCGCTCTTGCCTTCTGTTCTTTGCGTCTTGATCATGTGAAAGATAGAAAACGGCCACGACGCTCCGAAACATGCGAGCATCACGGCTTCCAGTATCTGCGGCAGGCTATACACCATACAACTAATCCTTTCAGGCTCCCACATTCGCTATACAGCAACAAGCCGCGGGCAGCTTTCGTCAGGCGTTTTATTTTATCAGCGTATATGTCAAATCGTTTTTGATCGAGATGTCGTAGAAGAGCCCTTTTTCGTTGACCCGCTGCCCGCAGAAGGCAGGGGTTTGGATGTGCAGGACATTCTTGTTGTAGCGGTCGATCTTGCCATAGTGATTGTGTCCGCAGACGACAATGATTTTGCGGTCGCGGCTTACCTCGTCCAGCATGCTCTTGAACTTTTTCAGATCGCCGAGCTTCGTCCACGGGTTCTGCATAACGAACGGGTCGTGATGCATCACCAGAACCGCCCACCTGTCCGCATACCGCTTATCGGTGAGCGCCTTCCGGATCGAATCAATCTGCTCGCGCCCGATTTCGCCCACCGATGCCGAAAACCATAGCATTGAATATTGAAACCGGTTCTGTATTTCCGATGTTGAGTCGATTCCTATGACGACGATATCGTCTCCGACTTCTTTGACATACGGAAAAACTTTAGCGGCTGAGACCGCCGATCCGAACATATACTTGTCGAAGTGATCGAAGAAGCCTTTCTTGAATCTCCATCGCGCGAGGTTCGTGAGCGGGTTCGCAGACATGTCGTGGTTGCCGGGAATCACCGAGAGCGCGCTTCC
>JBAYJY010000063.1:0-23928 GCA_041664945.1 bacterium | reverse complement strand
TATCAGTCGATCGAATAAAAACCAACTGGTCTTTCTGCTTCGCGGACGCGTCGCCGCCTTTCGGCTCGCCCGCCGCCGCAAGCGCGCACGGGAGAATCAACATTGTCAGCAGAATTAGTTTTATGTTGCGGCGCATTTTCACACCGTTGCGGAAAGAATAGTTATTACAATGCTTATTGCCCGCCGGTTTTTATCCGAAGAAGATCGGGCGTTTCGAGACGCGCATCGGAAGCGGGAGCGGGCGGTAGGGCGTTCCCGCTGTCTCCGCGCGGATGTGGGCGACAAGCGCGTCGAACGTCATAGCCTGCTGCTCGCGTGTCTTGCGCAGGCGCACCATCAGTTCGTCCGAGGCCGCTTCCTTTTCTCCGACCACGAGTATGTATGGAATCCATTCTTTTTCGGCGTTTCTGATTTTCTTGCCCACTGTGTCCGTGCGGTCGTCGAGGTCGGCTCGGATGTTTGCGTCCGCGAACTTGCGGCAAAGCTGCTCGCCGAACTCGATGTATTCGTCCTTGACCGGCGCGACACGAACCTGTGTGGGAGCGAGCCACACCGGGAACATCCCCGGACGGCCCTGCTTTATGTCGATCGCAATATTCTCTAGGATCGCGCAGAGTGTCCGCTCGATGCTGCCGAACGACGACGCGTGCAGGATGACCGCCGACGGGCGTTTCTTGCCTTCCTCGTCTGTGTAGCCGATGTTGAACCGCTCGCCGTCCTTCACGTCCCACTGAACGGTCGAGACCTGAATGTTGCTCTCGTCCTCGGTTATGCTCTGGAACTCGTTTTTCAGCGCGTAGTAATGAGTCATTTGCGGCATGAGCTTGAAGAACGACGGAACCTTCATCTCCTTGCAGAGCGCGATGAGCCATTCCTTGTTTTCATTGAAGAACTCGACGGTGCCTTCCCAGCCGAGCACCCAGCGGTCGCCGGCGATGATGTCGTTCATCAGGTCGCGGAACTTGCGGCAGAGCAGGGCATATTCTTCGCGGGCTTCCTCGACGTCGGCGCAGGCGGCGTGCATGTCAGTCATCATGAAGTTGCGCACGCGCTTGAGGCCGCTTACTTCGCCCTCCTGCTCGTTGCGAAAGCAGGTGGCTTCCTCGTAAACCTTCAGGGGCGACTGTTTGCGCGAGAAGCGCACGTTCTGCATGAACGGGAACCCGAGCGGGTCCGACGCGTAGCGAAGATAGCACGTGCCGCGCCCGCCGTCCACTTTGTAGTCGCGTTCGTGGAACTCGCCCATCAGCTCGCCGACGATGTTGTTGTCGCTCTTGATGATGATCGGGTTCTTCATCTCCATCGCGCCCCATTCGTGAGCGAGACGGCCCGCGTAGTCGAGGATAAGCTTCTGTATGAACAGCCCTTTCGGATACCATTTGAAATGCCCTTTTTCGGACACTTCGCAGTAATCCACGAGTTCCTGATGCTGCATGTACTCGATGTGTTTCGGCTGGCTGCCGGTGTCGACGCCGCGTCCGAGCTCGTTGCCGATGAACCGCTTGAGCAGCTTGTAGACCGGCTCTTTCTTGTCGAATATTTTGCACTTCGAATAGATTTCAGGGGTTATTTCGTAGATGTTGCCGTCGAGGTCCAGCGCGAGGAACTGCGAGAACTTCTCGCGGGGCGCCTTTTCGGCTTTCTTTTCCTCTTCTTTCGCTTCCGCCTCGTCGGCTGTGAAAACGCCGGACCACTCGGAAAGCGGGTGTCCCTTCGCGCTGATCTCGAATCCCTTGTACCAGCCGAAAGGGGCGCGGAAAACGTCGAGCTTGTCCGCGAGCAGTTCGGCGGTTTTCTTCAGCACGGAGAGGGCGGTGCGCGGGTTCGACGGATCGTTCGTCAGGTGCACGTAGGGATAGATGATGACTTTGTTGGCTTTGAGAGTCTCCGCGCGTTTGAGTGTGTCGGCGGCGAGTTTCGCGGCTACGATGTTCGGGGCCCGCTCGTCGTCCTTCTCGACGCCTATGTAGACGACCATGCAGTCGCCTTCGTAAGCGTATGAGTGTTCGGTGATCTCCTCGGCGGCTTTCATCGCCGGTTCGGTCGAAGTGATCCTTATGTAATTGGTGTGAATTCCCAGAGTGCGCATGATGTCGGCTCCTTTTAATGGCGGCGCTTAATAATATTTCCCGCGCGGCAAGTGTTGAGTCGGATTACTCATCCGTTGAGATCGCGATAGCGCTGAATCTTCTTCGTTGTCGGCATTTCCCACTCGGTCACATACTTTAGTATGCTCCCATCGTGTAAAAAGACTTCCGCCTTGAATCTTCAGCGCTCTTGCGATTTCGGTCCGAATTATTCTGAAGGCGTGAATAATTCGGATTAAATTTAGTTCTCCATAGAGGATTTGTCAACGAGGATTAGGTCACAATATTGATATTTCCGGGTAATCGGATAGAATCACAGGCAATCGGAAGAAAAGAATTTTTAGCGGCGAGAAGCGAGTAGCGAGAACACAGGGCAAAATGCAGTAGACAGCAAACAGTAGACGGTAGACATGAAAAGGCGGAAGGATAAATTGAATATCGAATATCGAACAAGGAACCGCAGAATTACGAAGTAAAGAAACACAAGCGGAGCGCGCGAAGTCGCGTGAAGCGTGAAAAAGTTTGAAAGGATTATAAGGAAAACTTTTCAAAGTTTTCCTTATGAAGAATTAAAATGAGCGATCTCGAAAAAAAAGCGATAGCGGTACTGCACACAAACAGGCGCGAGATAGTTAAACAAGGCGTCAAGTACGGATTCACCTGCCCGTCGCCGACCGCCTACCACTGGCAATGGCTCTGGGACAGTTGTTTTCATGCGATCGCGCTGCGTTGGAACGAGCCGGACTTCGCGAAGGGCGAACTCCTTTCGCTGCTCTCCGGGCAGTGGGAGGACGGCCGCATTCCGAACATGGTGCACATAGGCAAAAACTGGCGCTTCGACAGCATCATTCACAACACGGGACGCGACACTTCAGGCATAACGCAGCCGCCGATCATCGCCGACGCCGCGATGCGCGTCCACGCCGTGTCGCCCGATAAAGGGTTTCTCGAAAAGGCTTACGGCCCGCTCGTCAGCTACTACGAATGGCTTGGAACAAAACGCGAACCGAAAAACGACGGTCTGATAGAAATCTACCACCCGTGGGAGAGCGGCATCGACAACTCGCCGCGCTGGGACTCCATCTTCCATATAAGGCGGTTCCACCGCAAACTTTTCGACCTCACCAAGGGCCGCATCATGCTGAAATTCACAGGCACGAAGTACGACAACGAGGGCATGAAACGCGTGTCGCCCTATCTCGTGCGCGGAATCGATATGAACTGCTACTATTACGCGAATCTGAAGGCGATGGCGGCGATGGCGCGCGAACTCGGAAAACCCGCAGAAGCTGATGCTTTCGAGCAGCGCGCGCAGAAGACAGCGGACGCCGTCATGAAGCGGATGTGGAGCGAAGAGAAACAGATGTTCGGCGACCTAATAGGCAGAGATGAAAAACTGTCCGTCGTGCCGACGCTTTTTTCGTTCATGCCGCTATGGGCAGGGCTTGTGAGCGACGAGCGAGCGAAGATCATGGTCGGCCAGCTCACGGACACGAAACGATTCTGGACGAAGTATCCCGTGCCGACGACCGATCTGACGCACCCGATGTTCGACCCGGAAGGCTACTGGCGCGGAACGGTCTGGATCAACACTAACTGGTTCATGATAGAGGGCTTGGCACGCTACGGATACAACGACATAGCGCAGGACGTCAAGGAGCGCACTCTCAAAATGGTGGACGCCGGAGGCATCCGCGAATATTACAATCCGCTGACGGGCGAGGGGCTCGGCGCGAAAAGTTTCGCATGGTCAACGCTTGTAATCGACCTCATGCATCGGGATTACAGTAAAAAAACAGGCAGTATGGAGTAGGCGGCGCCTGGCAAAAAAACGAAAATATCGAACAAGGAACCGCAGAATAACGTAGTTAAGGAAAACATTTATCGGAGCGCGCGAAGTCGCGCGGAGCGTGAGAAAGTTTGAAAGGATTTCAAGGGAAACTTTTCAAAGCTTCCCTTGATAATGTTGTCAAAATGAAAAAAACATTAAGTTACTTGAGCGAGATAGGGCATACGGATACGAACCTTGCGATATGGAAAGAGTTTTCGGATAAAGCGCTTGCTGGAATGAAAAGCCTCGGACGGGTCAACTGTTTCAGGAACGCGGCGAGAAAATGCGGCGCGGATTGCGTCGCATTCGATCTTGAGAAGGTAGTTTTGGATCTAAACGCGAAAGAACTTAAAAAACTCGGAATATCATTTTTTCAGGAAGACGGACAGGCTTGCGGCTACGTAGCGGTTTGCAGAGCCGGCGGGTTTAATCTCGGCCCCGCCATCGACCCCGGAACATGCGCGCTTGATTGAAAACCGGTGACTGTCCCTGGTATTTAAATTTGCTTTCCAGCCCGCTTACGCTATAATGAGAGCATGAAAAAAGATATGAAAAAATCAAAAGATTTTATGGATAAGGCTTTTTCGACGATTCAACAAGCGAACGGCCGGGTGCCTTTAGAAGTAAAGGCATCAATAAGGGGAATGAATCCGCCTGTTGTTGGTTTTGGGGGTGTAGGAAGTCTTAAAAACGAGAAATTGTTCTCGGACAATCCGCATTCTAATAAAAGAATGGAAATCGAGCACAAAGCCGCCTCAGTTATGTTGATGAAGAGCAAATAGGAAACGTGCGACTGTCCCTGGGTTTCACCAAAATAACTTTTTACGATGTCCGTTTCATACATTCGGATTTCTTATGGCAAACAACATTTTCTTAGCGCGAACTGCGAGAGGCGAATTGGGCGCGGCAGCGATAATCCACTGAAGATAGCCGGCGGCGCCTTCGCGGTCTTTATATTCGCGCATGGCGATGCATGCCACCTCGAAAGCCGCGGGCGGAGCCTGCGTGGATTCCGGAAACCTTTGCAGGATTTTGGAGTAGGTTGAGACTGCGAGGTCCGGTTTCGCGGCGAGCGCGATGGCGCCGCCGAGTTCGAAAAGCGTGGGGGCGTCAAGAGCCACCCCGGGCGTATCCGCGAGCAGATTTACGTAAGTGTCCGCAAGGCGGGCGTACTGTTTGTGTTCAATACAGATGCGCATCTGCTCGATGAACTCCTGATCTTTTGGAATCTTTGCGTAACGTCCTTTTTTCACGAGTTCGTAATTCGGAACGACCACGATTTTCGTCAACATTAGAAACAGGAGGCTGCCGGCTCCGAACGCGAAGCCGCCAATGTGCGCCATATACGCCACTCCGCCATGCGCCGCGTTTGCCATCATCTGGTTTCGAACCTGAAAATACATATAAATGAACATAAACCAAAGCGCGTGCACGGGGATGAAAATGGGAAAAACCCTTAATTTAGAGAGCGGGAACAATACTGTGTACGCGCCCATTATGCCCAGGATTGCGCCAGATGCGCCCATGTTCAGAATATTCATGCCCGGGCCGCCGAAAACACTTGCTATGTGCGCGCCGGCTGCGGCTAATCCGCACAGAACATAGAATGCAAAAAACATCGCGCGTCCCATAAGATCTTCAACATTGGGACCGAATATCCAAAGCGCGAGCATGTTGAAAAAAATGTGGCTGAAATCAGCGTGCAGGAACATATGGGTGAAAAGAGCGTACAGATGGAAACTTGAAGGCTTAAGGCCATAAATTATTCTTACGTTCTCTAATGCGTCCCGATTTGCGAAAGTGGCGAGGAAAACAGCGAAGTTGGCGGCGATCAACAAGGCGCATACTATCGGGAAACGCTTGAGCGGATTGTCTCTTGAGTAAGGAATAAACATAATTAAAACTCTGTTCTGTTATTTGCCTCCGAGAATGATTGCGGAGCCGAATATAAAGAGGGTTACGCTCCAGAATAGGATCGGAAGACCGAGCGCAAAAAGCAGTGAAGCGAATGAATCGAGCCCGAAAACATTCTCGAATCCTTTGCGAGCGTAGTATACGAAGAAAATAAAACTAAACAACCCGAACAAGGGCAGAAAGCTGATCAGATACGGAACGCTGGCGAAGGCGTAAATCCCGAAAATACGTTTCCAACTGGCGAAAGCCCTGTACATCAGCGTCATTACGATCATACCCAACACAGATACGAGGAATGGATAAATAAACGCGAAAACAGACCCGAGCATAACCGCATCAAGTTCCTTGCCTTGGGGCATCTTGTTCAACAAAAGAAATTTCATGATGAGCGAACCGATTCCACGAACGATGTTGACGAAGAAGATAACCATGAAAACTGTTCCGACTTCTTTTGTGAAATCGGCGCGCGTGAAAAACGTTTCGGGGTCGATAATCATATAGTACATCGAACCGAACATGCCAGTCTCGCCTGGAGAGTATGTTTTGAATACGGGTTGAATTTTCACCTTTGGTTTGTCGGTTGCGCCTGTTGAAGAAGCGGTTGAATACTCAGAGGCAGGCATAAATACGCTTCCATCCAGGTATTTGTCCGTAACGGGCGGTTTTGGCTGAGGCGCTGTGGGTGGCGGCGGGACGGACCTGGGCGGCGGCGGAACTGATTTGTTTCGAACAATCGGAGCCGGTTGAACCTTCGAATTAAGCGAGTTCGTTGAGGGGGGGGCCGGCCTCGGCTGCGCTGTCTGCGCGATTTGCGTGTTGCCATGCGGCAATGCCACAGGGGCGCCGCATTTGGGACAGAATTTCGTTGAGATCTCAGAGTTGCCGCATTTCGCGCAGAACATTATATTCCCCTTCAATGTAACATAATGATAATGCGAAAATAGTCGCAAACGGCTCTAATACCGAATAGAAGCAAGCTTAGGTTAATAATTTTTAATGTTTCTTCGTCTGTTGTTAAATCAATTAAAGCTGTTCGCTGATTGAAATCATATCATTTGGACAGGTTTTCTCAATATCATCGGAATAATTTATTATAGCTTTACTTGCTCAGCGGCAGTTTGAACGAGAAAGTTGCGCCGTGGCCGAAGTCGCTTGTGACGCCGACGGAGCCGCTATGGGCTTCGGCGATTCGCTTGACGATGGAGAGGCCGAGGCCGGTGCTTTTTTCGCCGCTTGTCGGCCGCACGCTCGTTTTTCCGAATTCCTTGAACAGCAACGGCAGTTCATCCGCGGGAATGCCTTGGCCCTGATCGGCGACGTAGAACACCGCGAAGTCGCCCGCGCGACGGGCGCCGAGCGTTATTTCCGTGTCCGGATATGAGAATTTTATCGCGTTCGAGATCAGATTGCTGATGACCTGATCGATGCGTTTGGCGTCCATAGCGACGCGCGGCAGGCCGGGTTCGATATCGAGCTTCATTTTAATGGATTTTGAATTGGCTATGACGCTGTTCGCTTCGAAGTTAGCTCTGAGATATTCCGACGGGTCGACCGGCTCGATTTTGAGGTCGAGTTGTCCGGCTTCGATGGCGCTGACGTCGAGCAGGTCGTTGACGAGCGCGTACATGCGGTCGCAGGCGGCGTCGATTTTTTTGACATAGTTCAACTGCGAGTCGGGCATGTCGCCGAGGTAGCCGTCGAGGAAGAGGTTGAGAAACCCTTTGACGGCGGCGAGCGGGCTGCGCAAATCGTGAGCGGCGATTCCGAGAAATTTGTTTTTGACTTCGTTCAGTTCGACGAGCCGCTGGTAGAGGTGTCCCTTTTCGACAATTGTGGCGATTTGGTTTGCGATTTGCATGAAGAAGCCGGCGTGCGATTCGTTGTAGGTGTTCGGAGCGGCGCTGGAAAAGAAAATGAATCCGATCGGTTTGCCCTGCGAGAAAAGAGGGCAGGTGAGGCTGGAGAGGACGCCGTCGGCGACGATGCGGCGAGTTGATTCTGACTCCGGATGATCGCGCAGGTAGGCGCCGAGGTCGTTGAGGAACCGCGGGCGGCCGCTGTCGACGATCTGCTGAAGGCTGCTGCCCTCCATGCGCGCGGCGTAGCCTGTGTCTATATTTTTGTCCGTCTGTTCGGACCTGATCCAGACGGCGCGAGCGATCTTTCCGTCCTCTTCGAGAAGCGAGAATCCGAGGCGGTCGTAAGGGATGACGGCGCGGAACGATTCGTAAATGTGGTTTAGGACGTCTATGAGAGTGAGGCCCATGTTGGCCTTTTCAGTCAGTTGCGAAAGGAGGGCGATCTCGTCGAATTTGTGTTGCAGGACAGCGGCGAGCGAGAGGAGCGAAGCGCCGAGCCTGCCTGTTTCGCCGTCAGCGCCGGCGGGAATATCAATAGCGAAGTTGCCGGCGGCCATTTCATCGGCGGCTTTTGTGAATTTCATGATGTACGAATCGTCTGCTGTCATTGCGCTGATAATTATAACATCAGCGGAGCTGAAGAGAAAGGTTATAGATACGAAAAGGGGATGAGGTTGATGGCGCAGTCCAAATTAATCAATCAATTCGGAGTGTTGTGGCGCGTCAGTTTGGTCAAACGCCGTATTTTCTGATGATGGCGGCGACATTCGCTGGTTGCTGCATAGGGAACAGGTGGCCGACGCCGGAGAGTTCGATGTAATCGGCGCCTGGGAGAAAGCGAAGGAACAAATCGCGGGCGCGGACGGTTAACGTGTCGGAATCGCCGCCCCTAACCATCAGGGTGGGGGTTCGCAGGCGGCGGACCTGTTTCCAGATGTCGGTTGGGTATGTTTCGAAGCCTTGCGCTTCGGCTTCAGGCGAGCAGGCGAGTTCGACGCCGCCGTTCGGGCTGTCTTTTAAACCGTATTTGACGTATGCGCGCAGCGACGCTTCATCCCAGCCGGCAAAGAGCGGTTTGTCGCGGAAATGTTCGAGCGCTTCGTCGCGGCTCTTCCAGTTGTTGCGGCGTTTGCGGGCGCGTACAGCGAGCGGCGCGCGTCTTTGCTGGCGCATAAGCGCCATGAAGCGAATGAGGCGTATCAGGCTTGGTTCGAGCAGAACGGGATCGAGCAGTATTATTTTTTCAAACATCTCCGGATGAGCGGCGGCGTTAAGTAGCGTGACGGCGCCTCCTATGGAATGGCCGACTGCGACTATGCGGCGGCCGCCCGACATGTTTCGCAGAAATTCATATTGTTCGCGCGCGAGCATGTGCCAACTCGTTAGCCTTCGGTCTTTGGAGCAGTCGCTGATATTGCATTCGCTCTGTCCGCAAATGTTCATCCCGACAACCCGCCGGTCGCGCGCGAGGTTGTCAATCAGCGGCTCGTAGACGCCGGATGAGAATCCGTTGGCGTGAGCGAAATGAAGCAAGCGGCCGCCCGTCTGCCCGGCGCAGCCGTAGTTGAGGCAGCTTCCGTTTTTGTCATAGTGTTTTATTTCCATCGTAACTGTCCGCGTTCATTCCTTTGAGCGTCATTAACTATGCACGACATTCTAACAGTTATTCTGAAATCCAATATGAGAAATCGAAAAAAGGAATAAAATGATTCAGTCAGCGAGCCGGAATTTTTTCAATATTGTTTAAGAGTTTTTCGAGGCTGAAGGGTTTTGTTTTGAAGGAAGCGATGCCGAGCGATCTGGCTTCGGACTCGACGCTTTTATCGGCGCTGGCAAATATGACTTTTGCGTTGGGGTCGATGCCGAGAATTTCGCGTGTGGCTTCGATGCCGCTTTTAATCGGCATTCTGTGGTCCATGATGATGACATCCGGCAGAGAAACGAGTTTCTTGAATTTCTCGACGGCTTCGGCGCCGTTTACAGCGTATCCGACAACTTCATAGCCGGAGATCTCAAGGGCGTCGATGTAAAATTCCATCAGGTCATATTCGTCTTCAACGATGAAAATTTTCTTAGCCATGTTTGTCAAAGTTATGCCTTTGGTATCGCAATTTTAAAAACGCTTCCGGCCGGAGGATCGCCGGCGACGCGGTCGTCGACCCACATGCTGCCTCCGAATTTTTCCGTGATCGCGCGCGCAAGCGATAGGCCGAGCCCCATTCCTTTTTCAGCGCCGATTTTTGAATATCTGTCGAAAATCTTTTCCTTCATCTCTTCGAGAACGCCCGGTCCGTTATCGGCGACGCTGATCTCCCAGAACGTTTCGGGATCGTTCATGGCGTTGGCGACATTTATATTAAGAGTCACGTCGTCGCCCGGCGTGTGCTTAACGGCGTTCTCGATAACATTAATGAGGACGGAATCCAAGAGCTCGGTGCCTTTGGCCGGTTTAATGCCTTCAGGCTCGAAATGAACATCGATTTTTTTATTAGGATAAAGAGAAGACACCATTCTTATCGCTTCGCAAACGACGCCGTTCAGGTCAATGTCTTTCAAATGATGTTTTTCAATGTGTTTGACCTGAGAGAAAGCCCTGACTTTTGAAATGAGATTTTCGGCGCGCGAGAGTTGTCTTTTGCAGGCTGCGACATATTTTTGCTGTTTTTCAGTGAGGCTGCCCTGCATTTCGACAAGAGAAAGGTTGCCGAGAATTGTCTGATTGAAATTTGTCAGGTCGTGCGACATGAGGTCGAGGTAGAATTCAGCCTCTTTTTTCGTTTTGATCAATTGCTCGTCGGCAAGTTTGCGCTCGGTTATGTCGCGCGAGATGCCGAGAGCCTCTGTTACGATTCCCGCTTTGTTCCGGATGGGGACAATGCGCGTGTCGAGCCACGAGACGCGTCCCGGGAAGTATGTGACGGACTCAACATGGACCGGTTCGCCGGTTTTAAAAACGTTCTGTAGATTATTTCTTTGCCTTTCAGAAGTTTGCGCCGGAAAAAAGGTCGAATGAGGTTTGCCGATCACCTGTTCAGGAGTGAGGTTGACCTGCGAAGCGCCGAAACTGTTGATGTATTGAACTATTCCATCCGGGGAGATGATGAAAATAAGGTCCTGCGCCGCTTCAGCGAGCGAGCGGTAGCGCGCCTCGCTCTCGATCAGCGCTTCCTCGGTTCGCTTCCGTTCCGTGATATCCCGCATTACGGATTGAAGAGCGGGTTTATTTTCAAAAATGATTCGTTTCGCGGACGCTTCGATAATAATTTCTTCGCCGTTTTTCTTTTTTCCGATACTTTCAAAATGAGTCGCTTCGCCGGGCTGATCGGAAATCATGCTGCCAGCCATGCGCTTTAAGTTTTTTGCGTATTTTTCAGCGATGACCGTTCCCGCCGGCGCGCCGGTGAGCTCTTCAACCGTGTATCCGAACATCCTCGCGAATGCTTTGTTGAGCCAGATATATTTTTGATCGTCGCTGATTACGACAACGCCGTCCGCGATTTCTTCAGTCAGGTTTTTGAATTTCTCCTCGCTTATGTGCAGCGCGGTTTCTGATTTCTTGCGGTCGCTTATATCGAGCGCCAGTTCTACGACGCCGATCAGTTTCCCTTCTTTGTCCCGGGCCGGGTAGCCGCGTATGTACCACGATTTTCCGTCTGGCGTCTCAATCTCGCATTCCTGCGGAACACCGGTTTTAAGCGCTTTTTCAACAGGACAAGCGTTGCAAACACTGGGGGTTTTGTACCAAATATCGAAACAACAGTGTCCAACAAGTTGGTCGGGAGTCAAATCAAGCGAATCCGCCGCGGCTTTGTTCGCCCAGATAATTTTCATCTCGGGATTGAGGTAGATGACAAGCTCGGACGTCGCGTTAAGCACAGTCGCTTTTTCCTGCTCGCTCTTTTTCAGAGCGACTTCATATCGTTTGCTGGCGCTGATATCGCGGACAACGGCGAGAACTCTTTCCAACTTATGATTCACATCCCATACAGGGGTGTTTACCGCCTCGAAATAGTTCTCGATGCCTGCGATTGCCAGCGAATAATTGACAGTTGTTTTTTCGCCGGTTTCAACGCATCTCCGCACTCCGCCCGAGAGAAGCGCGCCGGCGTCGCCGGGAATCACTTCGTCGATCTTCTTGCCTATGAATTCATCCGGTTTTGCGTAAAGGCTTTCCGGGTGTGGCGCATAAAAAGCCAAAAAACGTCCTTCGATATCAAGATCGAAAACCATATCCGGCAGCGCTATTTGAATCGCTTCGAGGCGGCTTTTGGTTTTCTGGTATTTATTATTAAGTTCGGCATAACGTGAAATCCCGGCTTTCGCCAGTTCATGTTCCGCCCGCAACTCTTCGAGTTGCTTCTTTAGTTCTTCGGCTGTTGAATCGCTCATGTTATCGGGCCGCTCCATTGTTTGACGCTTTGCGCCAAACAATTATCGCTTTATTGTCATATATTCTCAACAAAACTGTGCGTGACTCTGATCACACTTTCTTTGTTGCATAAAAATTGCCCGTTCGATTTATTAATATAATTTTATTACATTCATTTCATAATGACAATGCAAAAATCAGATGTTTTTGGGTTCCCTGCGGCGGCGATAAAAGATTCGACTGAATAGCGTCAATTAACGTTGGGAAAACATTATTCTTGCGCAACGCAGCCATTAAGACAAAATATATTAATGAAAGGGCGATAACATCGATTTTTGGCGGGCGCCCTTATATAGGCTCCGATTTTATGTTATAATCATTTCACTTAAAACAGCTACTCAGGCGGAAGCGACCATGAAGATAATGATAACCGGCGCGAACGGGTATTTCGGCAAACAGCTTGCCCGGAGGTTGCGCGAGGAAATTAGCGGAGTCGAAATCGTAGGCGTTGATGTGCGCCATGAATCCGATATACACGGCGAAATGAAGTTCCGCGCCGGCGATACGCGTAAAAAACGTATCGAAGACCTGTTTAAGGTAGAGGGCAAGATCGATGCCGTAATCCACCTCGCTTTCGAGTCCGGCCTGCCGGAGACAACCAGCGATGAACTCATGATCACGAACGTTTACGGCACTTTCCACATGCTCGAACTCGCCGAGAAATACGGCGTCAAGACGTTTATCTATCCCAGCTCGACGATTGTTTACGGCGCGCGCCCGGACAACCCGGCTATCGTGCGCGAAAACCACCCGCTGCTCGGAAACCGCGATATTCCGCCCATCCGCGACCGCGTTGAAGCAGATCTCATCTGCCAGACTTTCGCGCGCGGCGGAGGGCTGAACTGCCGCGTCGTCATTCTGCGCTTCGTTCCGATCTGGCGCTCGGGCGGCTCCGGCATCCTCACAAGGTACATGCAGGGCAGCATTGTTCCGACACCGCTCGGTTTCGACCCCATGTTCATGACGATGTTCGACAATGAAGTGCTCGACGCGTTCTCAATCGCGCTGAAAAACCCGGAGGCGCAGGGCGCTTACAACATCCGCGGCAAAACTTTCGCTCCGATATCAGACGTCATTCGCAAGCTCGGCAAGACTGCTTTGCCGCTTCCCGAGTTTTTGATCCACTCCCATGGCAGGTCGCTTTGGGCCAATAATGTTAAATTTGATTACAACTATCTCAAATACACATTCGCCGTTGACGGCGCCCGCGCGAAAAACGAACTCGGCTACGATCCTGTGAAATAACAGAGCGCGGCGGAGCGTTTCGCTTGGACGACTATAGAGACCTCACGCATAAGGATTTTCTGAACCGCAACGCGCGCGACTATGTTCGCGACCGCATTCTGCGCTCCGACGCCGGCATCAAGGAGGGCGAATACGATATTTTCGGCGCCGACGTCGAAGCGGCTTCGGACATTCTCGCGGTATTTCTTTTTTTCTATAAATATTACTTTCGCGTTGACACTCAGGGACTTGAAAATCTGCCGGACGAAGGGCCGGGCCTCATTATCGCGAACCATGCGCCGATCCTGCCGTTCGATGCCTCAATGATCTACATCGCAGGTCTCGTCGAAAAGGAAAAACCGCGTTTCATCCGCACCATCACCAACAAGGGCATTTCCAGCATTCCGTTCGCTTCTTCCGCTCTTTCACGCTGCGGCCAGATCATCGGCTGCGACGAAAACATGCGGCGGCTTTTCGAAAACAACAACCTCGTTCTCGTTTTCCCCACCGGCGCTGAGGGCGACGTGCATACCATCTTCAACAAGTACCACGTCTCCGAATTCACTCTCGGATTCATGGAATATGCTCTCAGATATCACGCGCCGATAATTCCCACCATCGTCACCGGCTCCGAAGAGGCCGCCATGACGCTCGGCAAAATCGACCTCAATTTCGCAGGGTTCAAACACTTTCCGATCACGCCGATCTTCCCCTGGTTCGGTCTGCTCGGCCTGATCCCGTTCCCCTCGCAGTTCCATATCAGATTCGGCGAGCCCGCCGACTACTTCACAGAGCATTCCGCGGATGTCGACAATCCCGAAATTGTCAAAGAACTTGTCTCAAAACTCCACGGAATCATTGTTTCCATGCTTGCCGATGCTTTAGGGCGATGAACTGGTTTCCATTATTTGGAACAACATGATAAATAGTTGTTGAAACAAAAACCGCCATTCAGGTTTTTGGAGTAATGTTTCAGAGTGGATGAGTTGCGCCGAAAACGAAGCATATCGCCACTATGGGCATTACAACGGATTCGGTTCCTATTGCCGAATCCGGGTTGAATATCCCGCTGGATGGTTTATAATCATCGCGGAGATTATTGATATGCTTACACGGCTTGCTGCATCGCGCGAACGTTTATTAATCAGGAATGTCAGGGTTCTGGACGTTGAAAAGGCTGAACTCAGGCCGGTATCCAACGTTCTCATAGAAAAAGGCATAATTAAAGACATAAATGCGCCCGACAGCGCTCCGGGAGGCTCGATCGACCTCGAGGGCCTCACGCTATCGCCGGGCCTTATAGACTGCCACTGCCACATTCTCAGCCCCTATCTGACCGAACAAAAAGGCGTTCCCGGACTCTGGACATTCAAGCAGATGGACCGGAACTCTATCGCGACGCTCGCAGCCGGCATTGTCTGTGTGCGCGATATGCTTTCGCCGATCAAAATAATGAATCGACTGCGCGGCAGAATCGCGTCGGGCAAGATTCCAGGGCCGGACATTCTCGCGTCCGGCGGCATTTTCAGTTGCGAAGGCGGCTATCCCGAAGCGGTTAAGCAGGTTCCGGGAATCGCCGCGGGCGCGATAGGGCAGCCGAAGTATAATCCGACAACGCCGTTGGAAGCGGCGATGATCGTTCGATATCTGAAGGTGAAGGGCGCCAACCTGATCAAGGTCGGTTACACGCGTCTCTCGCGCAAACTGGTTGACGGGCGCACGCTGCCTGCGATCGCCGATGATGTGCTGCGCGGCCTGTGCAAGGCGGCGCACGAAAACGGACTCAAGGTCAGCGTCCATCATAACTGGTCCGAGGATATGATTCATCTGCTCGAATTCGACATAGATACGCTCGAACACGGCGTTTACGACCGGAACATGCTGCCCGAAGAGGTTCAGGCGGTTGTCAAAAAAGGAATTACCATCGTGCCGACGCTGACGATCAACGACAGTCAGGCGCGATTCGAGGAAAAAATCGGATTTATAAAGAGCGAGCGGGCGAAGGATTTCTTCGAGCCGCAGGCGCTCGCGCACCTGACCTGGGTTTGCGAAACGTGGACGTCGTTCAGCGGCGAGAGCTACGACGGTTCGTTTGGCTATACGCGCGCGAACCGCTACTGTTACGACACCGAGGAGCGCAACACGCGGAATCTGTTCGCGGCCGGCGTCCCGATGCTCGCCGGAACCGACTTCGGCGCCGCTGTGGCGTTCCCCGGCGAACTCGCCGACGAGCTGTTGCGACTCGTCAACATCGGAATGACCCCGCTTCAGGCGGTCCGCTCGGCGACTATAGAAGCCGCGAACTTCGTGGGCCGTTTCGACCTCGGAGCGGCGGCGCCCGGCAGAAAAGCCGATCTCGTCGTAATCGACGGCAACCCGCTCGAAGACATCGCCGCCTACCACCGCGTCAGATACGTCGGCAAGAGCGGCTCTTGGTACAAAACAAAATATCCCGAACTGCCCGACTTCTGGGAAGGCTTTCCCGTCCTCTACCAAGGGGATTGAGGCGAGGCGTTTCTTAGGAAATCACACCCCCCTGTGTCCCCCTTTTATAAGGTGGAGTTTTAAATAATATCGTTCCGTAAGCACAAAGTATGCAAGAGATTTTAAGCACAATCAGGTAATAGGTTGCTGATAAATATTGTATTATTCCATTGGTTTTTACTCCCCCGTATAAAGGGGTTTGGGGGTTGTGATTTTGTGGACGCGAAGCGGCCAGCAGGACATTCTTGTCTGCATTGTAGCGAGAATGCGTGGTAACGAGTCACCGCACGCCAAACGCTCCGCGCGCAAAGGCGTCTTCTGTTAAAAAGTATATTTGAGATTCCTCGCTTTGCTCGGAATGACAAACGAGGGTGAGGAATGACAAACGAGGGTGAGGAATGACAAACGAGGGTGAGGAATGACAAACGAGGGTGAAAAAATCCGTTTAAAACGCCTTATAGTCCACGCGGAGGGTTTCCGGGAGGATATCGGCCGCATAGACGGACTCGGGAGTTGTGGGCGGCAGGTAGGTTTTTGAGGGCTCGAGCAGGTTGCGGACGGCGATAACGCTGAAGTGATGTTTATTGCGCGCGATGGCGGCGTGGAAGAATTCGGGCGGGTAGGGGACGGCTTCGAGCAGCGTTTTGTCTATCGAGTCGAACGGGTAATACTGCTGCAGGTAATAGGCGGTGGCGCCTTTTAGTTCGATCGCGATATTGTCTATGTCGTCGGCGGTGTGCAGCATTGGGTGAATAGTGGTTCTGAATTCATAGCGTTCCGCGGTTTTGATGATCAGACTCGCGGAGGCGCGAACGCGGTCTTCGAGTCCGGGCGCGTCTGTGACAATTTCGTAGCGGTGAAGCGGCGCTTTATAATCCATCGCGATGTAGTCGATCAGTTTTTCCTCGATCAGCCACTCAAGTATTTCCGGGTGAGTTCCGTTGGTGTCGAGTTTGACGGCGAGTCCGAGGCGTTTGATGCGTGAGATAAGTTCGATTATGCCGTGGTGAATGGTGGGTTCGCCGCCGGTGATGACAACGCCCTCGATGAAACCGCGCCGGTTGGCGAGCGAGCGGAGAACCTTCTCGGTGTCGAGGTTTTCGAGCGCCTCCGAATCGAGGAGCGCGCGGTTGTGGCAGTAACGGCAGCGGAAGTTGCAGCCGCCGGTGAAGATGATAGAGGCGACCTTTCCGGGGTAGTCAATGAGGGTCGTGCCGCGGAACTGTTTAATCGGGCAATGATCCATAATTAATCACTTCCTTAAGCAGTTGTGTTGGCGGCCGCCTGAGTTTCCTGTTCTGCGCCGGCTCTGAACTTCTCCGGGTCGGAAACGATGATGGCGGGATCGATCATATAAGTGCGTCGCGTGTGGAACTCCTGCTGCTTGCCGAGGTTCCACTGCTGCACCGGCCTGAAATAGCCGACGATGCGTGAATAGACTTCGGTGCGGGCCTTACACGGATTGGCGCCGGCTGCCGCGGGCTGGGGTATAGCGGAATCCGAGTGCGGGTCGTGTCCGATATTGTCTTCGTACGGGCAGTCGAAATGTTCGCCGGAAATATAGCCGTGCACGGGACAGATTGTGAAAGTCGGCGTGATTGTGAAATAAGGCAGTTTAAAGCGGTTGGCGATGTTGCGCACGATTTTTTTGCACAGTTCGATGTCTTCGATGCGTTCGCCTATGAAGCCGTGCAGGACGGTGCCGCCGGTGTACTTGGCCTGAAGCGAGTCCTGATGCTCGAGGGCTTCGAAAATGTCGTCGGTGGCGCCGACGGGGAGTTGCGACGAGTTTGTGTAGTAGGGTTCGCCGTCGTCGCCGGAGGTGATGATGTCGTTGAACTTCTCGCGGTCGAGGCGCGCGAGGCGGTAGGAAGTGCCTTCGCCGGGCGTGGCTTCGAGATTATAAAGTATGCCTTCCTTGCTTTCTTCCTGATAGGAGGAAACGCGGGCGCGCATGTGGTCGAGAACGCGGCCTGCGAATTTGAGGCCTTCGGCTGTTTCGATGCCGACGCCGAGGTAGTTCATGCAGCATTCGTGCATGCCGATGAGGCCGATCGTCGAGAAATGATAGGCCCAGTAATGTCCGGCGCGTTCCTTGACCTCTGCGAGATAGAATCTCGAATAGGGATATAGCGACTGTTCGGTGAATTGTTCGAGCCGCTTGCGTTTGATGTCGAGGCTGAGGCGGGCGAGGTCGAGCAGGTTATCGAGATTTGCGAAAAATTCCTCGTCGCTGTTGGAGATATAGCCGGCGCGCGGCAGGTTGATTGTGACGACGCCGATGCTGCCTGTGAGCGGGTTCGCGCCGAACAGGCCGCCGCCGCGCTTTAGCAACTCGCGCTTGTCGAGCCGGAGGCGGCAGCACATGCTGCGCGCATCTTCCGGCTGCATGTCGCTGTTGATGAAGTTGGCGAAGTAGGGGATGCCGAACTTCGAGGTCATCTGCCAGAGAGAGTCGAGTTTAGGGTTGTCCCAGTCGAAATCGCGCGTGAGGTTGTAGGTTGGAATCGGGAATGTGAATATGCGTCCGAAAGCGTCGCCTTCCATCATGACTTCGGCGAAAGCGCGGTTGATCAGGTCCATTTCCGGTTGGAACTCGGAGTAGGTTTCTTCGAGAGGGATTCCGCCGACGATAACGCGCTGGTCGGCCAGAGTCGGGCAGGGCTGAAGGTCCATCGTCAGGTTTGTGAACGGCGTCTGGAACCCGACGCGTGTCGGAATGTTAAGGTTGAAAATGAAGCCCTGCATCGCCTGTTTCACTTCGTCGAAAGTGAGTCCGTCATAGCGGATGAAAGGAGCCATCAGAGTGTCGAAGTTGGAAAATGCCTGAGCGCCTGCGGATTCGCCCTGCATAGTATAGAAGAAATTGACGATCTGTCCGAGCGCGCTGCGGAAATGCTTGGGCGGCGAGCTGGCGACCTTGCCGAAAGCGCCTTGGAACCCTTTTATTAAGAGCTGCTGAAGGTCCCAGCCGCAGCAATAGACGCTTAGCAGGCCGAGGTCGTGCACGTGGAACATGCCGGCTTCGTGCGCTTCGCGCACCCGCTGCGGGTAAATTTTCGATAGCCAGTATTTCGAAACGACAGAGGTGGCGATGTAGTTGTTCAGGCCCTGAAGCGAGTAATCCATGTTGCTGTTTTCATTGATGCGCCAGTCGTTCTTGTCGACGTATTTATCAACTATTTCGATGATGTCCTTGAGGAGCGCGCCGGCTTCGCGGAACTTTGCGTGCTGATCGCGGTAAAGGATGTATGCTTTTGCGATTTCCGCATAGCCCATCTCGACGAGTTTTTCTTCGACGAGGTCCTGGACTTCTTCAACCGCCGGGATGCGGTCGCCTTTATAAAAGATAGCGAGAGTGGCGCACACGCGGCGCGCGACTTCTTCCGCCCGCTCGCGTTCAGGGCGTCCAACCGCTTCGAAAGCCTTGTAAATCGCGTCCGTGATGCGTTCTGTCTGAAATTCCTGAAGCCTGCCGTCCCGCTTGCGAATCAGATTGATAATCTTAGATGTCATTAACCTATCCTCGGAATGATGAATTCAGCGGTTCGGTGTCTCATAAGCCGCTTAATAATATTTCCGGCGCTAAAAAAGGCGAAATAAAAGCTCGCGCGCCGAAGAACCGTTCGACGGTTTGAGGGCCGCCGGTTCAGTTCGAATTTTCAGGCTTGATGCTTTATGTTTGGGGCCCGCCGGATGGGAATTAAGATGCTTTCGAGATTCTCGAAAATTCCTGACGCCGGGTCTTTCTACGCTTGCCTGCAAAACTGCTTCTACAAATTTTTAGAGAAACTGCCTCCGAAATAAAGCCTTAAATTGACGCATCGACCACAATATTGCCTATACGCAGGTCTATTTCATGATCGAGTATCTGATTTTATGCCGTAGTTGAAACCATGTCAACCGGTATCCCAACATTTTGTGCAATATATTTTTTGCCCACTACATATTGATTCGCAATGATACTTTGTGAGCGATACGACAGGAAAACGGCCGGTTTGAAAAGACGATATTTGATGAAAAGTTTCAATACGGACTAAATTAATTTATTAAGTAGAGTGAAGTTTGCACGACACGAATAAATATAGTTAAGTATATGCCCGGCGATTCGTTCTAACGCCATCGATTCGCATTGGGAATGAAGATTGGCCGCTTTGCGCCTTAAATTCACAATATCCTTTTGTAAGGGGGTGTAAAGCTTTAGTAGATAGATGGAGCTAAAGGGTTGAAGTTAATTTTGTATTCAATGTAGACGCTTGCATTTCAAGCGTCCTTGGATTGCGGTGGTCTCGACACCGCTTTGTAATGTCTCAGTTTACAAAAGCGTAACATAATGCGACTTAAAGTTTTTCATCGCTTCCGTTACGTCTTTTCAAGGTCTCTGGTACAATACAATGATTAATCAATCTATAGAACAAACGCCGGAGGGCAATTGATAAAATGAATCCGAAAGAAAGATTTTCAGGGAAAGTCGTATGGATAACAGGCGCATCATCGGGGATCGGCGAGGAACTCGCTTACTGTTTCGTGGCGGAAGGCGCGAAAGTCGTCATTTCATCGAACGAGGACGCCGAACTGCTCAGAGTGAAGGAAAAATGCGGGTCCGGCGCGGATGTCATGGCGCTTCCGCTTGATCTGACTGAAATCGACACGTTTGACGCCAAAATGAAGAGTGTTCTTGAGCGATTCGGGAAGGTGGACATTCTCATCAACAACGGCGGTATAAGCCATAGGTCAGAGGTTAAGGATACGAGCAACGCGGTGTTAAGAAAGGTGATGGATGTGGATTTTACTGGCCACGCGGCGCTGACGCATGCGGTTATCGGCTCGATGATAGAGAAAAAGTCGGGTCACATAGTCGTCACGAGCAGCCTGGCGGGGCTGTTGGGAATTCCCACGCGGGCGGTATACTGCGCTGCGAAGCATGCGCTTCAGGGTTTTTTTGAATCGCTGCGGGCGGAAGTCTGGCGCGACGGGATAAAGGTGACGCTCATCTGCCCGGCGGGGGTCAGCACGAAGATAGGATACAGTTCGCTGATGGGCGACGGCGGGAAATACGGCAAGACGGACAAGCACATTGAGGCGGGCATGTCTCCTAAGTATGTCGCGGAAAGTATCGTAAAAGCGATTTTGGAGGGCAGGGAAGAGGTTCTGCTGGGAAGCTTCGGCAAAAAGTACCCGGTATACGTCGCGCGCTGCCTGCCGTCGGTCTATTCGTGGCTCCTCAAGAGGGTAAAAGCGCTGTAGGGCAATAATTCGGACTGCGAAATCATGATGTCGCTTTGTTGGCAGGCAGCATATAAGCGGGCAGGATGCCCGCGCTCCTAATATATCATAAAAAAAGCCCCGAAGGCTTAAGGCCGCCGGGGCTTTTTGTTTAGTCGTTGAATTTCAGCGGACTATCAGAGCGCGTCGGCGACGAGCTGGCTGATGTCGTAAACCTTCATGTCCTCTTTTTCGAGGTTTTTGAAGGCGTCGCTGAACATTGTGCGGCAGTACGGGCAAGCGGTGCAAACGGATGTCGCGCCGGCGTCGACCGCCATTTTCGCGCGGACTTCGTTGATGCGCTTGCCGAGGTCTTCTTCCATCCACATTCTGCCGCCGCCCGCTCCGCAGCAGAAGCTGAGCTTGTGGTTCTTCGCCATCTCGAGCGGCGAGTTGCCTGTCGTCGACGTGACGATGTTGCGCGGCTGCTCGTAGATGTTGTTGTAGCGGCCGAGGTAGCATGAGTCGTGAACGGTGGTTTTGCCGATGTCCACTTTCTTTGTAAGCTTCAGTTTGCCTTCGTTTAGAAGCTTCATGATGATCTCGCTGTGATGATAGACTTCGTAGTCGCCGCCATACTGTGAATACTCGTTTTTAAGAGTATTGAAGCAGTGGGGGCAGGGGGAGATGATTTTCTTGATGTTGTAGGCTTTGAATATCTCGACGTTGCCTTCCATCATGGCGGCTGAGAGGTATTCGTTGCCGATGCGCCGCGCGGTTTCGCCGCAGCACATTTCCTCTTCGCCGAGGATGGCGAAGCTGACGCCGCCGGCTTTGAGGATCTTGACGGTGTCCTGAGCGATGATCTTGTTTTCCTCGTCGAGCGAAGCGGAGCAGCCGAGGTAAAGAAGGTATTCGGCGTCCGGTTTCTCTGCGAACGTGGGAACTTCGAGTCCGGCGGCCCATTCGGCGCGCTTGTGCTGTCCGATGCCCCACGGGTTCGAGTTCTTTTCCATGTTCTTCAGGGTAAGCTGGACTTCCGGGCCCATTTTCGACTCAGTGAGCACGAGGTATCGGCGCATATCCATGATGAGTTGCACGTGTTCGATCCAGACCGGGCAGGTTGTCTGGCAGGCCTGACATGTGGTGCACGCCCAGATGACGTCTTCGCTGAACACGTCGCCGATAAGATTTTTCTTGAGAACTTCGTATTTTTCTTTAAGAACTTCGAGGTTTTCCTCGGTGATCTTGCCTTCCTTAAGAAGAACCGCGCCGCGCTCGAACAGGTGTTCCTTCAATTCGTGCACGAGGCCTTTGGGCGTGAGCGGTTTCTCAGTGTTGTAGGCGGGGCACTGTTCCTGACATCTGCCGCATTCGGTGCATGCGTAACCGTCGAAGAGTTGCTTCCAAGTGAACTGTTCGATGGCGTTGACGCCGAAAGTTTCGAGGTTCTCGTCTTCGAGGTTCATCTTGTTGATGGCGCCTGTGGGGCCGAAATCGCGCATGAAGATGTTCGGGATGGAGCCGATCAGGTGAAGGTGCTTTGAATGCGGAATGTAGGACATGAAGACAAACAGATCGAGGACGTGAATCCACCAACAGACGGCGAACACTGCCATTGCCGAGCTTTTCGATGTCTCGAGGCTGGGAACGAGGCCCGCGAAGAGATTCGATATCGGCGCCCACTGTGCGGGGATTTCGCCCGCATTGATTCTGACGCCGCCCATGATGTAGTAGGTGATGATCAGGACAGAGATCAGCGAGAGGATGATGAATGCGTCGATCTTGCCCGCCTTCGGACCTTCCAAGCGAACCGGCTTGATGAAGATTCGCCGGATGATGGAGATGGCGATCGCGATTAGGCAGAGCAAGCTGATGATGTCTACGACGAGGCCGACGAATTGGAAGCCGGGAATGATCTTCCAGAACGAAACCGACGGGAAGATGGCGTTTGTCCATAATTCCGTGGTGGCGAAGCCGATCATCAGGAACGCCCAGAAGATGATGAAGTGTCCGAGGCCGCCGAGGAACATGATGACGCGCTTTTGTCCGAAGACAAAAATGACTACGCTCATGACTCGCTTGAAGATGTCGTTGATTCGAAGCTTCGGGTCCTTTACGCCGAGCGTGATGCATTTGTAAAGAAAGAGCGCTCTGCGGGAGAAAATTCCGATCGCGCAAATGAATAAAAGGATAAAAATGCCTTTTAGGATCGGATTTGCGGAAGGCGTAAGTATGATTTCGTGATTCATGTGGGGAAACCTACCTTTACGGGTTTTTCCGGGTTCATAGTCCGGCCTGCCGGAGGTGAGAAAGGGAGCGGGCGTTCCGTGAGGAAAAACCCGCTCCCTGTTGCTCTCCTTCGGCCCTCACTTCATGCCGCGGTGTACCCGCTACTTTGCGGCATTGCTGCAGACCCGGTATTAGTTGTCACTTAAAGAACAAGTGTTGCTTACGCAAGAAGCTTTTTGAATTCCTCGGTCATGATCGGAGCTACTGTGAACAGGTCGCCGACGATTCCGTAGTCCGCAACTTTGAAGATGGGGGCTTCGGGATCTTTGTTGATGGCGACGATGCACTTGGAAGAGCTCATTCCGGCGAGATGCTGAATGGCTCCGGAAATTCCGGCGGCGATATAGAGTGACGGGTTGACCGTTTTTCCGGTCTGGCCGACCTGATCGCCGTGGGGGCGCCAGCCGGCGTCGACCGCGGCGCGGGAAGCGCCGACGGCTGCGCCGAGAACGGCTGCCATGTCTTCGATCAGTTTGTAATTCTCCGGGCCCTTCATTCCGCGGCCGCCGGAGACGATGATGTTGGCTTCTGTGAGTTCGATCTTGCCTGCCGCCGCCAACTGCGTGTCAACGATCTTGGCTTTGACATCGCCGAGCGCCGGGG
>JBAYJY010000062.1:0-24253 GCA_041664945.1 bacterium | reverse complement strand
CAGACTGTACTGATTCAGATAGTAGAGACTGCCGATCACGCTTGTGTCCAGAACCCGCGTCAGCGAGATCATGTTGTAAACATAAGTCTCTCCGCTGTAGTTGCCGGTGTTGTCGGCAATCTTCGTGTGGCCCTCCACCCTCGTCATGGTGGAAATTTTCACCGGGCCCGGCCCGGCCGCTTTCGCGAACAACGGCGCGATGACCAGCGCGCACATAACAAACACACAGACCAATCCTGTTCTTTTCATCTTTGATTTTCTCCCCGTCTAAATTTTGTTTTTATATCCCGCTACTACTAATACTTTTCAATACGCTATTAGATATTTTAATGCTTTTTCAAAATTCCATGTCGATTCAAGTGTAAAAACCCAATTAATTACTTTCAATAATCAATAAGTATATTAACACAAATTAAAAGGAAAACAACAAATACAATAAAAAATTGTATTTTCACATACATAAAAGACGTTATAATGTGGTGGGAGAATAATCATGATCAATGATATTTATGAGGAAAGCGTGTCAAATAAAATAAAAGAATATGGAAAGCCGGCCGCTGGTTGGTTTTGTTCATATACCCCGGTTGAAATAATCGATGCGGCAGGATATACGCCGGTCAGGATATCAGGCGCGCGAACATCTTCAGGCGCGGCGGATTCCATAATGCATACTAATATATGTCCATACATAAAAGCATGTGTGGAGGCCGCTGAATCCGGCGATCTGGATTTTCTCGACTGCGTTGTGTTTACAAACGGGTGTGACGCGCAGAGGCGGCTATATGACATCTGGAAGTCGCGAAAGCCAGATATGCCGATATATTTACTGACTATACCAAAGAAAAACACGCCTGTGAGCGTTGCGTTGTTGTCAGGACAAATAGCCGCGCTGACAACATGGTTTAAGAAGCAAACGGGAAAGGAAATCGGAGATGAAAGAATTATTGACTCAATAAAGACATATAAAGAATTGAGGGCTATCGCCGCGAAACTGGATGAGAAGAGGCGTGACGCTAAAGCGCCGATCGCGGGTTCGCGATTTGCCGGGTTGATGCTCGGGGCGCAGCGGATGCCGGCCGCGGATGCGATAAGAATGCTGTCGGATGCGCTTGAAAAAGGCGGTGAAGCCGCGCAGCCGGGGCCGGCCGTGATAATCGCCGGCAATATGCTGGACGATCCGGATTGGATTCGGATGATAGAATCGTATGGCGCGCGTGTTGTGGCGGATGATCTATGCGCGGGACGGCGGTTCTGGGAAATGCCGGAACCGGATGAGAGCGCGCCGCCTTTTGCCGCGCTTGCAGAGGCCTATCTTTCAAAGCCGCCATGTCCTCGAATGGCAGTTCCGGACGATTCGGTCGCATACATGAAGCGGCTCGTCGAAAGCGTTCGCCCGGACGGAGTAATCTTTTACATTCTCAAGTTTTGCGATACACATTTATACAATGTGCCGGAGATGCGCAGGATGATGCAGGATTTGGACATCAGAGCATTGTTCATTGAGGGCGACTATACAACCGCGTCGGGTCAGGCTGCGACTCGCATACAGGCATTCATAGAGATGCTCTAACCGCGCCGGACCCGCGAGCGAGAGGCTGAAAAATGGATTTCAACATGAAAGACTACTTCGACAGCTTGGCGTCGTCGATGGAGAAAAAGCTTGCGGTTGAGAAGACCGCGCGCAGGATATTTGTTTACGAACTCGGCAGAATCGGCCGGAAGCTGTTCGATCCGCAATACGCGAGCGCATGGACGGGAGTATTCGTGCCGTTCGAGATATTTCAGTCGATGGACGTCGGGGCTGTGTATATAGAATTTGTGGGCGCGATGCTGAGCAGCGCGGGAATGGCGCCGCATTTTCTTCAGAAAGGCGAGGAAAGCGGGATCACGCCGGACGGTTGCGCCTACCACCGCGCGCTTTACGGCGCGGCGAGCGACGGACTGCTCGGGAAGCCGCAGTTGCTGATAGGGGCCACATCGCCGTGCGACGGCGGCCTGAAAACCATTCTCAACATGGCGCGCCTTGTCGGCGTCGAGCCGTTCACGCTCGATATTCCGTATCCGCCGGTCACGCGCGAAAAGATCGACTATCTCGTAGGCCAGTACCGGGACATGATGGATTACATAGAGCGGCTTTCGGGAAAGAAAGCCGACCATGACAGGTTGCGCGAGGCGGCGGCGCATTCAAACGCAGCGGTGCGCATTGTCCGCGAGATATACGAGGCCTGCAAACAGACGCCGGCGCCGATAACGAGCGAGACGCTGAAGAATTTTCAGGTTATCTTCGCGTTGCTCATGGGGAGCCCCGCCGGAACGGAAGTCGCCCGCGTTTTTCTCGAAGAGATACGCGCCAACATAGCCGGCGGCTGCAAGGATTTGCCGAAAGAGGAATTCAGGCTGTTGTGGGTGCAGAACAGAATTCAATATAAGAATAACCTGATCGACTATCTACAGACAAAATTCAATGCGAAGATCGTTGTTGACGAGTTGAATTACATCTATTGGGACGACCTTGACGAGGACAATCCGCTTGAAGGCCTCGCAGTGCGCCAGATCATGCATCCGTTGAACGGAACAGGGGAACACAGAATTGAAACGCTCAAAAAGATGGCGGCTGATTATAAGATTCATGGAGCTATCAACCCGTCGCACTGGGGCTGCCGCCAGAACTGCGGCATGAGGCAGCTTATGAAGTCGGCGCTCGGCGATATAGGCGTTCCGATGATCAACCTCGATGTTGATTGTGTCGACACGCGCAACTATTTCGAAGGTCAGTTGATGACCCGCCTGCAAGGTTTCATGGAGATGCTGCGAGAGAATGCGTGATCCGTTCGCGCTTTTAAAACAAGAAAAATCAAGGAAAACAAATTATAAACCGTGGATGGGGAAGGCCTGCCGTTCGAGGTAAGAAATGACTCGCATCGCTTCGGCGCGCGCATCGGCGATCTTGACAGAGGATACGAAGGGGTAGGTGTCCCTTAGAGACATGCCTGTGACTTCGGCCGCGGTCATCATGGAACCGGCAAGTCCGTAATAATCGGCGGACGGCTCGGCGTCGTGCAGAACCGCCCATGCGAGAGTCCAGTCGCGCGCGATATTGTCGGGATTATAGCCGCCGCTGCCGAGCATCAGAAGTTTCGGAGCCAGTTTTCTGATTTCAAGAATCACATCGGCATAGACGTTGTTCGTGAGCGATAGATGAGTGAGCGGGTCGGTGTACATGGCGTCCACGCCGACAGAAGCGACGCAGATGTCGGGCTTGAAAGCTTCCGCGAGCGGACAGACCGTGCGCTTGAAAGCTTCTTTGTAGATGGAATCCTCAGTGCCCGGAGCGAGAGGCACGTTTATGTTGTATCCGTAGCCGTCGCCCTCGCCGAGTTCGTTTTCGAAACCGGAGTTCCACGGGAATAGAGTGCGTCCCGATTCATGGAGCGAGATTTTCAGGACTCGCGGTTCGTCGTAGAAAGCGAATTGAACGCCGTCTCCGTGGTGGGCGTCGATGTCGACGTAAAGAACGCGTAGATTTTTTTGAAGCAGATATTTGATGGCGAGAACGACATCGTTGACGTAACAGAAACCGGAAGCGTAGTTGGGGCCGCCGTGGTGGAAGCCGCCGGTGGGGCTGAAAATGAGATTGACGTTCTGCCTGCCTGCGAGGATGTCAGCGCCCATAACGGATGCGCCGGCGGCGAGCAGGGAATAATCGATAATACCGGGAATGACGGGATTGTCGCCGGAGCCGAGCCCGAATTCGAGCATCTGCGGAATAAAAGCGCCCTGAGAAGCGATTTCAAGATAGTAAATATACCTTTGATCGTGGAAGGCGAGCAGCGACTCCTTGTCGAGCGGTTCGGGTTCGACGATCTGAGCGCCCGGCAGGTCGCGCAGGTTGTATTTTATGAGCATGTCGTAAACAAGTTTCGAGCGGGAAGCGGAGAAGGGGTGTCCCGGCGTGAGTTTGAAGTCGTCGAAGTGAGAGGAGAAAAAGAAGATCGAGCGAGTGTCCGGCAGGATTTCCTGCCCGTGCCCGAACTCAGGGGCTTTAACCTGCGCTTTGGCTACGACGGGCGGCGAAAGGCGCACGGAAAGATCGAGTTCGGAACTGATCTGGGAAAGGTCGAGTTCCAGCTCCACCTCGTTTTTTTCCTTCATCGTTTCGCGGAAACCAAGCCGCATGTAAATTTTTAGAATCCGGTTGTTGTTGCGTTCCTCGTAGGACCATATTTTCTCGAAGCCGAGCCGTTTTGCGACCACCATAAGGATGTGGGCGATGAGAGTTCCGAGCCCGCGGTTCTGGTGTTCGTTGTGAACGAAAACGCCGAGTTCGACGACCGGGCGGTCCTGCATCGGGAAGAGAGATCCGACTGCGATGACAATGCCGCCGTGTTCGGCTTTCAGGTTCATGCCCATGCGGAGAGTGTTTTTTATCCATTCGATCCGCGCGTACCTGTCGAGCGGCGGGAGGCCCTGAATCGAAGCCTTCGGCTCGAATGTCTCATACATATTGACTAACGGGGCGAGGTCATCCTGCGAGCATGGAGAGAACATCACCGCCTGCCGGTTTTTGTCCAACGCAATATACGGCCAAAGGTTGAGGTCTTGAAACTTTTTTTGGAATTCCAGCATCAGCTTAGCAATCCGTTTCCGGATGGCCGCCGTTCCAAAGGCTGCGGCGACCGACACAAGATGCCTAACATCTTAATATTATGATCAATCCGCGCAATTTGCAATAGCGGACGTTTTCCGGATTTCATATTTTCTTCAGGCGCCTTAGCAAAACAATTCCGTTTTCAACGGTGAGAAGTTTGTAGCTGTTCTTAAGCTTCATGTGAACATAGTCAAAAAGCGGACTCTGCGACGGCCCGATATCATAGAGGCCGCGGTCTGAGTACAACTCGTTCAAACCTTCCGGCAGCAGCGAGGCCTGGACGACTATAAGCGCTGGCGGATTGCCGCGAAGGTCGCTGATATAGCGAGGCGCCGCGCGCCTCCCAAGGTTTCGCGAAAACAACGGATCGATGGCAGGATAATAAACTGCCGCTTTCCGGCCGGCAAGAACGTAAATCAGAGACGAGTCGCTCCAGACCATGATCCGGTCTCCCGGCGCCGAGTTCTTTTCGACAATCTTTGCGATAACGGCGGCGTCGCGAAGCTTTTGTCCGCCGTTCAATTCGAAGTTCGTTTCCGGCGTAAGGGCGAGAAATATTATGCCGCAGAGACTCGCTTGCATCAGAATATAAACAGTGCGGATTTTAAATACAGGCTTCGGATCAGTAAAAACATTATCCGTTTTCAGACTCCAAAGTATGGTGAGCGGAACGAGTGTCGTAAGAATTGAAGTCGCCGATATGAACCCGTTATTGAAAAGCGCCGCGACCTCGAAAGCAGCCCATACAAGCAGAGCGGTTTTCAAAGATTTGCGGCCGCTGTTTTTATTATCTTTGGAGCGCTGTCTCGGCGCGAGAAGCAATATAAGAGGAACGAGCGTGACGAACATGATATAAATAAAATAATGCGGATAACCGTCTTTCTCTTGAAATGCGAACCCGAAACTCAAAGTCGATTCCATGAAAGAAGGCAGAGCGCCGGAGAAGTAGAGATTGGCGGCAAGAGCGGCGGGCGCGAGTATGAAACCGAGAGCGAAAACAGCCCTCCGTTGCCTGATGACAAGCATCCCGATTACAAAAAGGAACGCCTCGCGGCCGAGAAAACAGACGGCGGCTCCTGCGGCGAGACCAGACAAAAATATGTGCGCGGGTCTTGGGCGTTTGGCGTCCGGGGCGGCCGAGAAGAATACGAAAGCGGCGATAAAAGGAAGCGCCCACTCCGCAGGTTCATTCGCGCCGCCGAGCGAGGAGAGAGCGAGAGCCGCCATGCCGAACCAACCGGAGGTCACGCCGGCGGAAGGTGCGGGAATAGTCAGCCGCCGAAGCGCGTAATATAAAATCAGCGACGCGAGAGCGATGCATGACAGTTCGAAGATCATAACGGATGCGAGGGAGTTCCAGATCGAAAGCGCGATAGCGTTGAAATAAACTGCTCCCGGAAGCCGGTCGTAAAAAGTGTCCAGATAGATTCGTCCGCCGTCGAGCAGCCGTTGGGCCGAGTATATTGTGAGCGCGGAGCGCTGCTGGCCGGTTGTAAGAAGCGACTCTGTTCTCACGAATACGGAAAGCGCTGCGCCGCAGATCAGCGACATGCCGATCCGTTGCGCCGGGGAAAATGACGATTTCATCACAATACGCTTTCCCATGTCTTCACCGGCAATTTAAAATCATTGTATATTCAGGGATAATCCGAGTCAAACGCATCGCGACAGCGGCATAATATAAACCATTCTAAAATTCTTGACATTAAGGCGTCCGGTGATTAAACTTTTGAATCCGATGGGTGATTAGCTCAGTTGGTTAGAGCGCATCCCTGATAAGGATGAGGTCGGTGGTTCGACTCCACTATCACCCAATGAAAAGCCCCGAATATCGGGGCTTTTTTAATTTCAGCGATATAATACAGTGTCCTAGAAAGTGGATTCTAGGACATTTAGGACACTTATCGTTAAAAACCTTCTTTCCCGATACCTTTCAACTTCATTCCTACTTTTTAATTAGGCATAATTCATTTCCTGTTTTTTTCCTCCTTCAGCCGCTCCGCCAAAGGGGCGGCGTTTTTAGTATGTAGGTTAAACGTAAGGATTCAGCTTCAATTTAAAGAGCATCAGTTACCAAGCTGAGGGCTGCGGAATAATCACGCAGAACCGTCTTTGCGAGGAGCTTTTTGCCGAAGCAATCCCGAACGGAAAGTCGTCTTTGCGAGGAACAAAGTGACGAAGCAATCCCGATCTCAATTCCCATCTCTAAAGCAGTAATCGTCGTAGTTTTTATTCAATAATATTATTCTTTTTCCTGTCTACTTTATGCTGGCTACTGTCTACTGCCTTTTATTCCCGTAGAAAGCTATATTTGTGGGAGATTTGTGTATCCAATGTGTATCCAGAGTCGTGGGGGTGAATTAAGTAAGTTGTCACAAAAATTACCAACTACCGATGCCCTTGTGCCTCTTCGCGAACCCGCAAATCGCAAGAACTGCCCATGATTCACTATATTTCAAATTCTTTTTAACTCTTTCGATAAATAAAATCCAGACAGAGCATATCCTATGGCGCTTATTAAGAAAATAATGGAAAGAACAATCATGGCTATCTGAAGGTTAAATTTATCGAAAAGCGCTCCAGTTGCAATTTTCGAAATAGAAGAACCAAATATCCAGACTGCAAATGTGTCGATTCCATATATTGTCATACGGTATTTCGATTTTATTAAAGACAACAATTGAACCATAAACGGTATCCGCGCTAATCCAAATAATAATACCATTATGCAATATACAATATTGATACCCAACTTACTATTTGTATAAATTAATATGGGCAAAAAGATAAAACATCCGATAATTCCTGCGATAATCAAATAATAATTAACTAAATAATTATATTTCATATATAAATCCGATATGTACCCGCTTAAAAACAATGAAAGCATCATGATTACTAAACCAATCATCGAGGGAGTAAACAATTCGTTTCTCTCGAATTCCTTATATCTTTCAAAATAATGAAATAACCACTCATGATAATTTCCAAAACTATAAAATATTCCTGCGAATATGAATATAAGAACCGATGGTCTAATTAGCGCTTTAAATAGATTCGTATCTTTTAATGCCAAATTCCTGATTGCCAAGGGAATGATATTGTCGTTTCTTTTAGGCTCCTTTAATTTGTACATAAGAAAAGAAAAAACAATTCCTAAAATTCCAAAAATCCCAAATGTTATCTTCCATGATTTGTAAAACACGCCCAGTAACAAATATGAAGCTGGCGCGAGTAATCCTGATAATATTAAATATAAGCTAAGCGCAATGCCTCTATGATTTTCGTTGGCGTAATCGAAAATATAAGAAATTATGCCAGGTAGAATAAAGCCGATCCCAATTCCTGAAATTACTGATAATATCATCAACATTGGGAAACTATATGAAAAGCTTGTTAATATATTCGATAAACTGAACAAAAATATACCGATTGCGATTAAATGAGATCTTTTATTTCGGTCTAACAATAAACCGATCGGTATCGCTATGATCATTGGAGTTGTTCTTAAAATACTGTATATTATTGCCATCTTGGTTTCAGACACATGAAGATCCATTCTGATTGATGAATACATTAAGTGAGTTATTGACTCTGCAACCGCAATAAATATTCCTATCAAATAAAGCGTAACAAGCGATATATCAATTTTAGCAGCAGATGTTTTTTGATTTATTACAATTTCGTAAAAAAACATATAGCCACAATGGTCGCACTTAACTTTTTTTCCTATCCATTCATCCGGCACATCTTCAAAATCCTTGGCGCAGTTTGGGCATTTCATTGTCGATATTCCTAATCATAAATTCTTTTTGGTTAAATTTTACAAAATTCATCTTATCACATTCTCCCCTCTGTCAACAACTGTCCTCACCAATTCGCGAAATCAATCCACATTCAGGACAATTCACTTAATGCGCCGTCCTTACCGGATTCAATCTAAAAAATAGAACATCATTCCGGTCGGAGAACCGGAATCCAATTTGACAGGATGTCAGGGGGGATGGGCTTTCCGACCAGGGTGGAGGAGCATGAGTGTGTAACTGGGGGCTGGCCGAGATTTAAGCGTTAGGATAAATATAAATGCGCTGTAAATCGCTAAACCGTGACATGACAAAGCGGTGTCGAGACCACCGCAATACAAAGCGCTTCGCGCGAATAACGACAGAGGGCAGAAATCAAGAATCCAGAACTCAGCGAAAAGCTTAAAACAGCAGAGAGCGAAAAGCTTCAAACCGGCAAACAGCGAAAAGAAGGAAAAAACAATGCAGAATAAAGACAGGTTTCAGAGTACAGAACTATTGTATACAAATTGAGTTTTTAAAACTCAACGAAAAGCATGAAAAATGCTGCGAAAAAGATGAAAATGATCAATAAAAAGCTGTTGGAGAGCTCAAAAACGCGTTTACTGCACACTTCTTACGCACTTATTACACACCTTTTACGTATGAATTGCGCATCTTTTACGCACTAATTACGCATAGTTTACGTATCTTTTACGCATTAAATATCGACGCCGAACATAGCCTTATACGGCAATGTTGCCGTTATTGGAAAATTGAATAATTGACAGGATTGATCGGATTTGAAGCCGCGCCAATTTCCTGCGCTTCTGTTGAGCAATAATTATGTTGTGTTGTCATTCGAATCCGGAGTCGGTTCAGGATGAACGGTCACGTCCGCGCCGGGAGCGATAGATCGAATCGCCGATTCTATTTCCTCTGTAAGGGCATGAGCCTGCTCAAGCGTCTTATCTTTGTTTGTTATAATGTGCAGGTCCACGAAAACCTGAGGGCCGGAGGCGCGGACACGTATTTTATGGCAATCCGACACTTCCGGGAAACGTTCTACAACGCTGCTGACCTGTTCCAGCAAGCCCGCGGGCGCTGAATCGATGAGCGCTCTTATTGTTCGCGCGCCAAGTTTAAAGCTGACATAAACCACTATGACAGCTACCATGAGCGCCGCGATTGAATCGGCCTTGTCGAGAAAAGCGAGATTTCCATATCGTTTCCCAAGAAGAACGCATGCCAGGCCAAGTATAACGACGCTTGAACTCCATACATCCGTGCTGAAATGAAGCGCGTCGGCTTCAAGCGCCTGACTGTTATATTTTCGCGCGGTACGGTATAGCATTCTTGAACGCGATACATCTACCACAATTGAAATGGCCATCACAAGAAATGCCCAGATAGATATATCCACATGGACAGTTTTGAAAAACAGTCGCTCGACCGCCTCGTATATGATCCAAACGCAGGTGGCGAGAAGCAGAAGCGTTTCGATAAATGCGGATATATTTTCGATTTTTCCATGGCCGTACAAATGTTCGCGGTCGGCCGGTTTGTCCGACACTCTAACAGAGAGATATGTGATCATCGCAGCGACAAGATCGAGCGCCGAGTGAGCGGCTTCGGCCAGTATCCCGAGGCTTCCCGTCATAATACCAACCACGATTTTTATGCCTGTTAGGAAAACAGCAGCTATGACGGAACTGGATGCGGCTTTTGTTTTCTCTCTTTCGGAACACGTATTATTCATTGTTTTAAGACCGCCTTCTTTGACTGCGTTTTAGAAAGAAAAATACTCATTCAAGGCGCGTGTAGATTACGCGCTCAAACTTATAAACTCACGACGCAATAAATAGTTATTGCGGGCGTCGTCTCGCCATTATCGGTTAAAGCAACATGTTTTGCTTTAAGCTGTTTCGCTAATCAACCGATATCCATGATCTCGCTGAGCCATGATTTGCGCTTTTTATGGCCGTGATAATCGCCGTGATGGTCGTCGTGGCCGTGTTTGTCATGATCGCGGCGCTCATATACATCACGGCGCGGCTCAGCCGCTATCTGCTGTTGAGGCGCCACGATTGCAGCGCGCTCTATGAGCTTGTCGAGTTCGCCTCTGTCCAGCCAGATGCCTCGACATTGAGGGCAATAGTCGATTTCGACTCCTTGCCGATCCGCCATCAATAAATCCACGCCTGCGCATACGGGACATTTCATAATTCGCCTCCTGAGTTTTTGTAATAATCAAAAAATGTTGCGCTTCAAAGACTGTTAAGAATGAAACTATTTAACCGGGTTCCTTACGGGCGTTTCCTTTGCCGATTTCAGTTCCCCGGCATATTTTTTAAGAGCGGCAATTCTGGCGCTTGTAGCCGGATGAGTTGAGAACATGTAGGCCCACTTCGGCGAAGACTCCGATTTTTCAAGAATTTCGAACAAGCGGGTCGTGCCCTTAACATCCCCGTAGCTGTTGAAAACAAGTCCGACACCGAATCTGTCCGCCGCCTCTTCCTGTTCTCGTGAATATTTCTTATCCATCAAAGACAGGGCGTTTGTTCCGATAAGACTGCCGATTTCCGAATCGCCAAGGAAATAGGCGACTATCATTCGAATCGCCATAATGCGTCCGAGGCCTCTCAAATGGTCGCGATATCGAAAGTGCCCAAGCTCGTGGCCAAGCACGAAAGCGAGCGCAGGTTCTTCTTTCAACGCGCTAATCAATCCTCGCGTGACCCCGATCCCTCCGCCTGGCATGGCAACCGCATTGGGGCTTTCTTGATCTATAATGAACAGCCGATAATTCAAGGGCGGAACTTCTTTATTGGAAATGAGCTTTTCAAGAATATTCTGAAGTTTCGCAAACGATTCACTATTAGCGGCGTTCGCGCCGACCGGCTGGCTTGACTGAGGCGCGCCGTAATTGCTGAAAATACGGTTTTCCACGTTTACTGGAATTCTTGCGACTAACGTGTTTACTCCATACCCAAGAAGAAAATACGCAACGACGGCGATGATCGCAATTCCGAATACATACTGGAACAGATCTTCAAATATATTGCCACGGCTGTTTGTTAGAATGGATGTGGCTTTTAAATAATGATTTCTCATGATCGGCCCTTTCATTCAACCCGTATGAGGTCTTTCACTTGGAAACTTTTTTATTGATTTCTCTGGAAAGCTTCTCATATTTTTTGCACGAATCGGCCGGAGGTTCGACTCCCGCGTTGAAGCCGAGAGCGCCGGCGAGATTTCGCAAGGCGGAAACCTCATCGCCGGCGACATTCTTGCAACGCACATAAGCGCAGTTCTTTAGATTTGATTGGAGAGTTCCGATTTGAGCGGCAATCGCCTCGCTCTTCGTGTCGCCTTGAACGCTGGTTTTATATCCGTTCAGCAGTTGACCGGTTGTTTGAACAGCGGCCGCCACAGTCGCGGAAGTGGAAAGGCAATACTGCGCGGCTTCGACATTCTTTGCCGGCTCTATTTTTAGATTTGCTTCATACTGCGCGTCGAGAACGCCGACAATATTCTTGGCAATTTCGTTTGTGACTATTTGCCGAGCGCTGCATCCTGAAATGAGAATCGCAGCGCTAAGGATGATTGTAAAATATACTGATTTCATGCGATTGCCTCCTTCATGTTTTTAATCTCGTATTTCTCAATTTCTTTTGACAATTCCTCTATATCAACCGGTTTCGGGAAAAACCTTTTGGCGCCGCGAACATAACTCAACAGTTTTGTTTGAAGGGTATCATTGCTCGATAGCATAAAGACGGGGATATTTGGCCCTTTATGTCTTTTGGATTTAATGTTCATGAAATCGCTCCAGCCTTGTTTCGAAGCGCCGATGTCCAGAATTATTATGTCCACCAACTGCTCTGAAGCGATTGCGGCCGCTTCTTCTGAGGAATAGGCGGCGTATATCATGCGCTCTTTCTTAAGAAGCGCGCTATGCATTAGTTCCTGATTATTCTTATCTGTATCAACTATTAGTATCGAAAACTTTCGAGCAGTCATTTTTATCTCACCTCAAAAAGGTTGTTTTGGCGAAGCAAACACACACATCATGCTTTCGCCGGCATATTGAAGTTAGTTTTGCGGGATTCTAATTCAATAAAACAACGGTTCTGAGGTTGGAGAGCGCTCCGGCGGGGCTATTGTCGCTAATAGAAGAATAAACCGGCATTGAAGGCAAATGGCGTTGGGAGGTATATGCCGCTGTCAGGATAGGTCCGTCAGGATATTCATAATTGCCGAAACGATTGCTTGAAAATGAACAGCGCAGTGAGCGTCTCCCTAAATAATGTGTGTCATTGGGTGAATCACAATCATTTCCATTATCCGTGAAAGACGGAGCTATAACAACAAATTCGGGGGATGCGGTGTTTCCGCGTGAATATTCTTTTATATACAGTGAATCAGGCGCATAGTTTCTTAAGACTAAATTATTTATGTTTAATTTGCAAAAAACACAGGCCGGCGCCCCAATTTCGATAACAATGCATAGTAGTAAGAACGCAACCATCGTTCTGTATACCGAGCATTTTTTTAATGTTTTATTCATGTTGTTTTCAAACCGCGCGCATGCCTAAATGTGAAATGAAGTATAGTGGAAGTCTTATTGCTTTTCAACCGGGCCGCTCTGTCCTATATGAAATCCTGAGGTTGACACAGTTATTGCAGATATTGCGCGAAAATAAAAACGATGCGGTTTAAATTTATTTCTTGAATAATGTGGATATGAGGCTAAGCGCCGCTTTTGCATATTTTATGAATTCGCTCAAATTGCGAAGTTCGAGAATTCTGCGGGTGATGAACGCGAATCTCAAGTAAAAACGTTTAAACGCGAGGTTGAGAAGTTCTTCGATTTCTTCAGGCGCAAGGTCCGTGTCGAGCAAAGGCAAACTTAAGTCAGCATTCGGATTGACAGTATGCTCGCTCCACGCATCTTTTCCCGTTCGATTCATCATTTCAACATAAATATCAGAATGAGGCATCGGCAGAAGTTTTGTGAATTGCGCATAGCTCAATCCGACAGAAGTAGAGAATGAGATTGTGTTCATCACGGTCTCGCGCGTGTCGCCCGGCAGGCCGAGCACGAAGTAACCCATTACGCTGATTCCCGCTTTGTTGAACATGGACACGGACCGGCGGACGTCATCAAGAGTAATGTCTTTCCTGATTCGTTTTAAGATTTGCGGGTCGCCGGATTCTATTCCGATCATTACGAAGAAAAAACCCGCCTCCTTGAGAAGGCGAACGAGTTCCGCATCGACTTTATTCGCGCGGACCCGGGCCATGAACTTTATTCCAGTGTCGCTTTTTGCGATCTCGGAGCATAATTCCTTTGTAAAGTCGAGATTCACGTTGAACGTTGAGTCCTGAAAATCGATAAGCCGGACGCCGAATTCATCTCTGCAAATGCGTATCTCTTCTATTACGTTCTCTTTCGAGCGGCGCCGGAATTCGGTTTGACCCACAGCGCAAAAAATGCAATGGAAAGGGCATCCCCTCGATACCATAGAAAGAGTGACGTTTTTCAGCGGCGACACCATGGAATAGTAGTCGTTGCTGTTGAGCAGGCCCCTCGCGGGAAAAGGCAGCGTGTCGAGGTCGCGCACAAGCGCTCTCGGCTTTGTCTCGGCCAATTCACCGCCGTTTCTGAAAATTATTCCGTCCACGGATTCCAATGATCGTTTTCCTTCAATCGAATCCAAAAGCTCTCCGATAGTGATGTCGCCTTCGCCTATCACACCGTAGTCGATCTCCGCATGGCTGAGCGTTTCCCTCGGGTAATAGCTGGCATGCTTGCCTCCTACGATCACCTTCAGCCCGGACAATTCCTTGACTCTCTTTATATATTTAATATGTTCACAGAAATTCGAAGAAAACAGCGAAAACCCCAGAGTTTCCGCTCCCCATTCGGCGGCTTCACGAACGATACTTTCCGGCCCGAGCCCTTTTATGCTGGCGTCAATGATTTTAACTTCATGGCCATACTTCTGCGCGCCGGCGGCTACGCTCATCAACGACAGCGGTGGAAGAAAGCCTTCATGCTTGCTCTGTGTCTCATGCAAAATAAATGCTTTGTTGTAAATATTTGGAGATTGCACTAAACAGAATTTCACTTGCGGTCATTTCGGAAATGCCGGCTGATCGTTGGTATCCTTGGCAACGAGTTTAACATTTCATCGGCATCTCTGTTGTATTTCATCCACTTTTCGAGAGCTTGTCTATCCGCTCATCTGGTTTAACAGATTTATCGCATCCCGGAGAGGGGATAATTCTCAACACAAGTTTAACACGCGTATGAAATCATATCAAATCAAATCAGTTCAAAACTATGCCGAAAAAACAATTTTGAAATGTATAAGAATATGGATATTGGAAACCATATGGCTAAATAATTAAATATATCGAGATATTGAGATTCAATTTCTTCGAAATGAAACGTCGAAAATCTTTACCCGAATTAAAATCACAGATTTTAATAAAAATGTTTTATTATCAAAACATGAAGTGAACTTAATATATTATAATATTGTCATGTAAGTATAATAATAGATTAATATAATATATAAAATCAATAAAAATAGTAACATACGAGATTATTATAACAAATATAATATTTATTATTGAAATAACATCCCATAATCGTCCGGATTTAACATGAAAAGGGTAGAATTAGTATACGTAAGATGAACTGTATTCATATAAAATATATACCCTCTTTAGAATCATATTAACAATTTAAGTAAAAATAAAATATTTATATATTATTCATCGTAACATTCATATAACATCTGCTTTTAATTGATTAGAATATAATTAAATATCATCAGGATTATTAATTTTGTAAAATGTTCAAAAATAATACGTAAGTATTAGCTAATATGTCGTCATTCTTAAATATATGTTTAATATAGAAATATATTGGGTAACTATTAGATGAATGGTTTTAAAATGGAGAAACAGGTTAAAAAGACATGAAAAAGACACTTAAAATAATATATCAGACATTTCTGATAACATTGACATTCGCGACATGTTCTTTCGCGGACGTATCAATAAACTTAAACAGCGGTTGGAATCTGATTGAGTCCTCAATAATACTGAAGTCGAAATGTAAAGCAGCGTCAATTGCGTCACTGAAAATGGTGGTATTTTCGGAAAAAGGGAGCATTTCATGCTCAGAAACAGAATATTATCAAACCGGCAAAGGATTATGGGTATATGTAGATGCTCCGCTAACGGTAAGCGCTCCGACCGAAAGCAGCAATTCAAGCATTACAGTAAATCTTGTCTCGGGATGGAATTTAATTGGAAATCCGTACGGAAGCGACATTAAGAAATCAGACGTCGTATTTCTTATCGACGGCGAACCGTTCATCAATTCGGTGGATGTGAGGCACGAATTATATTCTTTTGACGCTCTAAGCAACACTTATACGCAAGCAGACGTTTTAAAACCTGGAATGGCATACTGGGTTTTCGTAAATAATCCATCGGTGTTGACATTTTTTGCGGAAAAACCCAAAGATCCGAATCCGGCAGTTCCTGGAACTCCTTTAGCGGAAGATAAAGATGATTTAGGCAATCCGTTCGCCAAAGGCGAAATGATCATTCAGCTTATTGATGAGAAGGATGGGCAATTCCAGACAGTATTGACACAGATAAATGGGACAGCTCTATCCGAATCAAAAGCTCTGGGCCTCTATCGCATAAAGGTCAACAACACGAAAAACGCATTTCGTTTGATCAATTCATACAAGAATTATTGGGCGCAAAGCAATCCTCCGATAAAGGTTGTGGCGTCTCTAAATTATCTTTTGAAGGCATCCGCCTACGCGCCGGATGACCCGCCTTATCAAACTGGCGGAGACAAAACACAGGTTTGGGGATTCGAAAAAATAAAAGCTCCGGAAGTCTGGAAAACGTTCACTCCGAAATCTGCCCCGGTTGTCGCTGTAATAGACACCGGTGTATCAGGAACTCATGCCGAATTGGCAGGACGTCTTGTTGGAGGCGCCAACTTCCTTTATGGCGACGCATCGGCGCCGGATTCCGACGCCAACGGACACGGAACGCAGATAGCCGGGCTGATAGCGGCGCAGCAGGACAACGGCAAGGGGATATCAGGCGTTTGTTTTGACTGTAAAATAATGCCGGTCAAAGTTTGCGATAATTCCGGGAATTGCCCGCTTTTTTCTGTGTTGAACGGGATTGTGTATGCTGCGGACAACAGCGCCGGAGTCATCAACATCAGCCTTTCCGGCGGCATCGCTGCCGACCAAATCGACAATATAACGAAAATATTTGCGACGGTTGTCGATTATGCTAAAAATAAAAATGCTCTTGTTGTAGCGGCCGCAGGAAATGCGAATGCCTCCGCGGCGAATTATGTTCCCGGGGCAGTCGCCGGAGTTCTGTCGGTTGGAGCGACGGACCAGAACGATCAGTCGACTGATTTCACGAACTACGGGCCATCTGTCGTTATATCCGCTCCGGGATTTTCCATTTATTCAACTAACATTCCAGATAATTATTCATTTGGAAGCGGGACATCGCTGTCCGCGGCTTTAGTTTCGGGCGCTGCCGGCGTTTTGAGGTCCGCCGTTCCAACGCTTTCGGTCGATCAAATGAAACAAATACTTATCAGCACAGCCGATGTTATATCGACCAGCAAGCAGATCGGCCCCCGGCTTAACCTGCGAAAAGCGATGGAATTCATCGTCCCGATGACGCCACAGTTTGAAATTATTTCATTGACGCCGGCGTCGGTGATGGCTAATCCCGGCGAAGTCGTTGAATTAGCGGTCCAAACCACAATTGCAGGGAACACGGGCGTTGTTTTCAACTGGACCGTCACTGGCGGAACATTGTTGGATAAAGGCGCAGGAAATGTCTCATGGACAGCTCCGGCAACTCAGGAAGATTATACGATAACGGTTGAAGCCGTAAGCCCGTACGGTTACAAAGACACTGCGTCAAGCATGGCGAAAGTTCTCGCCGTCAGCTTGCCGGTTGCCACAACAATTTCAGTCTCGCCGGCGTTTATCACGCTTGATGTCGGAATGCAGCAGTTTTTCACCGCCGAAGTAAAAGACCAATACAACAATCCGATAACAGCGGCTCTGAAATGGAGCTATGACAACAACACGGCGACAGTCACCGCAAACGGAATGCTGACCGCGCTTCAAGCAGGGCAGGGAGAACTCACTGTATCAACCGCGAACGGTCTGTCAGCGACAGCGACGGTTTTTGTTATCGACAACACGCCGCCGATTAACCCGGCCGCTTGCGGCGGCGGCTGCACATGCTGCGTCACAAACAACGACGGCGGAACCATAGCCGGTTCTCTTAGGGCTTGTCTGACATTTGCAAACGGAAATGCCGGACACGACAACATCTGTCTCGATCCTCTTCTCGGCAACGGCGTGACAGTGTCTCCGACAGCAGCTATAGCAAATATTACCGACCAAGCCGGGGTCACTTTGGACTTCACCGGCCGCGATTTCAGACTCGATGGAACTTCCGCCGTAGTTGGCGACGGCTTGTACATCAGATCATCAAACAATATCGTCAGAGGAATTCAGTTCGTCAAATTCGATGGCGGTCCCGGCAATTACGCAATCACGATTGACGGAGCAGTGGGCGCCACAGGCAATATCATAGCCGGAAATACTTTTGGAACATATACAGGAGATCCGGCTGGAGTCGCGCAGCGCAACAATGGCGGTATACAGTTAAGGGGCGGCGCGAGCAATAACACTATCGGCGGGAACACGCCGGCGGATAGAAACCTCTTCGTCAACAATCAGACCTCCTCGATAGATATCAACAGCGCGAACAACAATATCATACAAGGCAACTATTTTGGCGTGAATCGGACGGGAACGGGCGCGTTTCCATCGGCTGACAGAGTAAACAGGATAAGGGTGCGCAACACTTCAAGCGGCAACATCATCGGAGGGGACTCGACAGCCGGAGAGGGCAACCTGATTTCAGGAAGCAACGGCTACGGAATCGAGTTGAACGGCGGTAGCGTTATCGGAACATTGATACGAGGCAACATAATAGGCGCGGACCTTACCGGAACAGTGTCGGTTCCAAACGTAAGCGGCGGCATTCTAATCGTCGGCAACGCAAATAACAGCATAGTCGGCGGAGCGGCCGGCACGAATTTCGGCAATCTCATATCGGGCAATTCGTCGCATGGGATTTATATAAACAACGCATGGTCGTCCAATAACGTAATCATCGGCAATAAGATCGGCACGAAAATCGACGGCATAACCGCTCTGGCGAATAACGGATGGGGCGTCAACATTATTGCGAATGCCAACATCGTCGGAACGACGGCGGCCGGCGAGGGCAACATTATTGCATACAATACATCCGGAGGAGTGACGGTAAACGCCAGCATCAATGACAAAGTTTCCGGAAACTCGATGTTCTTAAACGGGGGGCTTGCCATAGATCTTGTGGGCGGCGCCAACAACAATATAGCCGCGCCGAATATTACCGGTTTTGTCGCGACCGCGTGGAATGTTTATACAGTGACTGGCACGGTCACCATGGCCAACGCGAATGTCGAGATTTACCGTGTGAACAATGCGGCCGCCCCTGTTGTCGGGCAGGATCCCACGAACAGAGGCGAGTTGTTCCAACTCATCTGCACAACCGACGCGGTCGGCCTCAATTTCACTGCCTCGAATTGTAATGTCGCGGTCGGCGATTACATCTCCGGCATTTCACGTAACACAGCCAATAACGACACTTCTGAAGCAGGGTTAAACAGGCAAATTACTAACATTGCGCCGGTTGCTAATGCGGGGCTCGACCAGACTTTCAATTCGCCGGGCTCTCTCGTGACGCTCGACGGCAGCGCAAGCAGCGACGGGAACTACGATACGCTGACTTATGCATGGACGCAAACCGCAGGGCCGGTAATAGCTCTTTCGGATTCTGCGGCGGTTGGTCCGACATTCACTCCGGCCGTTTGCGGCAACTATACGTTCAGATTAATTGTCAACGATTCTCACGTAAACAGCGCGGCTGATTTCGTAAATGTTACGGTCAATTGCGTGCCGGTAGCCAATGCAGGGCTGGACCAGTTCCTTGACTCGCCAGGATTGCTCGTGACGCTTGACGGCAGCGCGAGCAGCGACGCCAACGGCGATCCGCTGACTTATGCGTGGACGCAGACGGGCGGCGTTGCGGTTGTTCTTTCGAGCAATACCGCACAGAAGCCGACTTTCACCCCGGCGACATGCGGAGATTATACCTTCTCATTAGTTGTAAATGATACGCATATAGATAGCGCCGCTGATTCCGTCGTTATCACTGTCAACTGCGTTCCGGTGGCCAACGCCGGACCTGACCAACTGGTTATCCAGCCGGGAGTTCTGGTCACGCTCGACGGTAGCGCGAGCGCCGATGCGGATGGCGATCCGCTGACTTACGCGTGGACGCAAACCGGCGGCGCGGCCGTCGTTCTGTCGAATTCTGCGGCTGTAGGTCCTACTTTTACTCCGGCGACATGCGGAAATTACACTTTCTCTCTCACGGTAAATGATACTCACATTAATAGCGCCGCGGATTCTGTCGCTGTCAGAATCAACTGTGTTCCTGTCGCCAATGCGGGACCGGACCAATTGATAAACCAACCGGGCGTTCTCGTGACGCTCGACGGCAGCGCGAGCGCCGATGCGGATGGCGATCCGCTGACTTATGCGTGGACGCAGACGGGCGGCGCGGCAGTTGTTCTTTCGAGCAATACCGCACAGAAACCGACGTTCACGCCAGTTACATGCGGAAATTATTCTTTTTCATTAGTTGTTAACGATACGAACATAAACAGCCCGGCGGATTCGGTTGCTATCAGAATCAATTGCGCGCCGGTTGCCAATGCGGGGCCGGATCAGACGCCGCCGGCGCCCGGCGCTTTGGTGACGCTCGACGGCAGCGCGAGCGCCGATGCGGACGGCGATCCGCTGACTTATGCGTGGACGCAGACGGGCGGCGTAGCTGTCGTTCTGTCAAACGCCGCTGCTCAAATGCCGACGTTCACGCCGGCGACATGCGGGAATTATGTTTTTTCATTAGTTGTTAATGATACGCACATAGACAGCGCGGCAGACTCTGTGACGATTTCAGTTAACTGTGTTCCAGTTGCCAACGCCGGTCCTGATCAGTTCAAAATTCAGCCGGGAGTTCTCGTCACGCTTGACGGCAGCGCGAGCAGCGACGCGAATCTCGATCCTCTGACTTATGCATGGACGCAGTCAGCCGGCCCCGCAGTTGTTCTTTCAGATTCGACATTGGTCAATCCGACATTTACTCCTGCATTGCCCGGAACATACACGTTTAGCCTGATAGTCAACGATGGACTGATAAATAGCGCGGCCGATACGGTTACGATTACGGTCAACGCAGTTCCGGTGGCCAACGCCGGACCGGATCAGGCGATTCCAAGCCCGGCCGTTCTTGTAACGCTCGACGGGTCTGGAAGCAGCGATGCGGACAGCGACCCGCTTACTTATGCATGGTCGCAGACCGGCGGCCCGGCGGTTGTTGCCCTTTCAGATCCGACAGCGCAGAATCCAACGTTCACTCCTCCGGTGGCCGGTTCCTATACTTTCCAATTGATAGTGAATGACGGACATATCAATTCCGCCGCCGATGTTGTTGTTATTGCCACGAACGCCCCGCCTGTAGCAGACGCAGGTCCGGATCAGTTGGTTATACAGAACGGTATTCTCATCACGCTTGACGGCAGCGCGAGCAGCGACGCGAATCTCGATCCGCTCACATACTCTTGGACACAGACGAGCGGGACAGCGGTCGTTTTGTCGAGCAATACGGCTCAGCAGCCGACATTCACGCCTGCGTTATGCGGAAGTTACATTTTCTCATTAGTTGTCAATGACGGACAAATTAACAGCGTCGCCGATTCTGTTACGATACATGTCAACTGTGTGCCGGTCGCAAACGCAGGGCCGGACCAACTGATTATTCAGCCGGGCATTCTTGTCACGCTCGATGGCAGCGCGAGCAGCGATGCGAATTTCGATCCGCTCACGTACGCGTGGACGCAGACTTCCGGTCCCGCCGTTATTCTCTCAAACGCGACTTTGGTGAATCCAACATTTACTCCGGCATTGCCCGGATCATACACGTTTAGTCTGATAGTCAACGACGGACATATAAACAGCGTGGCAAGCGTGGTTACGATTACCGTCAACACCGTGCCGGTCGCCAACGCCGGTCCCGACCAAGCTCCTCCGGCGCCCGGAGCGCTGGTGACGCTCGACGGCAGCGCGAGCGCCGACGCGGACGGCGATCCGCTGACTTATGCATGGACGCAGACGGGCGGGGCGGCTGTCGTTCTCTCGAGCAATACGGCGCAGAAACCGACGTTCACGCCAGCGACGTGCGGAAATTATGATTTCTCTTTAGTTGTAAATGATACGCACATAAACAGCGCGGCCGACTCTGTTTCGATAAAGGTCAACTGCGTTCCGGTCGCCAACGCAGGTCCGGATCAGTTCATCAACCAGCCGGCCATTCTTGTCACGCTCGACGGAAGCGCGAGCAGCGACGCGAATCTCGACCCGCTGACTTACGCGTGGACACAAACGGCTGGCCCTGCAGTCGTACTATCGAATCCGGCTGCGGTAGGTCCGACTTTCACCCCGGCGACGCCTGGTGTTTACACCTTCAACCTGATTGTCAACGATGGAATAATCAACAGCGCTGCTGATACTGTTACGATTACTGTCAACACTGTGCCGGTGGCCAACGCCGGACCGGATCAGTTAGTCATCCAGCCGGGCGTGCTCGTGACACTCGACGGCAGCGCGAGCAGCGATGCCGACGGCGATCCGATAACTTATGCGTGGACGCAGACAAGCGGCGCTGCTGTCGTTCTGTCGAGCAATACAGCGCAAAAACCGACATTCACTCCTGCGTCATGCGGGAATTACACTTTCTCACTTGTTGTTAATGACTCGCATATAAACAGCGCTGCGGATACAGTCGCGATAAGAATCAACTGTGTTCCCGTCGCCAATGCAGGCCCGGACCAAGCTCCTCCGGCGCCCGGCGCTCTTGTGACACTCGACGGCAGCGCGAGCAGCGACGCTGACGGTGATCCGCTCACATATGCATGGACGCAGACGGGCGGGGCGGTTGTCGTTTTGTCGAGCAATACGGCGCAGAAGCCGACTTTCACGCCAGCCGTTTGCGGGAATTATGATTTCTCTCTGATTGTAAATGACACGAACATAAACAGCGCCGCCGACTCAGTGACCATTAAGGTCAACTGCGTTCCTATCGCTAATGCCGGACCGGATCAGTTCATCAATCAGCCGGGCGTTCTCGTCACTCTCGACGGGAGCGCGAGCAGCGACGCGAATCTCGACCCGCTGACTTACGCGTGGACACAAACAGCGGGCCCGGTAGTTGTTCTATCGAATCCGGCTGCGGCAGGTCCGACATTCACCCCGGCCTTGCCCGGTGTTTATACTTTCAGCCTGATAGTTAACGATGGAATAATCAATAGCGCTGCTGATACGGTTACGATTACCGTCAACACTGTGCCGGTGGCCAACGCTGGTCCGGATCAGTTAGTCATACAGCCGGCCGTGCTCGTCACGCTCGATGGGAGCGCGAGCGCCGATGCTGACGGCGATCCGATAACTTACGCTTGGACTCAGACAGGCGGCGCGGCGGTTGTTCTTTCAAGCAATACGGCGCAGAAACCGACTTTCACTCCTGCGACATGCGGAAATTACACTTTCTCGCTTGTTGTTAATGACTCGCACATCAACAGCTCGGCTGATTCGGTTGCCATAAGAATTAACTGTGTTCCTGTCGCCAATGCGGGACCGGACCAATTGATAATTCAACCGAGTGTTCTTGTCACGCTCGACGGCAGCGCGAGCAGCGACGCCGACGGCGATCCGTTGACTTACGCGTGGACGCAGACTGGCGGCGCGGCGGTTGTTCTATCGAATCCGGCTGCGGCAGGCCCGACGTTTACACCGGCGGCGCCCGGAATTTATACATTTAGCCTGATTGTTAACGACAGCCACATCAATAGTTCTGCGGATACAGTTGTTATCACTGTCAACACTGTCCCGGTTGCCAATGCGGGACCTGACCAATTGATAATTCAACCTAGTGTTCTTGTCACGCTCGACGGCAGCGCGAGCAGCGACGCTGACGGCGATCCGCTGACTTACGCTTGGGCACAGACAGGCGGGGCGGCTGTCGTTCTCTCAAGCAATACCGCGCAGAAACCGACTTTTACTCCTGCAACTTGCGGCAATTACACTTTTTCGCTGGTTGTTAATGACTCGCACATAAACAGCGCGGCTGATTCGGTCGCCATCAGAATTAACTGTGTTCCCGTCGCCAATGCAGGCCCGGACCAAGCTCCTCCGGCGCCCGGCGCTCTTGTGACGCTCGACGGCAGCGCGAGCAGCGATGCGGACGGCGATCCGCTCACTTATGCATGGACTCAAACCGGGGGGGCGGCTGTCGTTCTCTCGAGCAATACCGCGCAGAAACCAACCTTCACTCCTGCGACGTGCGGAAATTATGATTTCTCTCTGATCGTTAATGACACGCACATAAACAGCGCGGCGGATTCTGTGACTATTAAAGTTAACTGTGTGCCGGTCGCCAACGCAGGTCCGGATCAATTCATAAACCAACCGGCCATTCTTGTCACGCTCGATGGGAGCGCGAGCAGCGACGCGAATCTTGATCCGTTGACTTATGCTTGGACTCAGACCGCTGGCCCGGCAGT
>JBAYJY010000061.1:0-24519 GCA_041664945.1 bacterium | reverse complement strand
TGGCGTTTCTCGACGTCGAGGATTTTACAGGCAAGATTTCGGTTTCAGTCGGACCGGCTGAACGAACGAAGTACGCGAGCGAGATTCGGCAGGATAATATTATCGCGGTCAAAGGCTGGCTGCGAGCGAAACAGATAGACAGCAAGGACGAAAACGGAACATACGAGTTCAGGGTGAATTGCGGAAAGCTTGAAAGTTTTCTTCAGGGGCCGGACACCGGAAAGAAATCGGAACCGGTGAAGCGGCGCATCCATTTCCGGATAGCCACGGGCGACGACCCGGCGAGGGCCGCCGATCTTATTCGGGAGTTGAAAACCTACCTGAGCGTCAGTCGCGGTTCGAGCGAGGTCTTCATCCATCTGGACGAAAACGGCGAGCCGCGCAAGTTTCAGTTGCCGGATAGCTCCGTGCGCTACAGCCCGGAGTTTCTCCGAATGGCGCGCCGCATCTTCGGCGAGAACAACGTCTGGGTTGAAACTGACCGGGCGTGAAGTTGAGATGGAGCAAGAAAATTAGTCGTTCAATTCGAATTGTTTAAATTAATACGCTTCATTTCTGGCGCCACCCGCAATTTGTTGTGGGCGCGCTGTGCAGTATTTCTTTCGTAGGGAGAATAACTAATAAATAAAGAAGGGGCGCAGCATGCTGCGCCCCTACGTAAAAAGCAATTCGAAAACATCAGATCAGACAATTCTAAAATATATTACTTTTCTTATCCTTCATACTTCCCGACGATCGAGATTGCGCAGACGTTCATGAACGGGAAACCGCCGAGGTTGTGCGTGAGTCCGAATTTCGGGTTTTCAAGCTGTCTCTTATCAGCGCGGCCGTGCAGTTGCAGGTACATTTCGTAAATCATGCGCAGGCCGGAAGCGCCGATCGGATGGCCGAAGCATTTCAGGCCGCCGTCGACCTGACACGGCACGCCGCCGCCGGTGCGGTTGAAGAAGCCGTCCATTACGTCTTTCACCGCGCCGCCGCGTTCGGATATGTGCAGGTCTTCCATCGTCACAAGCTCAGTGATCGAGAAACAGTCGTGCACTTCCATCATGCTGATTTCTTTGCGCGGATTCGTGATGCCGGCTTCCTTGTATGCCTCCGTGCTGCACTTCGTCGTAGTGACAAAGTACGAGCCGTCCCAGTTGTTGTACTGAAGCTCTTCGCCGTTACTGAGCGCGAGTTGGAGCGCTTTGACGGAGACGAGATTTTTCTTGCCGAGCTTTTTGGCTATCTCCGGCGTGGTGACGATCGCGCATGCCGCGCCGTCGCTGACGCCGCAGCAGTCGAAGAGTCCGAGCGGGGTCGCGATGATCGGCGACGCCATGATCTTGTCCACCGACACCGGTTTCTGAAGGTGCGCCTTCGGGTTCAGGGCGCCATTGTCGTGGCTCTTGGAGGAAATGTGCGCAAGCGCAAGTTTCACATCCTTGGGCGTTATGTTGAATTTAGCGCTGTAGGCCTGAGCGAGCATGGAGAACGAGCCGGGCGCGGTGAGGTTCGGGAACCACAGCCAGTTGAGCGAACCCGCTCCTGAGCCGGGGTCCGGCAGTCCGCCGTAGCCGGTGTCTTTCAGCTTTTCGACGCCGAGCGCGAGCGCGATATCGCAGGCGCCTGAGGCGACTGCATACACAGCGCCGCGAAACGCTTCGGTGCCCGTAGCGCAGAAATTCTCAACGCGCGTCACCGGGATATTGTTCAGGCGCAGAGAGAGCGACATGGCGAGCGCGCTCTTGCCAACGCTGATTTCCTCGATGCAGGTTCCGAACCACGCCGCCTGAATGTCTTTCGTTTCGAGGCCGGCGTCGGCGATACATTCCTGATACGCCTCGACCATCAGTTCCTCGGCGCCCATGTCCCAGCGTTCGCCGAATTTAGTGCAGCCCATTCCTATGATACAGACTTTATCTTTTATTCCGGTTGCCATTATTTGCCCGCCTCCTTCGCTTCGACTTTCAGCGGCACAGCTTTCCAGAAGTACCCCTGATACCCGCTGCGGTCCTTGTCGTAATATTTCTGCCGGAAGACCATCTTCACCGGTCCGCCGACCTTGACGTCCTTCTGTTCGCAGTCGGTGAATTCGAGCAGCATACGGCCGCCCTCGTCGAACTGCACGAGTCCGTAGATCACCGGCGGCTCCCACGACACGGCCAGCATGTCCGCCGTATACGTCACAACCTTGCCCTCTTTTTCAGCGAACTCGTAATCCTCGAACTGCTTCACGGAGCGGCAGTCCGGGTTCACGCAGATATCGTAATTCGGCCACTGCGGCGTTCCGCACTTCACGCATTTCTCGCCGACGAGGCCGGTGATCAGCTTGCGGTTGCGCCAGAGCGCGGTGAGCGCCGTGCGGCCGCCAGCCTCCGCGCGGATTCCCATCTCCACCTGAATCAGATCGCGGAACTTGCAGAATTTTTCGTAGTTCTGGATTTTGCGTTTGTCCGCGAGAGAGCCTTTGATGCCTTTGCGCGTGGGAAGTTTCGTAATGTTATCCGTCACCTCGAAAAGCAACGCGTCGCTGCCCTGTCCGAAGCTGGCGACGAGAATTTTGTCGCCGGGTTTCGCCTGTTCGAGAGCGGCGACGAGCATGACGAGCGGGTGCGCTGTTCCTGTCTCGCCGCAGACCTCGTGCATGTTGTCGGCGACTTTGTCCGGCGTCGCGCCGAGTCCGGCGGCGATGGCGGCGTGCTCAGCCTTGAAGAAACACGGGAAGACGAACTTGCTGACGTCTTTCATCGTGAGGCCGAGCTTTTTGAGCAGCCCGTTGACTGCTTCCGGGATGATCTTGCCGTAGCCTTCCTCGCGCATCCAGCGTTCTTCCCACATATAATCGTATTTGAAGCCTGTGCCTCGATAGTGGTCCGTGAAATCGTAGGACACAGAATAGGCGCCCTTGAATTCGGCGACGACATCCTCGGTTCCGAGAAGCAGCGACGCCGCGCCGTCTCCGAACCAGCTTTCGTAGAAATACGCGCCCTTTGTCTCGCGCTTGTCGGTCGCAGTGACGAGCGCCTTGTTGCGCGTTCCCGCGGTGATCGCGTCGAACGCAGCGATCACCGCGCCCGTGCCAGCCTTAAGCGATGACGTGAAATCCGAAGTGATGACGTTGTCCTTCAGATTCAGCGCGGCATGAAGAATGCCGGCGTTCTGCCGGTCCGCGTAAGGCAGAGTCGTCGAGCACAGATAGAGCGCGTCGACGTCGGCCTTGTTCATGCCGATCAGGCAGTCGCGTGACGCTTCAACCGCCATGCTGAGCGCGTCCTCGTCCAGATTGCACATGGACCGTTCTCCCTGAGCGACCATCATAATCGCCGGCGCAAACCAGCCCATAGCTTGAAAAATCTGCATCCGGTTCAACCTTAGTTTGGGTATATAGCCCCCAAAACTCGTAATGCCAACCATAGGTCCGCCCCCTTTCAAAAAATATGTTATGTTACATGGGCGTGTTTATTGTCCGCCCGGCCTTGGCTTACAAAAAATTTACTTGGCAGTACATTTCGGTTTTATCAATTATGTCTTGAATTTCATTCTTTTCGGTTTTATCTTCGATCGGCTCGACAACAGATACCGGGGCGCCGTCGGCCGCCTTGCGCGACTGCCACTCCACTATATAGCCCGGCACGTTTGCGAATCGGCAGCCGGATCCGCCGCAGCAGGACTTGTCCACCAACGCGTATCCGAACACTACGAGCGCCTCGCGCCCCTTGTAGGGCAGCCGTATTTCTTTTTCAATGACATAGTGTCCGCTGATGCTTTCAACTTTTACGTTCAACTCGCCATGCGTATAGTCGGTAGCCATATTACACTCTCAGTTTTTGACTTGTGAAAAAATAGGCATAGATGCAGAACAAAGAGTATCACATTCGGCGGGGCGCAGTCAAGAAAATTTTGAGGGATCGAACGCTAATAAAAAAGAGCGCGGGGAAAACAGCGCTCTTTGGGTTCCTGTTTCAGAGGAGTTCCATCAATCTACAGCTACGTATAAATATTCCGTGCGCGTGAATTTATTAGAATAAATGATTTTTTTGCTGAGAAGGCGGACGTTCTTTTTGAATTTTGAGATAAGAGAGTTGAGCGCTTCGGGTTTCGGGGCCGAGTCTTCATTTGCGGCGATCAGCCATTTTGAGATTGAAGAAGCGGAATCGAGGAAAGATTCGAGAGCGGCCAGATATTCGGCGGTGTCTGAGAACCGGCCGCCAAGGCCGTTTACGAGTCCGGCAAGAGTGTTGTCGAGTTCTCTCTCGAAACAGTGGCGGTTGAAAAGTTCGGAGAAACGTTCGGCCGGCCGCAGGTCGATCACGCCTCGCATCGACGGCAGATAGAAAGACATAGCTTCCGTCTCGATCTCTTTGATCAGCGAGTTTGCGTCCCGGTCGTGAGCGAGGCAGGTTTTTCCGTTCGAGAAAACATTGTTGTTCACCGACACCAGATAGTAATGGTAGGCGGCGATCCAATCGTGATCTGTCATCTTCGAGCGTTCAAAATCATCGAAAGAAAGAACGTAGTTGATGACGAGAGAGATGACAGTCGCGGCGAGCGCTTTTTTGTACGCGTGATCGATATGTTCGATGTTTGAGTAACAGGCATCGAGCCATGCGCCGAACTCGTGGGGCAGGGCGTAAGCGGCGGCCATGCCTTCGAGCCTTTGCGGGGCGCCCTCGAACGGAGCGATGATTGCTTCCTCGTCGAAAGCGTCGAGGATCGTCTCGTCGTTCTCGATCGTTGCGCGAGCCGCTTCGGCGTGCGTCAGAAGCACGTCGGTTGTGACGACTTCCTTGCCTTCTTCCTTGAAGAGCCGCGAAACAGCGGCGCTGCCGCTGAAGGGGCAGAACACGGATCCGAAAGGCGTTTCTTTCGAAACCTCCCAAAGCCAGCCGGCCAAAGGCGTTTTTCGCGTAACGGAGTTATTGCTCATCAGAGTGCCCGCTTGTCATTTTATTGTGAACATTTTCGAAAACGGAAACGATCTTGGGATCGAACTGAATGCCCGCCATCAATTTGAGTTCGGACATGGCTTCGTCCGGAGTGAGGGCGGCGCGGTAGGGGCGGTCGCAGAGCATAGCGCCGAAAGCGTCGGCCACGGCGAGAATGCGCGAAGGGAGCGGGATCGAATCGCCCTGCAGGCGGTCCGGGTAGCCGCTGCCGTCCCACCATTCGTGGTGCCAGCGCGTCCACTGCGCGGTGCATTCGAGCTTCGGCATCATACTTATGATTTTTTCGCTCTCTATCGGGTGCGCCTGAACCTCAAAGAACTCCTCGCGCGTCAGCCTGCCGGGTTTTTTCAGAATCGTTTCCCGGACCTTTATCTGGCCGATGTCGTGCAGGAGCACCGCGTATTCAAGTTGTTCGACCTCTTCCGCGTCGAGTCCCATTTCCTCGCCCAGCATGCGGGCGTAGTTTGCGATTCGCGTCGGATGCTCTTCGTCATACATTTCGTGGCTGCCGATGACTAACGAAACCGCTTTAAGCGTGTCCCATAATTCACGGCTGAGTTTTCTGGTCATAGTTTTTTCACCGAAATTGCCGGCTGCTCTTATGCTGATCGGCATACGCGGCTCTTTGTTTAGCGTATTTTATAATACGCATTTGGAAAAAACAACAAAAAATCATTATCTTGACATTAATTCATTATTTTAACTTCTGAGCATTAAAAATAGCCGGATTCACTATATTTACAATTTTTCTGTATAATCATATACATTGCTTGGATTATTCATGCTTCAAGAGTAATTCGGGTAGAAATCGATATGCGCTAAAAATTCCGCGCAGTCGCGATTTCACCGGATGAATAATCCGGGATTGCCGGAACTTATGGTTTTTCAAGCCTCGTTTCGGTGAAATCACTCGCTTTGGAGCCGGCCAATGTTATTCGGCGTAGCGATTGTTGTGCTGCTTATCGTGATAAGCGGCCTAATCGCATACATAGGCGACTACGTGGGCCGCAAGGTCGGCAAGCGGCGCGTCAGCATTTTTAACCTGCGTCCGAAATACACTTCCATCATTATTACCATTATCACCGGAGCTCTTATAGTTTCGGTGACGCTCTCCGTTTTGTTTTTGTTCTCGCGCACAGCCCGGACTTCTTTTTTCGGCCTCCAGAAAATACAATTGGAACTGAAAAAGGGAAAGAAAGAATTGAGAGAGAACAAGATAACATACAATAAAAGCGTAAAACAGCTCGAAGATAAACAGAGCGAACTCGACGCGATTCTCGGGGAAATCAACCAGAAAGCGCTCGAACTGGGCGAGATAAAACAGTCGCAGGAGAAACTGGCCGCCGAACTGAATGATATGGACGCGAAGGCGAAAAAGCTGCGCGAGACAAAAGTCCGGCTTGAAAAGGAAATCAAGGCGACCACCGGCCGGCTGAGCGAGGTCAGCGTTGAGACCCTTTACGGCGATCTTCTGTATAAGAAGGATGAGCTGCTCGCGCGAGCGACGATCATGCCGGACATTCCGGAATCCGAGTTGCGCACGCGCCTGATTCTCATGATAAACACCATCCTTGAAGACGCTGTGCGCCGCGGCGCGCTGGTGGACGAAGACACAAGCGTGATTTTCAACGAACAGTTCAAAAACCTCAAGCCGGTTCTGAAAACGACAAAGGGCGCTTTGATAATCGAGATGCTCGCCGCCAATAACGTTTTCAAGGGCCAGCAGATGTACATAAAGCTGCATCCGATCTTAGACAAGATCGTATACAACGAGGGCGAAGTGATCGTGGAACAGAGGATTCCCGCCGGCATGCAAAGGGGGCAGGTCGACGAGATTCTTTCGGCGATGCTCTATCACACGTCTATTCAGGCTCGCGGCAAAGGCATGCTGCCTGATCCCGAAACGCACCGGGTAGGCGCTATCTCGGACAAGCGGTATCTGCAGGTCGTCAACGCGCTCACGAATTCTGCCGACTCTAAAATCGTTAGCATCGTCGCATTCAAAGACACTCACATCACAGACCAGCTTCGCATCGATTTCGTGGTGAAGTAAACTTGGATATTCGGCTTTTCAAATTTCTATGCTTTGCGGGCGTCGACGGCTTTCTTGCCGTCCTTTATTTTCTTGAAGAGAAAGCCAGCGGCCGGATTCCTTTCTATCCGATTGTCCATTACGCCCACTTTCTTCTGATGTGTTCCGTGGTGATCCTTCTTCTGTTGCCTGAAGACAACTGGATATGGATCGTCGAGGACAATCCGCGCATCAGGAAAATCGCGCTGCGGTCGAAAGCGGTAAAGCACCTGCACCTCTCAATGCTGTATCTGTTCGGAATATTTTTTCTGCCGTTTGTCTTCTGCGCGGCGCTTATGATCCGGGAGCGCCCTTATAATTATCCGCTTACGTGGATTTTCACCGGCGGAGCTTTCGTTTTTGGAATCTACTGCGCGTGGAAGAACAGCCGGAACGCAAGGAAGTATCAATCCCTGTTTGCCGTCGCGTGGGACAGGCGGGCGCTGTTCCTCGAAATATTCATCGGGTTCAGAGTGTCCAAGGATCCGTTTTTCTTTTATTCGGGCATAAGCCTCGTATTAGGTTTTCTATTGCTTGTCGGCAACATATTCGGGCCGATGCTTTACTTGAAATATGTCGGGACGTGGAGCGGCGAATTCGATCAGGAGAAAATGATCGTCATGACCATGCTGTTTCACGCTTTTTTCGTAACCGGCCTCTGGGCGACCGTTATGTACGTGACGTTCCAAATGTTTTTTTCGAGGTCGCTCGAGCGCTGGTCGCGGGAACCAGACAACAGAAAGAGGCAGTGAGCGGGCCGGCGTTCATTAACCGGCTGATTGCGGCAACTAACGGAGGCATGGAATGACGAATATGAAAAAGATCAGGGACGTTCTCGAAAGGCAGAGCCGCGAGATCGAACGATTGTGGAGCGAAACGGGGAAACAGTTTGAGAAAGCTCTTGAACTAACGCGCTCTTGCCGCGGAACGATTGTTGTTGTCGGATTCGGGAAATCGGGCGCGGTCGGCGCGAAGCTCGCCGCCACTATGCGCAGCGCGGGACGCCGCGCCTTTCTCATCAACCCGGTCGAGGCGTTCCACGGCGAAGCAGCCTCGATCTCCGGCGACGACATTGCGATTCTCATCTCCAGCAGCGGCGAGTCGGATGAAATCATGCGCATTATTCCATGGCTCAAAAAGAAGAAAGTAAAACTCATCGCGCTTACCCCTTACGAACGAAGCAACATGGCGCGCGCCTCAGACGTCGTTCTGAAAACCGTCGCGCCAATGGATACAACGGACAACTACGCTTCTTATTCAACTTGCCTTAGCGCTCTCGCGCTCGGAGACCTGCTTGCGCTTGCCCTGCTTTACGATCAGGATATCGAGCGCGAACGATCTTCCTCCGTTAAGGCCGGCGCCGGCGAAGCGATTTACGCAATCGAAGACCTGCTGGCGACGCGTCCCAACAACCCGGTCGTGAAGCACGACCTCATTTTTCGTGACGCGCTGATCGTATTGACATCGAAAGGCCTCGGCGCAATCAGCGTTATAGGCGAGGACGGCAAACTCGCCGGCATCATCACCGACGGAGACGTGCGCCGCATCCTCCAACGCTCTCAAGGCTCTATCACTCAACTGTTTCTCAAGAACGTGGATTCAGTGATGACTAAAAATCCGAAGCGCATCACCGCGAGCAAAACGCTTTTCGACGCCCTCAACATGATGGAAGACAACGCGATAACCGTGCTGCCGGTCGTGAACGAGGATTCGGCGCCTGTCGGCATGCTGCATCTTCACGATCTGGTGCAACTGGGAATGCTGGTCGGTTCTTCCGGCCGGAAACCGGCGGCGGCCACAGCTAAAAAAAGAGCTGCTAAGAACAAGCGCAAGCCGAAATAACAGCTTATGAAATTCGTAACGACTAAGAATATCGCGAACCTGCTTTTTGCCGTGGCTGTATTAGCCGGAGCCGCCGTTATGGCGCGCCCTCTGTTCATTCTGTCCGCCGATAAACGAAATGATTACATCGCGAGACAGAACGGAATCGCAATCAACGCGGCGCTCGAGGCGTACTCCGAAAAACATCAAGGCGCATTTCCTCCCGCCGTCATGATCGGCGGCGCCGGAGACATTCTCCTGCGTGAAAAAATCATGCTTCGTTATCCCGAAAATCCTTTCTCGCCCGGCGCCTCTTCGAGGAAAGTTCCTTTCGGCGACGCGTCCTCCGGCGATTTCTCTTACTATAGAGACGATAAGAAAACTTACGAATATAAATTTGCCGTGTACGGAAAACACGGAACCGTGTTTAGTTACGAGACGAAAGAATGACCGCCGGCCGCGAAGCGCCGGCGCGGGAACTCCAGCTCCGTGAAAACTGACAGATATAAAAACACATACGTAATGCTTCTGCTGATACTCGCCGGGCTCCTTTTCTACGCGAACTCACTCGGCAATAATTTTGTCTACGACGATCTGGTCATCATCAGGGACAATCAGCGCCTCGATGACCTTAGAAATCTGAAAAGCCTTTTCACGCGTGATTACTTTGATGTTTCAGGCGAGCGGAGCTATCGGCCGGCGGCGACCGCGCTGGCTTTTCTCGACGTCGCGGCAGGCGGCAGGAAGCCTCTCGTGTTTCACGCGACGAGTGTAGCGATTCATATTCTTAACGGGATTTTCATTTTCCTAATTTTATTATCTCTAACGGGCCGGCGGCCGATGAGCGCGCTCGCGGCGCTTTTTTTTCTACTGCACCCCATCCAGACCGAGGCGGTGAACGGAGCTTCTTTCATTGAAGACCCGCTGTCGGCGTTGTTTTTTCTCGCCGCGCTGGCCGCTTATTTGAAGTATAGGGCGGCCCGTCGGCCCGGCGCTTTCTATGCGCTGTCCGCGGCGCTGTATCTGCTTGCCATGCTTGCGAAGGAAGGCGCGGCAATGCTTCCGTTCGCGATAATACTCGTGGAGTGGTCTTTTCGCGGCGAGTCGCGCTTCGCCGCGGCGCTGAAGACGCGTTGGAAGGCGCTGGCCGGTTACGCGGCCGTCGCGTGCTTTTATGCCGTGGTCAGATTCATATTGTTTGCTAATAAGCAGGCAGGAGCGGCGCCTGAATATCCGGGCGGCGACCTGATCCACACTATCCCGATGGCCGCTGCCGCGTTTCTGAAATACACGAGCATGTTTTTCTATCCGCAGGGACTGAGCGTCGAGCATTGCTTTTTCAGCTCTGTCGAATATTCCGGCATATATGCCGTAGCCGCCGCCGTTGTTATCGCGGCGATCATCATTTTCAGCGTTCTGATTCGCAGGAAGGACGCCGCCGCGAGTTTCGGCGCGTTGTTTTTTCTTTTGAATCTGGCGCCCGTTTCGAACATTCTGCCTTTCGGGGCGTTGATGGCGGAGCGCTATGTGTATCTGGCGTCGATCGGGCTTTGCGTGTTTACGGTGGCGCTTCTGATGCCGCGGAGCGGGAAGGGCGGGGCGGAAGGCCGCCGGCAGGAAAAGTGGAACGTCATTTTCGTCGTCTGTTTCACCCTGATATATGGAATGTTCACGGTTCAGCGCAACTTCGCTTGGCGCGACGACCTGTACATCTGGAGGTCGGCTCTCAAGGTATGCCCGGCCAGTTCGAGGGCGCACACGAATTACGCGAGGCGCCTGCTTGAACTGACGAACGATCCTGCGGAAATCAGAGAGGCAATCTCGCACCTGGAGGCTGCGGCGCAACAGGACCCGGACCACTACGAGGCTCTGCTCGCGCTCGGGACCGCTTACTGGCGCATCGGCCGCCCGCGTCTGTCGGAAAGCGCTTATCTTGAAGCGTATCGCGTTCATCCGACCAACGACGTCAGATATAACATCGCGCTGCTTTACAATCAGATAGGCGCTCCACGGAAGGCTCTGGGATACCTTAAGGAAATTGTTGTAACGCAACCAAAATGGATCGCGGCGCGCTATTTGCTCGGCAACACATATCTGAAAACAGGCGAACCGGACAAGGCGCGCGTTGAATATCTATATGTCCTTTCAATCGAACCAGGCCATGTCGAAGCGAGAGGAAATCTCGGCGTAATCGCGCTCGAATCCGGCGACTGGCGCGCCGCCGAGAGTTGCTTACGAGGGATACTCAGAAAACATCCAGACAACAAGTACGCATTGGAAAATCTTAAAAAAGCGGTCGAGATGAAAAAACAAGCCGGGAAAATGCGTTAGCGCTATAATGATGAAGTGTAAGTCAGATCAATATGAGGTGAATCATGGCGAAACAAAGCAAAACGGATGATTTTCGAAAGGAAGTTCTTGAACTCGCGAAGGTTTTCAAACCCGAGAGCCTGACAGGTCCGGGGAAAAGCCCTATCGTCGGCGACCATGCCGCGAATGTAGTGCAGCTTGTCGAGTGGGGACAAACCCGTCTCGCGGCCGACCATCTGCTGTTCCCCGATCTGGAAGGCGTTCTCGCCGAACATACAGCCGGCGCTTTGCGCCAACTGAACTACCGCTTCGCGCTCGGCCGGATTCTTCGAAACGACGGCGCGAGAGAAAAGGCTGAAAAAATCCGCTTCAGATTCTACGCATACGAATTCGCGCTTGAACTGTCCCTGAACTATCTTGGTCTTGAAAGCCGCTGGCTCGATGAATTCGAGAAGGAAGTCTGCATCGACCTGCTGCTGGAGATGCTCGCCGGCTGGGAAAGCCTCGAAGTTGAGGAAACAGGCGCTCCCGCGATCGCCGAGGCCGCCGCCGGAAAAATACTCGACGGCATGGAACTCGTGCAGGGCGGCGTGAGCATGGTCGCGCAGACTGCGATGCGCATCCGCAAAAACCTGCGCGGCGGCGCGCCGGTGACCCACCAGTTCCTGGACGCCGCGGAGAACGAAATACTGGAAAATATTTACTACCGCATGGTTGTCGAGGACAAGTGCAAGTTCGGAAACGACTACGCGCTCGGCCTGCGCTGGCTGCGGCATCTCGGCTTCGAACAGGTTTCGACAAATCCTGTTCTCGCGGCGAAGGCATACGACGACGATTCGGGGCTGACCCGCTTGTTTGTTGATGAAGCGGCATGCAATCCCTGCTGTGACCTCTGGCGTTCGGATCCTCAAAAATACGCGGACGAAATCACTCTGTACGCGACTCTCTTCGCTCTCTGGGACAATCTGCATGTTTACCGGCCTGTGTTCTACAATCTGCGACCTGAGACCGGCGGCGGCGTCGTCAGCTTCCAGTTGAATCCGAACATCGCGCACCTCGCGGACGAAAGCGTCGCCGACGCGCTGAATGCGCTCCGGCAGGTTGAGGCCGATCTTCAGGTTTACGACTCCTATCTGCTCGCCGGCCACGATTCGTTCATAGAACGCGGACGCGCGAATCTCGTGATCAAGGTTTCCTGCTCGCATCCAGCGGCGCGCAAAATCGCGAGCGCTATAAATTCATACGGCCTCGGCTCGAACATCACGGTCGTTTATACCGTCGGGCAGGAAGTCACGTTGATTCTCGATGAAATGGCCGGCATGGCGGCTGCGATGAGAAAGGGAATTCTGCCGACGCAGCTTTATATGACGAACATGGGCGGCAGGCTGGAAAGCCACCTCCGAGAGACGAAACTCGAAGATCTGTTCGCAAAACTGAAGAAAAAAATAGGCGAGAAGAAGGCGCGCGCGAAACTCGACAAAATGGCGAAAGCCAACGGGACTGCTGAGAAAGTGAAAGCGGCCGAAAGTTACGAGCAGGCAGTTCTCGCCGTGACACGGTTCGCCGCGCAGAAGACTATAGACGCGGCAGCGATCGCGGCGCTGGCTGATGTCGCATCGCGCGACGAGCTACTGCGCTGGGAGAGCGACCTCGGCAAATCGGGCACGCTCGTCGCCCGCCGCGTATGGAGCATCTTCTTCTCCGAGAAAAACCGGGAGAAATGGATAACCTATCTCAGCGAAAACTATTTGCTCTCGCCGGATCAGGCGCGTTTCATCATGAGCCGCATCAACTACCTGCCGGCCTCGAAGCGAAAACCGGAAGATACATACTGGACGCTGACATCTCAGAACATGGTGCATACAGAGTTCGGCAACCATCAGGAAAACGTCAGAAAAATGTCGGTGGCGGAAGGCTTCGATCTTTCGTCATTCACTGAATCCATCCGGGACGCGTTTGATACGGGAGTCACCGAGCGCCTGAACAAGATACCCGACTTTCCGAAAGCTTATGAGTTGAACGCGGAGTTGAACAAGATCATCAAATACGTTGGCGTTGAAGGCGACTTCGGAACGCGAGGAGTTAAGCCTAACGATTGGCAGAACTTCGGCGCTGTTCAGAAAACAAGCGTCGAGTTCAAGGCCGCTTACGACGGGTTCAGAGACAGGATCCTTAAAGTGTTTCCCCAATGATGATTCGATATTAATACTGCATAATAAAAAAGGGGCGGGCATGAAACCCGCCCCTTTTTTGTTTCAGGGCTTAACTGCGTCGGAACGCGGCGGTCATTTCTTTTTCTTGTCCGCGGCTTTTGTTTTCTTAACGACAGCTTTATCCACAGGCGCGATTGGCGCATCAGTCTTCTTTACTTCCTGTCCGGTTTTCTCTTTCAAATATTCGAGCGCCCGCTTAAGCTGAATGTCGTTCTTTTCGTCATCGATCGTTTCCTTGTTCTGGTCGATAGCCAGTATTTTTGTTTTGTCGTCTATTTTCGAGGTTGCGTTGAAAAGCTTCGCCACGTCGTCTATTTCCAGATAGTGTTTGCCTCCGAACTGCTTGTAGCTTATGTCCTTGACCGGCGCTCCGTTGAGGATGACACCGTTGCTTTTCAGTTCCGAGATCTGGAATTTGCCGACCTTTCCTTGGCTGTCGGCGTCTTCCGAATCCTGTTTCCCGGTGTGAGAGTCAACGCTGCCCGCCTTCACAACGATATCAGGAACGATGCCGAGCTTGTTGATATCGCGTTTCTTAGCCGTAAGATATTTGTCGGTCGTAACGAGGATGGCCGAGTCGTCGTCCAGTCTGAAGATGGACTGAACGAGGCCCTTGCCGTATGTCGTCTCGCCCATGATTGTAGCCACGCCGTGGTCCTGAAGGGCGCCCGAAACGATTTCCGACGCCGAGGCGCTGTAGTGATTCACGAGAACGACCATGGGCAGGTCGAGAATCCTGCCGCCGGTCTGCGCGTAATAAGTCACCAGCTTGCCGCTCCGGTTCTGCCGGTGAACGATCGGACCTTCGTCGATGAAAAGGCGGGAGACGTCGATCGCCGCCGGGAGCAGGCCGCCGGGATTGTAACGCAGGTCGAGGATGAATGCCTTCATCCCTTCCTTTTTGAGTTGCTTTATGCCTTCCTCGATCTCGGGCGCTGAGTTTTCGCTGAACGACTCGAGCCGCACATATCCGATCTTGCCTTCCATCATTTTGGTTTTATTGACCGGTTTCAGAACGATTGTGTCCCGGACGATGTCGAAATCCTTGCCGTCGTCTTCGAAACCCGGACGCCATATCGTAAGCTTAACCTTTTCATTTTTCGGGCCGCGTATGCGCGACACGGCGTCGTCGAGGGCCATGTCCTCAGTCGAGACTCCGTTGACTTTCATGATGATGTCTCCGGCCTTCAGGCCGATCTTCGCTGCGGGCGTTCCTTCCAGCGGCGCGATGACTGTCAGTTGCTGATTCATCTTGTTGATGCCGATCGTTATTCCGATCCCCCCGAACTCGCCTTTCGTTTCGATCATCATGTTCTTGTATGCGGTCGGGTCTATAAAGCGCGTGTACGGGTCGCCCACTGATTTGAGCAGGCCGCGTATCGCGCCGTATTCCATCTTTTTCCCGTCGCCGTCCTTATCGAGACTTTCGACGTAATTCTCATGCACTATGCCGTATGCCTGATACAGGAGCTGGAAGTCGGGCTCGCCGTTTCCCTTCGCCTGCGCGCTCTGCACACCTATCATGCGGAGCAGTTCCGGCTCGTGCCGCACTCCGTATAAAACCATAAGAAATGATGCGGCGAAAACCGCGAGATAAAATACTGCCTTCATCGTACGCTTCATAAAATTAGTCTCCTGTTGGCCGCGCATTCGCAACACGTTTCTCTCTGCCGGCCTTACGCCGACTTTATGAAAGTATAGCCTTTATTATTTCTTCGTAAAGTTTTGTGGTTTGCATATCCCATGCGGGTTAGACGCCGGGCGCGGTTTCAGTCTGCGGATGCGTCACTCGTTTCCTTCGCTGAGGAACTTGGACACTGAAATATAACTTCCAGCGAGGCCCATGACGATCCCCGACAAAAGAAGTATGAACAGAATTATCCTTGACATGGCTCCGCTGTCGACGAGCGGGAAAACGAAAGGAAGCGAGTCGTGGATTTTTGCGCTCAACAGAAAATATCCTGATGATACGAACAGAGCGGATATGAGAGCGCCCACAGTTCCGAACACCATTCCCTCAAGAAGGAACGGCCATCGAATGAACCACGAGGTGGCGCCCACGAGCTGCATTGTGCGTATCTCGTTCCGCCGCGCGATAACAGTCAGGCGTATCGTGTTCATTATAGTGAACAGGGCGCCTATGGCCATCAGCATGGTCATAAGGTAGCCGAGCGATTTTACGACAAAGCTCACCGCCAGCAGGCTGCGGATGATCGATTCGCCGTAAAGCAACTCCTCGACGCCGCCCATTTCTTTGATCTGGTCCGCTACGGCGCCGATCTGGCGCGGGTCGTTCACTCGAATCACCAGCGAGGGCGGCAGCGGATTCTCTTCCGGCCCCATATCGAGATCTATGTTCAGGTCTTCCTGTAGTTTGTCCAGCGCCCGGTCAGGCGATATGAACTCCACCCGCCGCACCTGAGGTATCTTCATGATTTTGTCCTGCAGGCTTTTGATCTGATAATTCCCGATGTCCTTTTTGACAAACGCGCGGATCTCGACCTGCGAGGTAATCTCGCCCGACAGGTTGTTTATGTTGTAAACGAGAATTAGGGAGATGCCCAGTGTGAGAAGCGAGACGACCGAAGTGCCGGCGGCCGCGGCGGTCATCAGCGGATTGCGCGAGAGATTGATCCAGAGTTCGCGAAAAAAGAAAAAGGTATAGCGGCCCAAGGCGGTTTACTCTCCCTCTTTGAGGTCGGAGCACGTTATGACGCGCGGCGCGCGGTCTATCACGACCTCGCTGTCCTCTATTCTCAAAAGGCGTTTGCCGCTTCGATCCACCGTCGCCATGTCGTGCGACGCCACGAGCACTGTGGTGCCCCTTGTGGTCTGGATGTCAATCAGCAACTTGATGATGTCCCAAGACGTGTCGGGATCGAGGTTTCCTGTCGGCTCGTCTGCAAGCAGTATGAGCGGGTCGTTCACGATCGAGCGGGCGATGACAACGCGCTGCTCCTGGCCTTTCGAGAGCGAGCCCGGCAGCGTGTCTATCTTGTCGGCCAGCCCGACGAGGTCGAGCACCTGCGGAACGCGGCGGCTGATCTCGTACTTTGAGGCGCCGATCACTTCGAGCGGGTAGGCGACGTTTTCATATACCGTTTTCGTCTGCAGGAGTCTGAAATCCTGAAAAACGACTCCGATCTTCCGCCTGAGGTAGGGTATCTCACGTTCCCGAAAATCGTAAGTGTCTCTTCCGAGAACCAGAACCCGCCCCCGGCTCGGCATCGAATCGAGGTATATCAGTTTCAGCAGAGAGGATTTTCCGCATCCGGTCGGGCCGACGATGAAACAAATCTCGCCCTTGTTGAATTCGAGGTTCACGTTTTTGAGCGCGACAACCCGGTCGCGTTCGTTATGATAAACCAAGTGCACCCGTTGGAATGAAATCATAGTTATCTTTTCTTTTAACGCGTCAGCGCCGCTGCGACGTGATCGGGCGAACCGCTGAAAATTAAAAATCCCCTTAGAAGGGGATTTTAATAGATTATATCAATCAATGTAAAGTATATCGGCGTTCTTAAAAATGAACGATCGCGCCGAATCGTTGCGTTTGTTCGAGACCGGCGGCTGTTTTGTTCTTATATGAATAGTTGATTTCCCATTCATTGCGAACGAAACCGATGCCGGCCGTGATGACTTCATCGTCAACGCCGCCGCGCAGAATGAACTCAGGTTGAATCTTTTTTTCTATCCCGAAATGGACAGTGGATTCTTTTCCGAGTTCGCTAAGCTGGACGGTGTAGAGGGTGTCCTTGTTCGCCTGTCGCGCGAAACCGATCGAGATGCTCGGATCGTAGCGGTCGGCGCTTGTTGAACCGGTTGAGCCTTTCGTCTTGAACTCGCCGAAAAGGTCTTTAATCGTGCCGCCGAGAGTTGTGGCCTCGTCAACCTTGTAGAGCACGCCGACGTCGATGGAAAAGCCATCGCCGGTGAGGCCCATGGAAAGAGGCGTTCCGCCGTTTCCATTGATAGCCTGAAGAGTGGAGGGCGGGGCATATTTCTGCTGGTTCCACTTGATGCTCGCGCCGGCATAAGTCTGCGGGTCCATTTTCCTCGCGTAGGAAACGATGTACATGTCCTGCGAGAAGTCGCCGCCGCTGCTGCCGCTGCCGCGGTCGCTGCCCAGCAGAAACGAGCCTGAGTCTATATGCGCCCACGCCAAGCCATACGATTCCTGCGCGTATGCCAAGTAGTTGTAATCGATTCCCAAGCCGTAGAGGTCGGTGTGGCTGATCTGGGCCTGCCGGTCCTTTATCAGCGCCATTCCCGCCGGGTTCCAGAAGATTGCATTCGTGTCGTTCGCCACGGCGACAAATGCATTGCCCATCGCCTGCGCGCGCTCTCCGGGCGTCGGAAAACCGCTCTTCGCCTTGCTCGCGTGCGCTGCCCCGGGCAACACTATTATCGCGGCGGCCGCCGCCACTATCAGCAGTGACAGTTTTCGCATTAACATTGGCTCCTGTTTTGTGTCATTTTTTATTCCGCTCAATACCCCTCATTTGATGAGGGATAGATCACTTCATTACTACTATGCCTTTTGTATAGTCGAACGAACTGCCCTTGAAGTTTGACCCGGTGCTTGTCGCGTGTATATTGAATATATACATTCCGTTAGATACGTAGTGAGTTCCGCCTTCGTACGTCGTGCCGTCCCAGAGACAGCCTTTCAGATACGGGTCGTCGCCTTTCTGGGTGCACATGTTGCAGAGCGTGGATGACGTTGAGTTGCATGAGTCGAACTTGTTCTGGCTGTCATAGTCGAGATGGCGTATCATCGTTCCGTCGAGCGAATAAATCTGAGCGTTGACAATCGCCTCGTCGTTAAGCGTGAAGAATATCTTTAACACCTGGCCGTTTGCCCTGAACGGGAACTGGTTCGGATACGGTTCTTGTCCCGGAAGGAACCAGAATCTCGTTCCGGCCATGATATTGGATATTGTCGCAGGGTGAGCGGCGTCGGCGCCGTTTGCAGAGCTAACTAAGCTGGCGGACGACGTAATATCGAGAGCAGTGGGATATTTTCCCTCGGCGGTGTTCGTGTCGCGCGCGACTACACCGAAGTAAATTGGCGTGTCAGCCACTACGTATGAACCGGGAATGGTCGCCGAAAAAGCTCCGGACGCCGTCAGAGTGCTGCGAACGTCTATCGGCGGCGGCAAAGCTCCGGCCGGATTGTTTGTGAAATAGAAATTGAGTCCTCCGGGCGGTATAGCGGACGGAAGTGTGAGCGCATCATCGACATCCAGCATGAAATTCAGCGTGATCGGCGCGCCTTGAATGTATGTTTTGTCCGTTACAGAAGTTGCATTAGTAAGCGTAACTACCGGCACGGCGCCACAGTTGCAGGGCGTGTTGCCGACGGTTTGATCTCCGAATTTGCCGCTTGAAGCTCCTTCGCTCGGTATCGGGAAACTGGGCTGGCATGATGTGGAAGCGCCGACTACCGAGAAAGTGGAAACCGTCTGCCCGACTCCGTCGGTGATGGTTGTTGTAAACGGATTAGGAGAAGATGACGTGAATGTTTGTTCTCCCGCCGCGAGTTGCGGAGAGGTGAATTTAATGCTCAGTCCGTCGCAGGGCGTCGCCGCCGTGGTTCCTGCCGGATTCCAGCAGCCGGTGGGAAGAGTGTAGCTCATTGAAACGTTCGCATCGCCGCCGGTCTGAGTGCAACCCGGCGCGCCTACGCACGTTAGGATTGGAGCGGCCGAGGGTTTGCCTGTATAACAGGGAACTTCATCAATATATATTACGGTGCTCATTGCATTCTGTTTCGGAGCAGTTACGGCGCCGACCGTGCATGACTGTGACAGCGTGTCGCATTCCGCGGGCGTAACGTCTATGGGGAGAACTTGGGTTTTCGCTGACGGGTGGACAGTGTCGATGTCGAGTGTGAAAGTGCTGCCGACTGTTGTGAACTTGTTCGCAAAATCAACTCTGTCCATAACGAAGTTAGCTTCGACCGCGGGCTTCGGGGATGTCCATTCGATGTTGTAAATGAAGTAACCGTCTCTAAGGCCGATTCCGTCAGTGAATTTAACTGCGCATTCAATGACGCCGACCATGGCGGCCGGGTCGTCCGTTACATCTCCTGGATCTTGTGTGCAAGAGGGTTTTGTGCAAGCGGCATCAGGAGTCGCCGGGTCGTTGTCGCAATTAACGGGGTCGGCCATATTCGTCGAATCGTAATACCACTTTTCGCCGTAGGAGCCGATCGGAAGCGTGCCGCCTCTCTGATCGTAAACCACATCGAACTGCATGGCGGCGCCCTTGAAAATCTTGACGTGGACAGTATTGTCAGCCGCGCCGCTTCCGGTTACTCCGGGCACAACTAAGGCGTCCGCGGTTGTGCAAGGCGTGCCGGTCAGCGTGTATGACCCTGTCGGGAGAATGCAAATGTCGGCTCGGGCCGACACGCAAAAAATCAGCAACGCTGCTGAGACTAACAATAACGGCGTCTTACGGATTCCTTTCAAGGCCGTCCTCCTTATTATCAACTTTCATTCCAGTTTTTAAGTGCGTTTATCCGTTAGCCGCGGTTGCGGCAAATTTGATCGTACAATAACCGCGAGAATATTTCAAGTGTTTTTATTTAGTTCCTAATAATACTTTCTACGTCCGCTATAATCTATCTCTTATTCTATTATACCCTTATATATATAAATCATGCAAATAAATATTACTTTTTCTAATCGGCAAGTCTGGAATCCATGAGCCGGCCTGTTTTCCAATGCTCTGTTATATAAATTCGTGATTTTAGACCAAAAAAAACCGCCCGCATTGCGGCGGGCGGCGGTATTATTCGTTGTGGGAAAACAGTTTACTTCGCGTACTCGACTGCGCGCGTTTCGCGAATGATATTCACCTTGATCTGTCCGGGATAGGAGAGATCGGATTCGATCTTTTTGGCGATGTTGCGCGCGAGCAGGATAGCTTCGTCGTCGTCGATCTGGTCCGGTTTGACCATGATGCGGATTTCGCGGCCCGCCTGAATGGCGAAAGCTTTGTCCACGCCCTGGAATTCGAGGGCGAGGTCTTCGAGGCGCGTGAGCCGCGTGATGTAGGACTCGAGGTCCTCGCGGCGCGCGCCCGGGCGGGAGCCGGAGATGCTGTCGGCGACCTGAACGAGGATGGCCTCGATTGTCTGCTGTTCAATGTCCATGTGGTGGCTGCCGATGATGTGCACGACGCCCTTGGACTCGCGGTAGCGTTTCGCATATTCGGCGCCTATTACGGCGTGCGGCCCCTCGACTTCGAAGTCGACGGCTTTGCCGATGTCGTGCAGCATGCCGCCGCGCTTTGCGAGCTGCGCGGAGACTTCCAGTTCGGCCGCCATCGAGGCCGCCAGATGCGCGACTTCGATCGAATGCTTGAGCACATTCTGCCCGTAGCTGGTTCGGAATTTCAGGCGCCCGATAAGCTTGATGAGTTCCGGGTGCAGGTCCGTCATCTTCATGTCGAAAGCGACTTTCTCGCCCTCGTTGATGATGTCGGATTCGAGTTCGGAGCGTGTTTTTTCAACAATCTCCTCGATTCGGGCCGGGTGGATGCGCCCGTCTGTGACGAGTTTTTCGAGCGACCGCCGGGCGACTTCGCGCCGGATCGGGTCGAACGATGAAATGACTACCGCTTCCGGTGTGTCGTCGACGACAAGATCGACTCCGGTCAGCGTTTCGAACGTCCGGATGTTGCGCCCCTCGCGCCCGATTATCCGGCCCTTCATGTCGTCGCTCGCGAGCGATACGACCGATACCGTGCTCTCCGCGACGTGATCGACCGCGCAGCGCTGTATCGCCATTGTGATAATCTGCTGGCAGCGCCGTTTCGATTCCATCTTGATCCTGTCGCCGTAATCCTTGATCGTGTTGGCGTACTCCTTCTTCAGGTCCTTCTCGATCAGGCCCAGCAGGTAGCTGCGCGCTTCTTCCAGCGAAAGGTTTGCTATCTCCTGAAGTTTTTCCTTCTCTTTCGTGAGAATTTGCTCAGTCTCGGCTTTCATTTCGAGCGTTTTCTGCTCGTTGATCTTCAGGTCTTCTTCCTTTTTCTCGATCTGCTCGATCTTCTTGTCTATCGCTTCCTCTTTCTGGTTGAGCCGGAACTGAAGCTTGTCGAAATCGCTCTGTTTCCTTCGGGCTTCCTTGTCGGCGTTTTTGATGATCTGGTGCGCTTCATCTTTCGCTTCGACAAGTATTTCCTTGCTTTTTGCTTCGGCTTCGCGCTGGGCGTCGGCGAAGATCTTCGTCGTGTCCGTTTCCATGGCGCCGATTTTTTTCTCGGCCGCCTGCTTGGTGACGAGCATGCCTATTGCTGCGCCGATGATTAAACCTACAATTGCCGCTATAACGATGCCTATGATACTAATGGTGTGCACCTCCCTCTTTCCGTGTTCTCTCTAAACGCGAATCTTGAGAATACGTAATTTAAAAACGTTTGTCAGGTTAACAATAGTTATGTGGAGGAGCTTTAGAAAGCCGAAAAAGCGGCGGTTAGGCCTTAGATGCCGACGGTTGCTTTTTTTCCTTGGGCGGTTCGGCTGGCGGCGGCGGCGCTTCAATCCCGAGTTTAACCCGGACTTTCGAGCGCAGCTCGCTGTATAGCTTGTCGTTTTCTCTGAACGTGTCAAGGGCGCGCTCGCGTCCCTGACCCAGCCGTTCTTCTCCGTAAAGGAACCATGAACCGCGCTGCTCGACGAAACCTTCGCCGATCGCGAGGTCCAGCACATCGCCGTACGGGCATATTCCACGCCCGAATATTATATCGAACTCTGCTTTTCGGAACGGGGGGGCGAACTTGTTTTTGACCACTTTTACTCTGGTCCGGCAGCCGATTACTTCCATGCCTTTTTTCAGGTTCTCGATCCGTGCGACTTCCAATCGGATTGACGCGGCGAACTTCAGCGCCCTGCCTCCGGGGGTCGTTATCGGACTCCCGAACATTACTCCGATCTTCTCTCGCACTTGGTTAATAAACACAACACAGGTTTTTGTCCGGCTGATGTTCCCTGAAAGCTTGCGGAGCCCTTGGCTCATGAGGCGCGCCTGCAATCCCATATGCACGTCTCCCATGTCGCCTTCAAGTTCCGCTTTCGGCACAAGCGCGGCCACGGAATCTATCACTATTGTGTCAACCGCGCCGCTCTTTACCAGCATATCTGTGATCTCAAGCGCTTGCTCTCCCGTATCTGGCTGTGAAATGAGAAGGTTGTCTACGTCCACTCCGAGCCGTCTCGCATAAAGCGGATCCAGCGCGTTTTCAGCATCTATATATGCGCATACTCCGCCCTGCTTCTGGCATTCCGCCACCACGTGCAGCGCCAGCGTCGTTTTCCCGGACGCCTCCGCTCCGAATATCTCTATCACGCGGCCTTTCGGCAGTCCTCCAATTCCCAATGCGAGGTCCAAAGATATCGAACCTGTGGGCACCGCCTCTACCTGTATTATCGGCGAATCGCCCAACTTCATTATGGTCCCCTCGCCAAATTGCTTGGAGATCTGCTTCAGAACTACTCCTAATGCCTTCTCATCGGCCAAATGACTTTCTCCTTTTTATCCACATAAATTTATTGTTGCTTTGTCAGTGTATATTATATATGACAATGTTCACCGATCAAGTGAATTTATTATTTATTTGGCAAATATGAAAATTACTGTTGCTTTTACGGCTTATCAGGATGCTCTCCGATAGACGGCGTTTTAGCGAAGCGCCCTAAATGTTCCTGCGCAGGAAATCCAGCGCGGTAGACACCGCTATGTCCCGCACGTCGTTCCTGTGCCGCATGACTTTCTTGCCTATGCAAATCGTTTCGCTGCCTGGCTCCCGCCGCGCCAGCCCTATGTATATCTGCCCCACATCGCTCTTCCCGTCCCCGCTCGTCGGCCCGGCGTTGCCTGTCACGGATACGCCGATGTCCGCTCCGAAAAGACTCGCCGCTCTTTCCGCCATCGCTTTTGCTGTCGCCTCGCTCACCGGCCCATGCGCGTCCAAGGTTTCGCCCGGCACGCCCAGGATTTCTTTTTTTATATCTGTCGAATATGCTGTAATGCCGCCACGAAATACCTCCGATGCTCCGGGGACCGCCGTGAATCGCCCGCCCAATAGGCCGCCCGTGCATGATTCCGCGAACGCTACAGTCAACCCCCGTTCTCTGAGCCGTTCGTATGCCGCGGATTCGAGGCTCTCGTCGCCTTCTCCGTAGATGTATTCTCCGATGCGATTGTAGATTTCTTTAACGGCCGGATCTATTAGCGCAATGCACTCATCCCGGTTCCTGCCACGCGCCGTAAGTCTCAGTTCCACCTCGAATCTTTGCGGTAAAAACGAAAACGTCGGGTTCGCCGATGTTGTGATAGTTGATGGTATTTTCGATTCGGCCACGGACTCGCCTATGCCGAACACGCGAAGAGAGCGCGAAACTATTGTTTTCTGTTCCTCGCTCCTGATCGCCATCTCAATCGCTGAGTCAAGCATTGCGATCATCTCGCGAGGAACGCCAGGAAAAAACATATAATGTGTTCCTTTAAATATATAAGAAGCGCCCGGCGCCGTTCCGGCCGGGTTTGTTATGATCTCAGAGCCGCGCGGCGTCCGCGCCTGCCGAAGCGCGCTTTCCGTGATCGGAATCCGTATCATTTGATAAAAACGCCTGATCTTTTCCTCGATCTCAGGCTGATGTTCGAGTTCAACTCCGAAATATTCAGCGGCTGTTTCAATCGTTACGTCATCAACCGTCGGGCCCAGCCCGCCGGTCACAATTACCAGCCCCGCGCGCGCGCCGGCCGCCTCAAGCGCGCTCAATATCGCTTCCCTCGTGTCGCTCACGGTGGTCCGGAACTTCGTTTCGATTCCGGAGCCGGTGAGGCGGCGCGAAATATATGTCGCGTTCGTGTCGTCTATCCTGCCTTGCAGAATTTCATTCCCGATGGTGAGTATTTCAGCGATCATGTGGCGCCGTCCTAAACAATGTGTTGTTCCCCGCAAGGCGCCCCAAGGCTGGCTTGAAACGCGCCTTTGCAGGTGAATCTCATTTATTATAGCTTCGCGGCGCCGGACAAAAAATATTAGTTATAATAAAAACAACATGGCATTCAACATCGACATAACGCCGCCGCCGTTGCGCAACAGATTATCGTTGCGCGGAGTTGAGATAGCGCGGAATTTGCTGGACGAAATAGGG
>JBAYJY010000060.1:0-24523 GCA_041664945.1 bacterium | reverse complement strand
GCCCTTTTTCATTCATTTTTTTGAGATTCGGAAATTATGTCTGTTTTACCTATATGTACACACGGCTCAAGCGTTCAAAAGCTTTTTTCAGCTTTGTTAAAATCTAATTGAACGGAAATGATTAAAAATGGAATATGCATGTATTCAACGCTTTCATATTCCATCATTGATTTTTTTCATTTATCAGCTATGATAGGTGAACCGTTGGAGGTGTAAAAATGGACAAAGCCGAACTTGCAAAAAAAGTAAAAGCAGCCTGCTACCTTGAAGGCGATTTCATTCTCAGTTCCGGAAGGCGCAGCAAATATTATCTTGATAAATACCGGTTTTCGACACTGCCGGAGTTGCTGCGTGCGGTTGCGAAGGAACTTGCAGCGCGTCTGCCGGAGGGCATCAACCGGATAGCCGGCGCGGAACTCGGCGCAGTGCCGCTCGCGGCCGCCGTTTCTCTCGAAACTGGACTTCCCTATGTAATCGTGAAGAAAGAAACGAAGGATTACGGCACGAAGAACCCGGTAGAAGGCGTTCTTAACGCCGGGGACCGCGTTGCGCTCGTCGAGGACATCATCACAACCGCCGCGCAGAGCATAAAGGCCGCTCAGAGGCTCGTCGCCGCCGGCGCCACTGTCGAAAAGATTATCGGCGTGATCGACCGAGAAGAAGGCGGAAGCGAGAACATTGCCGCCGCCGGTTTTGCCTACGATCGCGTTTTTACTAAATCAGAACTCGGCATCTAAGCTCTATTGGCATTAAAAGGCTTTTCTCATTCTCATGCTTCGCGTGGGAATGCAGACAAGGCCGCTTTGCGGCCTATAAAGGACTTCCCAAATGATCAATCCCGAATGCCGCGCCACCGCTATAGGCAGTTTCCCGCACAAAGACTCAGAAGGCGCTCTCTCGCTTATTCGCGGATGCCTTACCGACATACCCGTCTGGCCGCAGCTTCCCAATGTCAGCTTCAATGAGGGCATGTGCCCGCAATGCAGCGAGGGCATTCCAAAAGTCCGTATAGACGCCGCCGAACGCCGCATCTGGGTCGACACATCGGACGATTTTTTTGGCGGAATCGAGAAGTTCTACGAGCATTTTCTCGCTGAAGACCCCGCGCTGTTCGCTATAACGCCGGATTTCTCCACCGGCGTCCACGCTTTCTTCGACACTATGAATGACGCATGCGCGGGCGCGTTCGCGGTGAAAGGCCACGTGACCGGTCCCGTGACGTGGGGGCTGACAGTTCCCGACGAGCAGAAACGCGCGACATATTACAACGAACATCTTAAGGATGTCATCGTTAAATGCATCGCGCGAAAAGCGCAATGGCAGATCGAGCGCCTGAAGGCTATGAATCCGAATGTCATCATATTCGTGGACGAGCCCTATCTGCAATCGATCGGCTCGTCGACAATCGCGCTTCAGCGCGATGACGTAAGAGAAAAGATCAACGAGGTTCTCGATACGATAGCGGCAGCCGGGGCGACATCCGGAATCCACTGCTGCGGCAACTCGGATTGGGGGTTCATAGCGCAAACCGCAGTGAATATCCTTAACTTCGACGCTTATGAGTATGGAGAAACAATCGCCCTCTATCCGAAAGAGATAGCTGAATTCATAGAGCGTGGCGGCGTGATAGCGTGGGGAGTCGTTCCGGCATCGGATAAAGCGCTGACTGAAACTGCCGACACGATAATAACAAAATTTCACGCGGCGATGGCCCGTCTTGTGGAACAGGGCATTTCAAAGGAAAAGCTGCTTGAACAGGCGCTCATCACCCCGAGTTGCGGGGTAGGGTCGCTCCCGGTCAATGTCGCCGAAGGCGTAATGAGGCTTCTGAAAGAGACATCGGCGAAACTCAGAGGACAAGAATAAACAATTAGCAATTGTCGAGTTGATAATTCTTCATAAAAATATTGTTTATTGAGATTCCTCGCTACGCTCGGAATGACAATAAATGAAAGAGTAATGACAATAGCGGAATAAAAAAACTCGTTCCCACTATGAGCGGGAACGAGTTTGTCGTTGCTCCTTAACTTATATTCCTTAACTCAGATCAAATCGGTTCGAAATGGTCAATGTCGAGAATCGTGTTTGTCGGCGTTTTGGCGAAAACGGCTTTGACCTTCATACCGATAGCGACCTTTTCTGGCGCGATGCCTTCGACTATGTGCGCCATCGGCGTGTCGGCTCCTTCGAGCTTGACGAGCGCGATGACGAACGGCGCCTTGCGCGGATGATGCTTGTCGTCCTTGCGCACGACGGTGAAGTTCGTCACTTCGCCTTTATCAGACAGTTCAACCCAACTTTTGGTGAGGTCGGCGAGGCACTTTTCGCAAGTCTGGCGAGGCGGAACGAAAACGATTCCGCACTTTTCGCATTTTACGCCGAGAATCTGCTTCTTGTCGCGCAGGGAAACGATGAACTTGCTTCCGACGCGGCCGGCGAGATATTGATAGGGAAGGGCGAGCTTCCCATCCACCACATAACAGTGTTCGTGTTCGGTTGTCATTATTCGGCTCCTTTCGTCGGCGGTTCAGCCGTTCTCCTTCTCGAAATAGAGGATGTCGTGAACGCCGCCATCTCTCTTCTCGGCCCATACCGGCTGGACCCTGTCTCCTTCTTTCGTGTTGCCGAGGTCTTCGTTCTTCAGGAAGTGCCAGAACGTGCAGTCCGGCGTGCAGCCGTCGAGCAGAACGTGGACAGTTCCATAAGGCGTTTCGCGCGTCTCGCCGGTCAGCGGGTCGGGACTTGCGTAGTAAACGTCTTCAATCAGCGTTATAACGCCTCCCGGTCCGACTTCCTTGAAATCTTCGACGCGGCATCTGCATTCAGCGCAGACTTCGCGGGGCGGCAATTGATAGCGCCCGCACTTCGGGCAAATATTCGCGATGATCTTCTTTTCTTTCAGCGCGTCGAGGAACATGCCGAGATGCCGGCCGGTGCTGTATTTCATATTGACTGATATATTGCGCTTGAGCACAATCAGTTCCTGCTCTTCGCCTGCGTCTGCGGGAGTGAATTTTGCGAAAAGTTTAGGAACAATCCCGGCGGCCTTCATGTCGCCTGCGATGCGGAGCCGACCGGCGCCAATCGCAACCATCGGGTCGAGCTTTCCGAGAACCAGATCAACAAAGTCCTTCGCGGTAACGATCTGCGTAATAGTGGCGTCGGCGCGAAGCCCGGTTTCGAGAACGCATTTGCCGTCCTTAATAACCGCAGTCCACTGTCCGCCGTCGTCGCCGCCGATGTTGTACCCGATAGTCATATCGAGATCCGTGGCGTTTTCCGGTCGGAAGCGTTCGACGAGCGTCGCAAAGATGTCATGAACGGTGACGCCTTTTTTCGGAGGCGTGAATCGATTGAAAAGTCTGGGCGAAGCCGCCAACAGCGACATATCGCCTTCGACCTTCATTTTGCCGGATGAGAACGCCGACATGCCGTCCACTTTGCCGATGCTGATGCCGACAAAAGTTTCGGCGTCAACCGTGGTCTTCACGGAGAAGCCGGCGAGATCGTCGGTATTTTCTATTTTTACGGTATTGTCTTTAACAGTAATTTTCCAGCAACCGCCGCCGTCGCCTGTAATGTCGTAAGCGAGAACGGCGTCCATTCCGGCAGCGCCTTCAGGGCGGAACCGGGCCTGCATCGTATTGAAAATATCGTCAACTGCGATTCCGAAGTATGTGGCCATATCAGTCAATCTCCTCCCATCCGAGTTCTTTTTCGAGCATGAACAGCACGGTCCACATTGTGCCGCCGAAACCGGAGGCGAGGGCGTGTTTGACCTCGCGCGGAATCTGGTGTCCGCCGGCGTCGCCGCGAATCTGCATTGCGGCTTCGGCTACCCGCACCATGGCGGTCGCGCCGATCGGGTTGGCGGAAATTACGCCGCCGGACGGATTCAGCGGGAATGAGCCGTTGATGGATATGTCGTCATTCTCGATCATCCTCAGGTGTTCGTCGCCTTCGAGCAACAAAAACTCGCGGAGCCAGTCCAGTCCCCACCACGACGACGGATCGTACATCTCGAAAACATCGAAGTACTCGCGCGGGACTTTGATTCCGTTGCGTTCGAAAAGTTTCCGCGCCGCATAGTGGTGAGTCAGTTCCGGAACATCGTGTCCGAACAGGTTGAAAGTTTCTTCGCGGTGAACGGTGATGTGGTCGCGTATCCAGACCGGATGCTTGCTGAGTTCCTTGGCTTTCTTCTCGGAAGCGAAGATCATAGCGCAGGCGCCGTCGCTCTGAGAGCACATGTGGATGAGGCGCAGCTCACCGACGAGTTTCGGGGAGTTGTCCATCAGATCTTCGACTTGGTCATATTCAAGGCCAAAACTGCGGTGCGAGTTTGGATTGAGTTTCGCGTGTTTGTCGAGAGTGATGCGGTGTCGCATGGCGGCGCGGCGCGCGCGGTCCTCGCCGAATTCATTGATCATGTCTTTGGCGGTCGCGCCGGTGAGCGCGCCGGTCTGAAGGCTGCGGCCCCAGAGCGGATCGGCCATGTTTGTGATGCCGCCAGTGGTGTGGCCTTCCTGAAGCTTCTCAAATCCGATCGCCATAACGATATCGTACATGCCGGAAGCGACGAGGTTGTCCGCGGCCGCGACGAGAGTTATGCCGGTCGTTCCGCCGGTCGTGATGCGGTAGGCGTCCTTTCCGTAGCCGCCGTCGCCGAGCACGTGCCAGATATCCGGCTGGTGAATCATTTCGAATAATTCCATGTTGCCGTGCACGACGCATTCGATGTCGTCTATCTTCAAGCCGGAGTCCTTTAGAGCGAGCGCGACAGCCTCCTGAATCATTTCAGGCTGGTTAACGTCCTCGCGATGGCTTGAATATGTAGTTTGTCCTATGCCGATTATTCCAACGTGTCTGTTTTTATGTCCCATGGTCGTCACCTCCTATATCTCGAGAATCAGCACGGCTTGGTGCTGGCCTACCGGTCCGGTCGTGCCGTGAGCGAGCGCACGTTTCGCGTCCGCGACCTGGCGTCCTTCAGCTTCGCCGCGAAGCTGAAGAACAGCCTCCGCCGCGCGCGACATGCCGCCTATCATCAGCGGGTTGCCGGCCAGCATCCCGCCGGACAGATTTACATTCATCTTTTCGAGGCCGCCTTCGTCTATCCAGCGTCCACCCGCGTTTTCATCGCATAGTCCGAGCCCTTCCGCCCACAGCGGAAGCTGGTAGGCGTACCGGTCGGTGATCTCGACAACGTTGAGCGATTTCGACGGATCCTTAATCGCGGCCATTTTATAGGCGCGCGCCGCGGCCCGCTTCATAGCGAAATTCGATGTCAGAACTTTGTCGCCGAGGAAATAACTGTCGATGTTGTTTCCGAAACCGGTGATCCAGACCGGCTTATCAGTGTATTCGAGACAGCGGTCTTCGCTTGCGAGAAGGAACGCAACAGCGCCGTCCGAGACAGGATAAGAATGCAGTTCACGAATCGGATCGCAAAGCATAGGCGAATTCATAACCTGCTCTGCTGTAACGAGTTCCTGCGCGAGAGCGTAGGGGTTCTTCGACGCGTTTTTGCGCGCGTTGACGACGACTTTCGCGAGTTGCTCTTCGGTTATGCCAGCCTTCGCCGCATACGCGCGAGCCTGAAGCGCCGCAGTGTTCTCGTAGTCAAGCCCTATCGGCCGGCAGAAGAACGGGTCGAACGCGAGGTTCGTTATCATGTTGCGGCTTTCCGACTGCGATTCCTTGCAGTGACCGACGAGCAGAACTACGTCGTCATGTCCCGAAAGAATGCACGAAAGGGCGTAGCCGATTCCGTTAATGCCGTCCTGCGCCATCTTTTCTTCGCCGCGATAGTGGGCGCCGACTGCATCCGTCACTGCGTTGTCCGAGATAGTTCGCGCGTCGAAAATGTCGTCCGAACACGTTACTATGTTTCGGATGCCGTTGTCCTCATCCCAATTGACTCCTGTTTTCTGGATGATCGGCTCGATGACGTCGAAGCACATCTCCTGAAATCTTTTGTGCCACATGTTAGATTCGTACTTTGTTTGCGCTACCGCGCAAATGGCGACACGTTTTGCCATCCTTTCACCTCCCCGGCCCCTATGAGGCGCGAATATGCGGAGCCGCTTATTTTGCTGTTCTGGCTAATGTAAATGCTTACCTAAGATGCCGACCTTGTGAACTTTAGCACAATCCAACGGTTTTAAGCAAGATATTTTATTTATACATAATTTAATTTCGATTAATATGATAAATCTGCTTTGCGTAGGGCGCCTGATAGCTCTTATGGAATCGCATTATTTTGAAAGAATTGTGATTGCTGGCAGGTGTCATATTATAATGAACGATGAAATAATTGAAGAATCGAGGCGTTAAGAGATGGAAATCAATGTGGCCTACGGAAAAGGGCATCTGAATGTGAATGTTCCGGACGCAAACTTATCAGCGGTGTACAGGAAGAAGAAAATGCCGAAGGAAGCCGACCCTGAGAAAGCGGTTCGTAATTCTCTTTCCGCGCCCATAGGAACGCCGCGCTTGCGAGAGATCGCGCAAGGCAGGAAATCGGCCTGCATAGTCGTTAACGACGTCACGCGTCCGGTTCCGAACAAGCTGCTGTTGCCGTCGATCATCGACGAACTGCTTGCAGCCGGCGTTTCGAAGGAAAATATTATCATACTCAACGCGACAGGCACCCACCGACCGAATCTCGGCGACGAAATCATAGAATTGATAGGAGAAAAGATCGCCTCCGAATATACGTTCATCAACCACGACTGTTTCGACGAATCGACCCACAGGCGTCTCGCCGACACTGCTTCAGGAACTGAAGTTTACATTGACGCCCGCTACCTCGACAGCGAAGTTAAAATACTGACCGGACTGATCGAACCGCATTTCATGGCTGGCTACTCCGGCGGCCGGAAGGCTGTCTGCCCTGGAATCGCATCGATCAAAACCGTCAGCCGCATCCACCATCCGCATTTCATGGAGATGCCGAACGCGACAAATTGTGTAGTCGATGACAATCCGCTACACAAGGAATTGACGGAGATAGCGAATTCAGCAGGCGTGGATTTCATAGTTAATGTTGTTATAGATGAGGACCGCGCGGTTTGCGGCGTATTCTCTGGAAGTCTCGAAAAGGCGCACCAGGCCGGCGTGAAGTTCGCCATGCAGTACGACATGGTTCCAGCCGGCGAATCGGCTGATATTGTGATCACATCGAGCGCGGGCTACCCGTTAGATAAAACATACTACCAGACGATAAAGGGAATGGTCGGCGCGCTGAACATTGTCAAAAATAGCGGAACGGTCATCATCGCATCGGAATGCAGCGAAGGAATGGGGAACGATACGTTTATCGATTGTCTTAAGCATTTCGGCGAAATAAAGGACATCGACGCGTTTGTCGCTCACATAGCTAAACCGGAGAATTTCACGCCGGATCAGTGGCAGGTTGAAAAGCTGCTGCTGGCGTTGCGAAAGGCGGACAGCATACTCGTGAGCGGCGGCTTGTCAGATTCTCAAAAAGCGATGGCGCAGGTGAAAACCGCAGACACGCTCGACGCCGCGCTTGCGATGACGCTTGCTACACATGGGGCAGGCGCGCGAGTGGCTGTAATCCCGGAAGGGCCCTATGTCATTCCATGCTGCGAGAAATGCAAAGGATGAATTTGTATTCAAACTGTAAATTATTTGCTGACGGTTTCATCAGTAAATTGACAATGGATTCCTGAAAATAGCATTCGGGAGAAGGTCTTATACAATTTTTACCTATGGCTAACTTTTAATAAAAACTCCCCCTTATAAAAGGGGGACGGGGGGTTGTGTTCATTGAAGAAATTATTTCCATTTCAGGCATTAGCTATCGGAATATCGATTTTAGCAGCTTCATATATTTCCCCAATGAAAACTACCGCCGCCGATGGTGTGAAACCGGAAACGCCGCAGCAGGCGTTTCTGCGCGGTAAAGGCTGCGACAAGGGATTGATTATCAACTCTGATGATCTCGGACGCACGATCTGGAGCAACGAAGCGATTTTAAAAGGCTTCCGTGAGGGAATCGTCACGAGCACAAGCCTCATGCCTGCTGACCTCTCCGCAAAAGAAGCATACCAGCTTGTCCGCGAGAATCCGGACCTCGACGTCGGCGTTCACCTTACGTTAGCCCGCGACGACACTCCAGGACACGAATACGGGCCGCTTTCGCCGCTCGACCAAGTGAAGCATTTAGTCGATGATAAAGGCTACTTTTTCTTAAACATATCTTCGCTAAGCGCTGTTCCGCAGTCAGAGATTGATGCCGAGCTTTCGGCGCAGGTGAAGGCTGTGTACGACAACGGCGTTGATGTCACGCACCTCGACTGCCATAAGGGTTTCTATCATACGTTTGATAAAAAATCGCTGTCGGTAACTCTGAAACTTGCGAAAAAATACGATCTTCCGATTCGCTGGATGGGCCGCGCGAACGACCCTGATCTCGTCAGAAACGGAATTATCGTAACCGACAGCCTTACTATGACAAACGGCAAGGAGCCGTTCGATCTGAGAAAGAAAAACATGATAGGCAACATTTCTAAGATTAAAAGCGGAACGATTCTCGAAATTGTTCTGCATCCCGCTACAGGCGGATATGTCGAGGACGAAGCGCAATCACGAGAGGCCGATCTGCAACTTGTTCTTGACCCGGATGTTAAGAAGACGATCACTGATAATAACATCTGTCTGATCGGTTATAGAGAGTTGCGGGACTTCCAGAGGAAATGGAGAAAACAGCGCGATGCGGGCAATTGAAATAATCGAAGGAGTCTATGCGGTAGGCGGTCCGGACCTGACGGGAATGGACGACGCGTATATTTATCTTGTCGATTTCGGTGATGAGCAGGTTCTGATAGACGCCGGAGCGGGCGGCGCCACTGATAGATTGATGTCGAACATAAAAGATGCGCTGAAAAAAGAGGCGAATATTTCGCATCTTATTCTGACGCACAATCATATCGATCATGTCGGCGGAGCCGAGGATATCAGGTCGCGGACCGGGGCTAAGATCGCTGTGCATGAAAACGACGCGCCGGCGCTCGAATCCGGAGATCCCGAACGCACTGCCGCTTCTTGGTACGGCGTCACTTTGGCTCCAATGAAGATCGATATTTTGCTGAAAGGTGAGGGCGGCGACTTCGAAACAGGTAGCGGCGCTCTCCACTGGATTCACACACCAGGCCATACGCCAGGCTCTATTAGCGTTTTGCTCAAATGCAAAGGCAATAAAATCCTTTTCGGACAGGACATACACGGGCCGTTCATGCCTCAATTCGGATCGGACAAGAAACAATGGCGCGAATCGATGCGCCGCCTGATCGCGCTCGAACCGGACATTCTATGCGAAGGCCACTATGGAATATACAAGTCGCCGGAGCGGGTGAAAGAATTCATTCTGAGTTTTTTTGATAAAATCTGATGCGCTGCGGCGCGGAGGCGATATGGAACTGACAAACCCGAGAACCGGCATTCGAATGAGCTACCGCATCGAAGGCGAAGGCGAAGGCGAAAAAACAATCATATTCATTCACGGATGGACGGGCAACTACACCCGCTGGTCGCAAACACGCGAATTGTTATCGAAAAACCATAGAACGGTGATTTACGATCTTCGCGGTCACGGTTTCAGCGAAAAGCGCGCGGACATGGATTTCAGTTTCAAAACATTCGTGGAGGACCACATAGGGATGATGGAAGCGCTGAATATCAATAGCGCGATATTAGCGGGACACTCGATGGGCGGAATGATAGCGCAGCATTTCGCGCTCGCTCACCCGGAAATGGTGGAGAAACTGATACTTGTCGGAACCGCCGCCTGCCCCGCGCCGGACGCTAAGGAAAAACGCAGACTTCAAACCGCAGCATGGCTTTTCAAACATCTTTTCAAGTTTACATTGTGGGTCAAAGATAAAAACAAGCGCAAACAACCAGATCTTTATCCTGATTCGATCAATAAAGCGATGCAACCGAGTCGTGAAGCCGCATCAAAAAGCATTATTTCAATTCTGAACATGGATTTAAGGAACGATTTGAAGAATCTGAATATTCCGACGCTTGTCGTCGCCTCTAAGGCTGACAAAACGCTCGCCTATCCGCTGTCTCAGGACCTTGCCGCGCATATTCAAGGCTCACGTTTCGAAACCGTCACGGATAGCAGCCACCATATTCCAATAGAAAAATCCGAATTTCTTTCAAAGACAATCGAGGATTTTATAAAGTAAGGCTGGAAATATCCTACGTCAATGCTGATTTCGTTTTTCGAGAGCGCAATTGATGCGCGATTCGATATCTTCAGCGCGTTTTGACCACGAGTGGTCTCGTGCCGCTGCGCGGCGGGTGGTTGAGTCTGAGACTTCATTTCCGGCGAGCGCAGATTCGATACGCGCCGCAAATTCCGCAGGCGCAGTCGCAAGAGCGACATATTTCATAAGAGGCAGAATGCCGTCGACCGGCGTTGAAACGATGGGCCGGCCGGAAGCAAGGTACTCATAAGCTTTGATCGGATCGAGGCTGTGCGTGAAAGGCGTCAGAGCGTGAGGAATCATGCAGACTGCGAAATTCGCGAGAAATGCCGGAAGCCGGTGATACGGTTGCGCAGGAATGATATGTATGTTCGAATGTTCATGCAGCGCAACAAGCGCGGACGGCGGCAGATAGTTCGGGCCGACGAGCGCGAGAGAAAACCGGTTTTTGCCGATGACCGCCAATTCGCAAATCAGAGAAATATCAAGCCTGTCCTCATGCAATGTGCCTGTGTAACCGATGATCGGTGGCTGGATAGCGCGCAGTTCGTCCGGCAGAGCAGGGGGAGTCGCAAGATCATAAAGTCCGGTTGCGACGCCGTTTGGCATGAGAACAGCGTCGGGCCGTATCGTCCTCTTTATTTCGAGCAGTCGCGGCGATACTGTAAAAACAATATCCGCTTGCTTTAGCATCGCTCGATCATCAGCTTCAATCCGGCGCCGTTGCGAATATGGAATGCCAGCCTGCGTCCAATCGTCGGTCACATCGTAAACTGAGAGCGAATGAGGAACACGGTTTAAGACGTGGACGCCGTATTCAGGAGTAATCCATAGGACAGGATTATTAAGGCCGATCTTAGCCGCCGCTGATCGAACAGTTTCAGCAAAAACCGCTTTGTTCACTTCGCGAAGTCCCGGCGCTGAGTCGATGAATGGCTTAGCCGGCGTTACAGCGAATATGTTCTCAGCGACCTCACGGGGCGGTTTCAAAATATTTGAGGCGCTCTTCATTTCGCGCTGATATTTGTCGAGTCTGTTTGTGAGCATTCTTGGCACGGACACAGGCGGCTCAACGTATAAAACGCGCCGCCGCAGCGCCCACTCGTTCGCTAAAAAGTGGCGGCGCCTCCACACCTCGCTCCATACGTCACGCGCGACTATCGCTATGTCCCAATCGCCTGTCGCCGCTTGTTTCCTGTTTTGCGTTTTTTTCATTATTTTTTACGCATCATATCTATTCTGTTATGTTTAATTTTATTACATTTTATGAGATAATATCAAAAACGAATCTCTTTTTATTTTGGACGGTAAATTAATGATTTTATTTCGGAGGCGATAATGCGAAAAAAGACATTGTTTTTTAAGGTGTCATCGGTTGCTGTTCTAACAGTTTCTCTGGCGCTGATTTCCGGTTGTTGCATACCGGATTTTAATTTAGGTTCTCTATTCAATAATTCATTGAACATGTTCAAAGCGGAATATAAGGAGACAATTAACAAGGAAGTCGCCGGCGAAAACTTGAAATCACTGCAGGTGGAGGAGATAAACGGGACTATTGCAGTAAATTTCGATTCGCAGAATACAATACGGATTCAAGCGGTGAAAGTTATTCGCGCCAAGACCGAACAGGAAGCAAAAGCGCATGCTGTGGATTTCAAGGTGATTGTAGAAGAGAAAGACGGTTCGCTTGTCGTTCGCACTCAATATCCCGTGGGAACGCATCTGCCTTACACGGGCCGCATTGATTACACGATAATCGCTCCGATAGGATTTGAAGCGGTCGTGAACACGACTAACGGCATGATCTCTGTCGGTCCCGGAGCGACGAAAGCGACAGCCGGGACAACGAACGGAAATATCAAGGTTGAAGGCGTGGATGGCGATGTCGAAATTGGAACAACCAACGGAAAGATTGACATAGCGAAAGTCACAGGGAAGGTTGATGCCGGAACAACTAATGGAGCAGTGACTGTTGAAGAATCTGGCGGCCCCGTGAAAGCGGAGACGACTAACGGCCGAATTGTATATTTAGTTTCAACGCCGCCGTCCGGCGACATCGATCTCGGCTGCACGAACGGCGCGATTGCCGTCAATGTCCCGAATAATTCCGACCTTACCGTTAATGCATCGACAGTCAATGGTTATCTAAAAGTCGATCTGCCTCTGAACATAACTAAAAAATCGCGCAAGGCCATTACAGGCGTTTTGAATAAAGGAACATACAAATTACGCGCCGAGACAACTAATGGGTCTGTCAGCATAAAGAACGGGACACAGAACGAATTGCCGGAGACGCCGCAAAGAGCTATTTAGCGTTTCGCTCATCCAGCTTGTATTGAATAAACAAGTCGCAATAATCATTGCGTTAAACTACAATAATATTCAACGCGCCGTGACGTTTTTGATTAAACACGGTGTAGTTGCCGCAGTTGGAGGAAGAAAATTTGAATAAACGGTTAATAGAAGCTCTATTGATATTCATGTTAGTCGCTTTTGCAGCGCCGGCGTTTGGATTATTTACGGACGGCAATTACGCCGTCAAGGAGCAGTTGATCCCCGCAGGCAAGGCGAGGGCTGAAATAGTAAAAACGGAGCAGGATTTACTCGGAGGCGAGAGGGCTGAAGGCCGGATAGGGGACTTCAAACTGTTCAATAACCGTGTCGGGTTCATCATCTCGGGAGTGAGGCAGGGAGACGGTTACGCGAGCTATGGCGGAGAGGTTGAGGACGCGGGCATGCTGCGCAAGGCCGAAGGCGGGATGCGATGGCGCAACAATATGGGAAATGCATTTCTCGTATTCTTCAAAGGAGACGATGCTTTGATAGGTTCGCGGCTTTTCGAGCCCTTGAAGGCGGAAATCTTAAAAGACGGGTCCGCAGGCGAAGCTGTCGTGCGTGTTTACGGGCGCGACGCAGAGTTTCCGGTGCGAATGGAGATGTTCATGCGGCCGAGCGTCTCGCTTAAACTGGACATAATTGTCGATTATATTCTGCGGCCAGAAGCTTCATCTCTGGAAGTGAAAATTACAATCCCCAACAAAACATCCAAGAACGTTACGCTTTCAGCAGGATTCGTTTACATGCTCGGAGACAGAGTCGACTTGTTCGGGCCTGAGTACGGATTTAATCTTAGCGGAGCGAAGTTGCGGGACATGGACATGATATCTGCCGGCGGCCCTGCTGGCATCGCATACGGTTGGTTTGTAAAAGGCGCGGATGTCAAATATATGGATAAGGTCGACATTCTGACGTTCGCGCGAATGGGAAAGATAAAGGCTCCCGCCGGCGGCGAAGGCGAGTTGACTTACAATCTCGCCGTTGGCGGCGACATAGCTTCTGTCTATGAAACAAAATACAAAACAGAAGAAATTAATGTCGGCATTATAGCTGGAAAATGCTTAACGCGCGAAACCGGAAAACCGGCTCAGGACGCAGTTGTTCATGTTCTGACACAAGAAGGTAAATATCTGAATCAGGCGTCAGTTCAGACTGATGGTTCGTTTCGTATAGCGATGCCGGCGGGTGATTATGTTCTACGCGCCGCTTCTTATCATCGTGATGACGCGGCGCCTGTGAATGTGAAGTTAATAGCCGGAAAAACATCGTCGGTTAAGCTATTTATCGACGCGCCTGCGCTCATTGAATTCGAAATCAAAGACGACAAAGGCTCGTTAATTCCGGCGACTATAAGCTTAGTAGCGATCGAGCAAAAGGCGAGTATGCTTGAGGATGCCAAATTCGGAACTGACTTCTACAAATCGAAACCCTTTTATCAAACAAGACTGACAAAAGACGGGAAGGGCGTTATCGGAGTGCGCCCCGGGAGATACGATGCATATTTCATGCGCGGCGTAGAATATGAATACATTAAAAGGACTCTCACTCTCGAATCATCAAAAATATATAAGGAACGTCCGGTTCTGATACATGCGGTTGATACGAGCGGCTGGATTTCGGCTGATTTCCACACGCATGCGCTGCCGAGCCACGACTCGAGTTCACCGATCGAGGACCGTTTGATTAGTTGCGCCGCCGTCGGAGTAAAGGTGATTGTCGCCAGCGACCACGATCACATAAGCGACTACGAGCCGATAATTCACAAACTTGGCCTCGAACATTATGTAAACGCGATTATAGGCGATGAGAATACGACGAAACGTTTCGGGCATTTCAATGGTTATCCTTTGAAACTCGACCTTTCAAAACGGAACAATGGCGCTCCGGAAACTATTGATCGGACTGTTCCTGAAATTATTAAATCATTTCGTGATTTAAATCCCGGCAAACGGGTTATCGTTCAGTTGAACCATCCGCGTGACAAAATGTTCGGGTACTTCGACAAAATAGCCTACGACAGCAAAACCGGCGAGGCAAATGACAAAACAAATTACTCCGAGGATTTTGACGCGATGGAGATAATGAACAGCTACCAGATAGACATGATGAAAAAACAGATAAAGGACTGGTTCAGCTTCCTGAACAGAGGCAAACGGGTAGTGGGGCTTGGAAACTCAGATTCGCATGGCGCCTTCTCGTCGGACATTGCTTCTCCGAGAAATTACATAAAATCGCCTGTAAATGATCCTTCGGAAATGAATGAAGATGATATAGTCAAAGCGCTGCTCGAACAGAAAGTTGTAGTTAGCGGTGGGCCGTTCATCAGGTTCGGAATTAACGGGAAAGGGCCAGGCGAGCTTGCTGAACCCGAAGCCGGCATATTTAAAATGAACGTCGAAGTGGATGCGCCTTCGTGGATGCCTCTGGATTCAATAGCAATTTATGAAAACGGAGTCATGATAAACAAGATTCCGCTATATGGTGAAACATCAGTCGTGAGATATAGCGGCGATTTAACTTTGAAGCCTGCGAAAGACGCGTGGTATATTGTCGCTGTGTTCGGATCGGAATCGCTTTTCCCCGTATATCCTGAAAACGTAGCGTTTTCATTCACGAATCCGGTTTACATTGACGCGAACGCTGACGGCGAATTCAGTCCGCTGATAAAAAAATGATATTGGGGTTTAACGGCTACGCCAGTTCTTTGCGGTTCAAAAGCAGGCCGGCCAGAATGCCTGCGATTAATACGTAAAGCGTCGTGCTGCAGAGAAGCGCGATTACGTAGTTGGACGGAACAGGAATGTTTCCGTTGACGATCGGCGTGGCGAGATATGTTTTCATGTTAGGCAGCACATAGAACAGCGCGTGCGTAATGAACCGCGCAGCTTCTGAGCCTGAAGCCCAGTATATTTTTAAATCGTCTATCATGTGTCCGATAATCAGAACCAGCAGCGCGAAAAACAAAGACATATATTGTGACGTTATCATGGAAAATAACAGTATGTAACTGCTCAGAACGATCATTTCAAGATATATGAAAAGGCCGCCTACGAATATCATCGGAATCCAAAGGCCGACTTGAAGCTTGATGTAGAAAAAGAAAAATGACGTAAGGAGAAAAATTACTGCGCCGAGAGTGAAAAGGTAGCCTGCGAATTTGCCTGCCATCCATGCCGCGCGCGGTATGGGCTTTGCAAGCGCGCATAGCGCCTGTTTCTCCCGCAGTTCGCGGTCGATCACGTTTGTTCCGGCGAGAAGCGTTATGAAGACGCTGACTATGAAAATAGCGCCGAGACCGGTGTCGATATACATTTTCTGTTTTTCAACAAATGAAAGATCCGCGACGACCGCCCCGCCCAGAATGAACAGTATTCCGATGAACAAAAAGCCGGTCACAGATCTGTCGCGCACGAACTCGATCACTGTATTCAATGCAATCCAGTATATTCGGCCTATCATATTGTTTCGCTCACTTTTTCCATGAATATTTCTTCAAGACTTTTTCCGTCAGGTCTGTTGAGTATTTCAGACATCGGCTGTTCGAGAATGATGCGGCCGCGGTTGAGAAGCCCGATCCGCGTGCAGATCATCTCAATGTCCGACAGTATGTGAGAACTGAAAAAAACGGTTCTGCCGGCGTCGCGCTGCCGTAGGATAGCCTCCCTGAACATCTTGCGTCCGATAGGGTCTAAACCGTTCATCGGCTCGTCGAGCAGGATCAGGTCCGGCTCGTTTATCAGAGCCTGCGCGAGCCCGATCCGTTGCGCCATGCCTCGCGAATGTTGGCGGATCGGAAGCGACAATTCGCGTTCCATACCGAGTTCAGCCGAAAGTTCTTCTATTCTTTTAAGTATCCGTTTGCGCGGCATCGAGAAATATTTCCCTATGATATACAGCGCCTGCCGCCCGGTCAGATAAGGATATATATTTGGATTTTCCGGCAGAAAACCGACGCGCTCGCGAACCTTCCAATGGCTTGCGTTCTCCCCGAACAAAAGCGCTTTGCCTGATGTGGACTTTAGAAATCCCATGAGGATTTTTATCGTAGTCGTTTTGCCTGCGCCGTTAGGTCCGAGAAAACCGTATATTTCGCCGGAGCCGACCTCAAGGTTGAGGCCGTTCACGGCGGAAAATTTATTTCTACCGGCTAAACCGGATCGGTATTCCTTGCATAGTCCGTTTATCTCAATTACATTCACTTAACCAAATCCCTTCCAACTGTAGGTGTGCTATTAGAATAAACTCTCATATCGGCAAAATGCTCGAACCGGTTGTGCGGCTTGTTTTCGACCAGCCCCGGCCCTGTTATTACGAATTTGCCGCCGAACGGATCTTTTGGAACGCTCGGGATAATTCTATATTTCACAAGGGTTTCGAGTGATGGAGGATAGACGCCCGCTCTTTCCTTGAATGATTGCAACGCCTTCTCAAGATATTCTATGTATTTTTCGACAAACAGATATTTGATCTGCTCCTCCATCTGCTTGCGAGAATCTTTATCTTTAGCTGTCGCCATTGTATCCGACAGAAATGTGATCGCCAGATCGTAACGGCGTCCAGCCGCGTAAAGGTTGGCGACCGCTTTGGGCGTTGCTGAATATTTACCGGAAAACTGATAGGACATTTTAGAATAATATGCTCCCATGTCCCAGTCTTTGTAAAAATAGTAGTATATAAACGACATGGATGAAGCGAGCATTGCCGAGCGCATGTTATTGTGCAAGCCTTTATCGAGCAGACTTGTCGCCAGCGTCAGTTCGCCGTCCCATGACAGAAGAGTCGCGCCGTAATAATATGCATATTCGAACGTCGGATCGAGATAAGTGACATTGCTGATGAGGTCGTAGAGGTCCCTGTTGTCTTTTGGCGTGCGCGGCACGTCAGCTTCAATCGTAAAAATCGAGCCTATGCCTTTTCCTTCGGCGGCTCTCTTTTTAGTGATTTCAAAAACATCGTTGGCGTTTAGAGTCGTGGCTTTAATCCAGAATAAGTCGGCGATCAGAGGTTTCGCGCCGGTGGCAAGGAATTCAATTATGCCGAGTGAAGAGGCGCGCGTGTCCTGAAAATGGCCGGGGCTTTCATTTCTGCGCACGCTCCGCCATGCGTCGTATTCAGAAGAAACTCTATCTCGCGTCGTAAATAACAACGCAAAACACGCCGCAAGAACTAACAAAACACCTGTTTTTCGCACATAACCCATAGTTCAATTCACGGAAAATATTATATGCTTAATGATAGCTCAAATCAATCGCGCTCAAAGACGTTATGAAGCGAAATTAGAGTCGGCAGGCTTTCTTTTCCTGTTAAGAAGTCCTGAAAGAAGGAACACAATTGTTCCTGTAAGAACAATTGTCGCGCCTGAGGCGAGGTTCAGATAATAGCTTGCGGCGAGACCGGCAACTACGGTGAAAAGCGAGAAGGCGATCGAGGCGGCGATTACGGCGCGAAAATCGCGGAACCAGATCTGAGCTGTCGCCGCCGGCAGGATCAGCAGCGCGGAAACAAGTATAATTCCGATAACTTTCATCGCCATAACGACAGTCAGCGCTATAAGAAGCAAAAGAAAATAATAAAGAGCCGTCATGGGCAATCCGAGCGTGCGCCCATATTCTTCGTCGAAGCAGAGAAGCAGAAACTCCTTGAAGAAGAAAGCGACGGCAAGCAAAACAACGGCGCCCATAACTGCAATGCTGATAATGTCGCTTTTAGTCACTGCGAGAATATTCCCGAATAGATATCCGAAAAGGTCGACTGTATAATTTTTTTTCAGACCTATAAGTATGATGCCAATCGCCATCGCCGCCGCGTACATCACGCCGATAGCTGTGTCTTCTGATACTTTTCTCATTCGGCTAACGCGGGCGATAGCGATCGCAGCCGCGCCTGAAAACAGCACGGAGGTCCAGACAGGGTTCACTCCCAAAAAACTGCCAAGCGCCATCCCGCCGAAAGCGGCATGCGTTATCCCGACCCCAATAAACCCTAATTTCCGGTTAACGACAAAAAACGATATCACCGGGCAAACGACGCTGATTAGAACTCCCACGAACAACGCGCGCTGCATGAATATGTAGTGAAATATGTCCATATCAGTGTTCGTGCCTGTGGCCTGTGCGCTCCGGGCCGCCTTCGTCGCGCCTCACCATTCTGTGCGGAAAATCGCCGTGCAGTAATATTTCCTTTTGTGTCCCGAGGTAGTCTTTCGTGATCGGGCAAGTCAGGTTCTCCGGCTTGTCATGAACTTCCACAATACGGTTGACGCACGCTACTTGATTGCAGATTTTCGGGACGACTCCCATGTCATGCGTGACGAGCAGCACAGTCAGTCCGAGTTCGTCGCGCAGTTTTTCGAGTTGGTTATAAAGCATGTCCTGCGCAGCCGCATCCATATTAGCCGCTGGTTCGTCAAGCAGCAGTATTTCCGGCTTTGCGGCAAGAGCTCGGGCGATGAACACCCGTTGTTGCTGGCCGCCGCTCAGTTCTGATATGTGGCGGTTAATCAATTCATCAATGCCAATTCTTTGCGCAGATTCATGCGCGAGTTCGCGTTCCCGCCGGCCAGGCCGGTGAAACATTCCAAGTTCCCCGTACAAACCCATAAGTATTACGTCACTGACTTTAACCGGGAAACTCCAATTTACAGACGCGTATTGCGGCATATATCCGATCCGCGGATTTTTGTCGCCGGATTTCAAATTGAAAGTGATTTTCCCGGAACTGGGTTTGATCAAATCGGCCACGAGCTTGAGAAGCGTTGTTTTCCCGCCTCCGTTAGGGCCGACTATGCCAAACACCTGGCCGCGCTCGATGTGTATGTTGACGCCTTCCAGCGCCGGCGAAGCGCCGTAGCCGAACGAAACGTTTTCGAGCGTTACTATCGGGCCGTCCATTCAGTCTCCTTTTTAAATGTTTCGAATGCCGACTTATTTTAACGCTTTTTCGAGCGACTTTATATTATATTCCATGAGTTTTATATATGTGTTTCTATCCGGCGTGTTCGGATCGCCCATCGGATCGAGCGTCGCGACGCTTACTCCGGCTTCGTTTGCAAGCGTTTCCGCCACTTTCGGATTGAATTGCGGTTCCGCGAAAATCGTTTTAACCCGCAATTTCCGCGTCTCTTCGACTAATCGCGCCAGTTTCTCAGGAGTAGGCTCTTTGCCGGGGAATTCCTCAATCGAACCCGCTTGAACTATTCCATAATCGCGCGATAGGTAGTCCCATGCGGAGTGAAAGGATACAAATTTGCGGTTTTTCAACTTTGACAAGCGCGAAATCGTCCACGCGTCGAGTCTTTTCAGTTCTTTCGTATACGCTTCGCAGTTTGCGGCAAACTCCGGCGCGGCGGCAGGCATCGCGCGCGATAACGCGTCACGGGTCTTCTCCGCCATAACCATCGCTATTTTAGGGCTTAGCCAGATATGAGGATTGTATTTTCCTTCATGCTCATCCGCGCTTCCAACCGGTTTTACGTAATCAGCATATACGAGCTTTATCAGTTTCGGATTTTGCGCGTTTGCAAGCATCTTATCCGCCCAGAATTCGAGTCCGAACCCCACGGTCGCGAAAACATCTGCGCGGCTCATTAACTCCATCTCTCGTGGAAGTGGTTCGTAAGTATGCGGCGATTGCCCCGGCTGCACGAGCGCTATCACTTCAATCCGCTTCCCGCCAACGTTTCTTATTATGTCGGCTACAGGGAATATCGATGTGACAACGATCAACTTATCTTTTTTCGGAGCCGTCGCTTCTTTACCGGAGCATCCAGCGGTTATCGCTAATAATGCCAAAATCATAACCGACAGGGCAGGGCGCGCCACAATTTTCATCTTAATCATGCTTCTTCTCATTTCTCTAAAACTATAAATTCGAAGAACATTATAGCAAAATGGACGCATTCTTATCCATTCATGTTAATTTTTATGAACAATATCTCATTAACCCATATTCAAGTTTGAAGACGATCCGCAATAAATCATTTTCTTATGAAAATAAAAAGACTACTATAAGAAGAAACAAAAATATTCCGTTTGCGCACGTTAGAAATATACAATTTTCATTTTCGCTCAAAATGAATGCGTAAAATTTTCCGAATATACCGATTAAACAATTACTGACAATATATAAAAAGAACATCTGAAAAATATGGCGCTTCCAAATCAGTATAACCAAATTTCATAGAAGGGAACCGGATGAACACACCAATTGCATGAAGAAGTAGATGATTTACAGTTTGATAAATTGTATTAAATAACTCTTTAATACGTTTTACGTAGCGTTTTGGGGTCCAAGTTCTTTATTTATCTGAATTCTCTGGCTTTTCAGAATTCCTGCCTCGTTTCAATGAATCTTCAATCTGATTATTATAAGTCAGATTGTATTTCTTAACTCTTCTATAACATCGTCTATTTGTGTCCCAGGATGTGTTTCCCATTACGATAACCTAATCATTGTTAATTCCCAAATACAACTCAGTCATGATTGCGGCAGCTTTCGACATATTTCATTACATTATAATTTGCGTCCCTATGCCTAATTTAACATATGTTTGCTTTTCAATACAGCTTCATGAATTACCTGTTGATCAGACGTATTTGTGGCCAGTTTCGTGTCGTTATTCGATAAATATTGAAATAACCTTCTATTTACTTACTTATTTATCGTTTTTGCGATATAAGCGATTTTCAGAACAGTCGGCATGTGTTATACCTCCTTTTTCAGAAATATCTCCCGGCTAAACGCTTATTTCTAAAAAAAATGGTTTTGGGAGTCGGTTTGCCAGTAAGCTGTTTTATCCGATTTCAATCGACGCCAAGATTCCTACTTTGGAAAACTACATTTCAAGCATTAACAAACATCCGGATATATAGCTATCTGAGTCTTTAAAGCGAACGTATTGTCGATAAAGTCTAAATAAGCAAGTATGTTGATATATAATTGCACAAACATACCATGTTAATGCGGCATGTGTCATTTAATACACAAAGTTCATTATGATTAATATTTGCTGATAATATTATTATTAACTCCAAATAAACACCCAATAAACTGATGGAAAACCGTAAATAGATGTGGAACTTACAATTGAGTCTACTGGCAATAATATCAATGTATAAAGGAGTAATTTATATAAGAAAATATTTAATACACTAAGATGTAGGTTTGTGTAAGTTTGCAAAATAAGCTATTACCGAAATGCAAAATAATAATATCGATAAAATATATTACAATTGCAGGAGCCACTAATTGAAATTAGACGATATTGTCGTTTTGAGGTTCCGGCTGAGGTTTTGGAGGTATTATGCCGTTTCCGTTACGGGTTGCAAGCTCGATTCTGAGCTGCGCCTCGGCGTCAACGATGTCCCGATAGATCAGTTTGACGCAGCGGTCCATTTTGGCTCTGAATGAAGGGTCTGGAATGGCGCGCTTCATTTGGCGGATAAAATCGACGATAAGACGGAAAGAGCGAACAAGGTCGCCGTCATCCCCTGATGTGAAGGACTTCAAGTCCTCGAATTTGCAGCCACGGGTCCATTCGAGCACAGCTAGATTGAGTTTAGGGTCGAGCGGCTTGATCATGCTGGGCAGTCCTGCCTCGCGTTCAAGCTTTCTAAGCCGTGTCACAGCCCGCTCAGCATTGTAAATCATATCGTTAATGCGGTGGTTTTGAACTTTTTTGAAGCTGTCTGTGCGTCTCGATTCGAAAACAATTGAGGAAATAAGCACATTTATTTCCTCTTCATTGAGATTCTCGAACAAACCATCGAAGTACAACTCGGTGAAAACTAATTCATAACCGAAAATTTGCGAGGCGATCTTTCCCCGAGGGAGCAGCCCGTCAGGCCCTATATAACCCAAAATTTGGAGGAAATCCAACCTGCGACCAAGCAGTTCGCGCTGCGAGTTCTCAACCTCGACCGATTCTGCCGTCATCTCGCCGGACTCGCGCTCGTAATTTCTCAGTTTTTTGACTAAATTGCGGCAATATTTCTTATTATGGCAGTCTGCGCATTCCGAGTCGTCGGTATCGCGCCTGATCTGAGCGAGCCTTTCAGTCAATTTGAAATGCGACGATTCAGGTCCTCCGTGCTTACGGCGCCGGAGCTTTAATTGAATCTTAAAGAAATCGTTTCTGAGATCCATATATTGAAGAATGCGGTCGATAATGCTGCCGCCTTTGTCGCATGATTTTGCCCGAATTCGAATAATCTCTTCCGAAGACAGCTTCAGGCGGCGTTTCAGCTCATCCACCTGCACAATCGTCTTGAAATTATTGAAACTCTTTTCGCAAATCTCGAAAATCCCGTTGCCGTGCGTCCCGTATAGGTTCAGAATGCTCGAATAAGACAGTGAGAATTGCGATTCGATGTCTTCGACATCTGGCGACAGCGCGTGTTTGACCTCTTCGTACCGGGCATCATACGGGTTGACACAGGCATAAGCGAAGCCGACCTCGTCGATGCCACGCCTGCCCGCCCTGCCCGCCATCTGCTGGAACTCACGCGCATTCAGGTATCTGAACGTCACGCCGTCGTGTTTCATTATGTTATCGAAGACAACCGAGCGTGCCGGCATATTGATGCCGACAGCGAATGTTTCAGTCGTGAATAGCAATTTGATCAAGCCGAGCGTATAAAGTCGTTCAATAATTTCCTTGAGAGCCGGGAGAACGCCGGCGTGATGGAACGCGATTCCGCTTTTAAGCAGATTGCGCATGAAAACAGCCTGCCCGCGCTGAGCGACACCGAACTGTTCGACGAGCTGGTCATAGTTTGAAAGCATCCGCCTGCGTTCGTCGTGGTTCAGGAGATTCATTCCGCGAAAATACTGCGCATATTCCTCGCAGCCGACCCTGCTGAAATGGAAATACAGGCAAGGGAGCTTTCCCTCGGCATGCAGTTTCTGCACAAGTTCGACATTTCCGATCTTTTTTCTGCCGCGCTGCCCTTGTTTCTCCATTTCGAGCTTTTTTACGAAATTCAGGTCGCGAAGTCCGTGGCCGGTCACCCATATCGAGACCTTCAGAGGCACGGGGCGATGATGTTCAATGATGGTTTCAATCGGAATTTTGCGTATTTGGCGCATCCATTCCGCGAACTCATTGATGTTGGGGATCGTCGCGCTAAGAGCGATAAAGCGGATGTGCTGAGGCGCGAAAATAATGCTTTCCTCCCAGACAGTTCCGCGTTGGATATCATTTATATAATGAATTTCGTCAAAAATGACCGTGTCGATGTTCTTGAGCCGTTCTTCCTCGGCGTCGAAAATGATATTCCTGAAAATTTCGGTGGTCATGATAAGGACGGAAGCTTCGGGATTGATAATCACGTCGCCGGTCATGATGCCGATTTTTTCCGGATAATCTTTAGTGAAGTCCCTGAATTTCTGATTGCTGAGCGCCTTGATCGGAGCTGTATAAATGATCTGTCTGTTTTCCGCGATAGCCTTTTCAATGGCATATTCAGCGATAACGGTTTTGCCGGCGCCTGTGGGAGCCGCCACTATGACCGACCGCCCTTCGTCGAGCGCGTTGATAGCGCGTTCCTGAAAAGAGTCTAATTCGTAGCCCTTGAATTGCATCACATAAGATTATAGCGACTCTTTCATCGGATTAAAGGATTCCTGAGAATCAATTTTCAATGATAGATTATGATAATCATAACTCGCGCACTGAATTGCTAAGAGAATATGGATACGCGATAAGAGCATTCGGGAATGATGTGATAAATCTAAAAACGCACTATCACATAAATCGTCCGTCCCAAGCGTATTGGAACTATTGCGTCCGTTTTAAGGTTAAAATAAATAGGTATTTTAAAAACGGTTAAAATCGTTATAATGTATTGAGCTTTCGAAAGGAGCGTCGTAATGGAAGAAAAAATCAAAGAAGTTATAGAGAAAATCAGACCGCAGTTGCAGGCTGACGGCGGAGATGTTGAATTGAT
>JBAYJY010000059.1:0-24610 GCA_041664945.1 bacterium | reverse complement strand
GCGATAGCCTGGTCGAGAACATCGATGTTCGCGGTTCCGGCGAGCAGGTCGACATACTTTTTGAAGACCTCCATGGCGCGGTCGCGGCGATAGGCGGAGATGCGGCGGTCGAGCGAATCGAGCAGGCCGCGATCGTAAACGATCTGCCGGCGCCGGCGGCCGCCGTCCCGCAGCGGGTAGGAAGCCCCTACATTGACCGTATACCGCCCGGAAATCTCATCGAGGTAACTTGACCGGTTGTGGTCGTATCCGAGGCGCAGAGCGGGCCACAGCGCGTCCCGGTCCTTGCCCAGAGTCAGCGCCGTCACGCCGTACTGGTCGGCGAGTTGCCTGAAATTCGAATCGTTTTGGAGCGAAAGGCTTATAAGCTCGTCGAGCGAGGCGGATTCAGGCGCTGCTTGCTGCGCCGCCGCCGGAAGAGCAAAAAACAAGACCGAAAACAAGGCAATAATTGTGATAGCCGCTATGCATGGAAACGAGAAAACACTAAAAAAGGAATATCGAATATCGAACAAGGAATATCGAATTTTGAAGTTTTTCTTTAGATTCGCCTTCGACATCCGGGTTCTCCTTGATTTAATCTCATAAGATTTCGATACTGCGCCCGCGCTACTCATGCCTCAGCGCCTCGATGGGATTCAGACGCGCGGCCTTCGCGGCGGGCCAGAGTCCGGAGATCAGGCCTACAGCGATGCTGACCGAAAGCGCGATCGCGCATGTTTTAACCGACATCGGCAGCTTGATGAATTGCGGCAGCTTTTCGAGTTGCGAGTTTCCGAACCAGCCAAGCGCGACTCCGATCAGGCCGCCGACAACACAAAGCGTGACCGCCTCGACGATAAACTGGAACATGATGTCGAATTCGGTCGCGCCGACGGCTTTTCTGATGCCGATCTCGCGAATGCGCTCCATGACGGAGACGAGCATGATGTTCATGATTCCGATTCCGCCTATGAGCAGCGAAATGCCGCCGATGACGCCGAGAAAGATGACTATGGTGTGGATCATCTGCCGGCTTTCCTTCTGCCACGCGCCGGCGTCGTAGATTTGAATCAACTCTTGCGCTTCGGCGGGCGTGAAGCCGCGGTCGCGCATCAGGGCAAGCCTGATCTCATCCTTGAGGTTCGGAACAGCTTCCGCGCTGCGGGCTTTCACGTCGAAACCCCAGAATTCGTCAGAGCCGATCATTTTCTGAGCGACAGGTAGCGGAATCAGAATGATGTTGTCGCCCCAGTAATAGTTTTCCTCTTTTTTCTCCATGTAACCGATGACGGTGAAGGTAATGCGGTTGATGCGGATATCGCGGCCGAGAACGCTGCGCCCCTGAAAGAGTTTTTCAACGATTCCGCTGCCGATCACGGCAACGCGGCGCTTCTGGTCCACGTCGCTGCGCGAAATCTCCTGCCCGATAGCCACCTTGTTGGTTTTTCTGACCTTAAAGAAGTCGGGCAACACGCCGTTCACGTTGGCCGATTCCGATGATCTTCCGTAAGTTGCGGTCCATTCGCGCCCGACGTTCGGGGAGAACAGTTCGGCGGACGGGCAGCGCGCTTTGAGAAGCTCAATGTCGGCCATTGAAAACCTGATGCTTTTGCGGGCCTTTGCCGAATAATTAGGGAAAACCTCGACGATGTTCGTGCCGAGGTCCTCGAAAGTCTTCTCCATGTCCTTTTTCAGGCCTTCGCTGACGGACAGAACGATGACAACAGACGCCACGCCGCAGATGACGCCAAGCAGCGTAAGCGCGGAACGCACTTTGTTTCCGAGCAGCGATTTGAGAGCTATTAGAACCGAGTTAAACATCGCGTTCGCGCAGCCTTTCGTCGGCGACAAGCCGGCCGTCGTGGAGTCGGAGAATACGGTGGCCCATGCGGCCGATCTCCTCCTCGTGAGTGACGACTATTATGGTCTTCCCCTGCCGGTTAAGTTGTTTGAAAATCTCTAGGATTTCGATGCCGGTGTCCCAGTCGAGGTTCCCGGTCGGCTCGTCGGCGAGTATCAGGTCCGGGTCGTTGACGAGCGCGCGGGCGATCGCCACGCGCTGCCGCTGCCCGCCCGACATCTGAGTCGGCCTGTGCCTGACGTGCGTGCCCAGCCCGACCTGTTCGAGTATCTCAATCGCTTTCTGTTTCCGTTTGATTTTCTTTTTCGAGTAAAGCGTCGGCAGCGCCACATTTTCCCACGCGCTCAGCATCGGCAGCAGGTTGAACGACTGGAACACGAACCCGATTGTCCGGTTGCGCGTGTTCGCGAGCTGGCGGGAGCGCATTTTCGAGACTTCCTCGCCGCCGAGCCGGTAGGAACCGCCCGTCGGAACGTCGAGACAGCCTAATATGCTCATCAGCGTCGACTTGCCGGACCCGGACGGGCCCATGATCGACACGAATTCGCCGTCCGCCACTTCGAAACTCACTTCCTTCAACGCATCGAGCGATAGCTTCCGCGTCAGATAAAACGTTTTTGAAAGACTGTCGATGTTTATCATGAATATGGCGTTGGGCCAAATGCCGCCTTTTATTATTTATTTCCTTGCGCGCTTTCAGGCGGCGCCGGAGTGTAGTTCTCGCAGATCTCCTGCCCTTCCTTGAGGCCTTTTTTGACAATGATGAATTTTCCGTCGTCGATGCCTGTCTCAATAGGGACGAAACGAGGCTTTTCCGCTTTCTTGCCTTTCTTTTTCGGCGGCAGGTAAACGCCTTCCTTGTCGTTCTCATACTTCACGGAGAGAAGCGGAACCAGAAGAACGTTTTTGTGCCGCTTTATCTCAATTCCGGCGTCCGCCCTCATGCCGGTAAGCAGCCCCTTTTTGTCGCCCGTAATCTCAACTTTCACAGGGAAAACGACATTCTTGTCGTTGCTCATGTAATTCATCTGCGCGCCGCTTTCCGCGGCGGGAGCGATCCGAATTACGTCGCCCTTGAACTTGCGGTCCGGAAGCGCATCCACCTTGATGTTCGCCGGCATGCCGACACGCGCCCGCGCGGCGTCCGTTTCGTCCAGGTTGCCCTCGAAATAGAGCGTTCCGGCGTCCGCTATTTCGAGCATTGAGGTGCCGCCCTGCGAGGTGCCGGGCGAAATAGCGTCGCCGACCTCGATCTTCCTGCGGATTACGGTTCCGGATATAGGCGCATATATGTACGACTTCGACAGGCTCTCTTTTGATATCTGTAGCTCCGCTTGCGCGTTCTCCAGCTTCGACTGCGCCGCTTCAAGCTCCTGTTTCAACGCTCCCTTTTTAAGTTCGGCTATGTAATCCTGTGCAGACTTATACTCCTGCTGCGCCAATTCGAATTCGAGCTGAGACTGTTCGAGCAGCGCGTCCGAGCGATAGCCCTGTTCGTGGAGCGTTTTCATTCTGTCGAGAGTGAGCCGGGCGTGTTCCGCCTTGCGGCGGGCGTCGTCGAGACGGCCCTGAGCGGTGATCAGATCGAGTTTCCGGGGCTGATCCTTAAGCTGCTGGAGCATCGCGCGATACTCGGCCACCGCCGCTTCCGCGCGCATCACCTGCATTTTGAGCTCTTCATCGCGCAACTCGATGATTAGCTGGCCTTCCTTTACCGCGTCGCCGACATTGACGTGTATCGCCTTCACAAGGCCGCCGCGCTCTGACTGTATGGCAACCTGCCGCTCCGGCACGATCGTGCCCGCGGCAGTTATCTGCTGCATGATCTCACCTCGCTTCACTTTAACTTTCGTGAATTGAGGCGGCGGCGTTTTTTTGCCGCAGCCGAACGCCATTCCTGCAATGAGCAACAGGCACAGCGCGCCCGAAGCGAGTCTAATTGGTTTATGAACATGTATTCTCTTGGAATGTGGCTTCATTATTCACCGCGGATACGATTTTAATAGTAAACTATCATTGAGAATGTGATTCGTCAACACGAAATGATTAACAGAAAGATTGTTATTACGCGTCAAAGTTAGTTGGATTTGCATTTATCTTTTGTAGCTGGCGGGCTTCAGCCCGCCAGAAAGACTAAACGATTTCGCTTCTATAGTTTATCCTTGCCGTCGGTCAGCCAGTTCAGCGTGAATCTTGCGAATGTTATTTTCTCGTAGTAATCCTTTTTGCCGTTTTCATAGATGATGCCGACAGACAGATCGGGAAGCGCGACGAGATCGGAGTAGCCGGACCGCCCGGCGTTTATGAGCTTCGACGCCGGCCACGTTTTGCCTTCGTCATAGCTGATTTTCACCGTCATCTTTTCCCTGACGCGGCTCGCAGGATTCGAAAACAGCAGCCGGTTGACGCGGTTCGTTTTCGCGGCCGTATATCGGAGAATGCTGCCTTCGCAGACGGGTTCGATGAGGTCGCGCGCGAAGATGATTTTCGACCAAGTGAGCCCGGCGTCCTTGCTGACGGCAACGGCGCGCATGCCCCTCATGTAGTAATTCCGCATGTTGATCATCACCGAGCCGTCTTCGAGTTCAACGGCGGTGGCTTCGTCCGTCTGTTTCGGGAGCGAACCGCCGGGTTTCCACGTTTTGCCGCCGTCGTCGCTGAATATGACGTGCGAATACTGGACATTCTTTTCTTTGTGGTCGCATGGGACGAGCAGCCGCCCGGAGCGAAGCTGAATCGCGTGTCCGGGGCCCATGGCATACCAGTCCCATCCGGCGGGCGTGACATCCTTTGTTATGTCCGCGGGCGCCGACCAGGTCGCGCCGTCGTCTTCGCTGCGCGTGACCAGAACGTCGGTGTTGTCCCTGTTGAAAGTGAGAATTATCGCGCCCGTTTCGCGGTCGACAACCGGCGAAGGATTTCCTATCGTATGCGCGCCGTCCTCGAAAACAAGCCGTTGCGGCTCCCAAGTGGCTCCATTGTCGAAGCTGCGCCTCACAACGAGGTCTATGTCGCCGCTGTCGGCGGGCCCGTTTTTGCGCGCCTCGGCGAAAGCGAGAATTGTGCCTTTCGCCGTCACAACAAGCGCCGGAATCCGGTAGATCGCGTAGCCGCTCTCCCCGCCGACGAAAATATCGGTTGATGCGATCTCTTCCGCGCAGAAACTGCGCACGCAAAGCGCCAGCAATGCTACGAACAGCGTAGTGACTATGATTATTTTATTATGTCTCTTCATGATGATCTCCCAAACTAGATATTCAGCCGCCCACTATTTCTTTTCGGCGACAATGATCAGCCGGCCCGATTCCATGCCGTACGCGCTGCCATCGTAGTCGCCGTAACTGTCAGCGACCCGCAGGCCGCGTTTTTCCAACTCGCGCTTTACGGTTGTGTAGCAATACATCTTAACGCGGCTCTCCATCTCAGTCTTGCGGCGTCCGCGCTTCCAAAACCAGCGAGTGACGCAGACGTCTTCCTTCGGATCGAAGAAGCTCAGCTCGGTTTCGAGCCCGTTTTCGTCCTCCGAGCAGCGCATTTCCTGAAAATTGCTCACGAGCCATTCGCGGTTAAGCGTTTCGAGCAGGAACCTGCCGCCGGGTTTCAGGCTCCGGGCGACGGACGAAAAGACTTTGAAATTATCCGCGTCGCGCTCGAAGTAGCCAAAACTGGCGAAAAGATTGATTGCGGCGGCAAACCGGTTCTCGAACGGAATGCGCCGCATGTCGCCGCGAGCGAGTTCGAGCTTCACGCCCGCCGCAGCCGCTTTCCGAGCAGCGGTTTCGAGGTAGTCCGCGTTATAGTCCAGCCCGCAGACGCGCATGCCGCGCCGGGCAAGTTCTATCGCGTGCCGCCCCGTGCCGCAACAGAGATCCAGAATCTCCGACCGCTTCTTCAGCTTCAGCGCTTCAATAACGAAATCAACTTCGGCCTCAGTGCGCTCCGCGTTTATCGCTTCGAGGTTCGGCCCGTAGTATTCCGCATCGAAAAATGTCTTCCACCAGTCCATAAATGACTCCGTTGGATTAAGAATCTTCCCAAAATTTTCTTGGGTGATTCGCTATTAATAATACCCGTATGCGAGGAAAGTTGTAATTATCTTTTGAATTTTCTGATAACCATGCCGAGCATTTCGTCGAATTCCTCGATTTTGAGGATTTTGGCGAGCGCGGCGAAGACGATGCCGGAGACGGCGCAAACGGCGGCGAAAGCTTCGAGCGACAGTTTGAAACCGAAGCGGTCCGGGCCGATGTTGATCTTCTGGAGAACGAACCATCCGGCAGCGCCCATAACGGCGGAAGCGAAGAGGGTCTTGAGGAACATCGGGAGCACGCTTGAGAGGTCGAGAGCGAGTTTGCGTTTGGCGAGTATTATGAGGAGAATCATGTCGAAAAGAGTGGCGATGGAGATGGCGAGCGCGATGCCGCCATGCCTGAGAGGCGTTTTGATGAGGAACCACGAGAGAGGCGCGGTGATGGTGAGCGCGATTATGCCGGTGATGACTGGCGTAATGGAATCCTTGCGAGCGTAGAAGCCGCGGTTGATGACCTGATTTGCGGAGTGGCCCATAAGGCCGATCGAGTAAAAGGTGAGCGCGAAGGCAGTGGCTTGGCAGTTTTCGAAAGTGAACTTGCCATAGCCGAAAACGAGGCGGATGCAGAGGATGCCGGCGACGATGAAAAATGCCGAGCAGGGCAGAGAGAAGATGAACGTGGCGCGCACCCCGCGGGCGAGAGCGCGTTCGAGGTTCCTGAAATCACCCTCGGCCGCCATTCGCGACATAGTGGGAAACACCGCCATAGAGATCGCGCTGCCGAACATCCCAAGCGGGATGAACATCATCCGGTTGGCGTAGTTCAGCGACGTGATAGCGCCCGTGCCGACGAGCGATCCGAATATCGTAGGCGTTATCATCAGATTAATCTGCGCGAGCGACATGCCGAGCATGACGGGGAGAAACAGCTTCCAATAGCGTTTGACATCGGGGTTTTTCGAGTCGATGACGAACGAATAGCGCATGCCCTTCGCGCGCATGACTGGCAGTTGAACGAGAACCATGCTGAGGGCGCCGAAGACCACGCCGATGCACACGCCGCGCAAGCCGAGCGTATGCCGGAATATGAAGCACGCGGCTATGAAGCAGATGTTGTAAATCAGCCACGACGCGGAGGGCGCCGTGAAATGGTTGTGTGAGTGAAGAATTCCGTTGCACATCGCCGCCAGCGCGGTGAAGAACACCATCGGGTAGAGAAGCCGCACGAAAACGACGCCGTAGGCCAGCGCCTCGTGGTTGTTCCTGAACCCCGGAAGCAGCAGTATGATGAAATCCGCGAACACTTCGCCGAAAGCTATGAAAACGATCAGGAAAATCGCGATCTGGTTCCAGACCGTGCTCGCGAACCGCCAGCCTTCTTCCTTGCGGCCGGAAGTTATGAATTCCGTGAAGATGGGGATGAACGCGGCGGTCATCGCGCCGCCGCTGACGAGCAGGTAAAGCAGATCGGGAATCGCGAACGCGGCCCAGAAGGCGTCCGTCTGCAGCGAACTGCCGAAGATGGCCGCCATCGACGTCTGCTTGATAAATCCGAGCAGGCGGCTGAGCAAGGTGGCCACCATGATGATGCCGATAGCCTTTTTTACCGTTGTCGACGCCTTCGCCAGCTTTTGGTCTTCAGTTTCCGCCATTATTCCCCAATGCTCCCCTTCAAACGGGAGCCTATTATTAATATCCCCATTCTCGAGAAAATAATATAGATTGCCTGAAAATGATGTTTTATTTCGGTTTGTTTTCCGGAGCGGTGAATAGTTATTTCGAAGCGAGGTATTCGGCGAGAGCGTCTTCCCAGTGCGGGAGCGCGATTCCGAACCATTTTTTCGCCTTGTCGTTGCTGAGCACGGAGTACTGGGGGCGCGGCGAGATAGGCCGGGTCGCGTTCGAGTAGAATTCAGAGGTGGATACGGGCTTAACTTCACGGACCTTGCCGGGGCGCACCGCCACGATCTTCTTCGCGAACTCGTGCCATGAGCAATAGCCGGTGTTGGAGATGTGGTAAATGCCGGGCTTGCCGTAGCCTTCCATAAGGTAAATCTTCAAAATTCTGGAAATAGCGCCTGCGAGATGCGCGGTGTATGTCGGGCTGCCAACTTGGTCGTTGACGACGGTGAGCGTTTCGCGTTCCTGCGCGAGCTTGAGCATGGTATCGACGAAGTTCTTTCCGCCCGGCCCGTACAGCCACGACGTGCGGATGATGAAGTAGTCTCCCCGCTCGGCGGCGACCGCCTTCTCGCCCGCCCACTTGCTGTTAGCATACACGCCCTGCGGATTCGCCGTGTCCTTCTCGTCGTAGGGCTGCTTCTTCCAGCCGTCGAACACATAGTCCGAGCTGATATAGACGACCGGCGCATGAACCACAAGCGACGCCCGCGCGATGTTTCCCGCGCCCGTCACGTTCACCGCATACGCAAGCTCTTTGTCCGTCTCGCAGCCGTCCACGTCCGTTATCGCCGCGCAGTTAACCACAGCCGACGGCCTGATGTCCGTTATCGCCGCTTCAACCGCCTTGTAGTCGCGGATATCAACCTGATCCTCGGGGACCGCCGCCGCATCAAAACCGGCCGCGCCAAGACTCTCGAGCAGCTTGTGCCCCAACATCCCCGTCGATCCGAATACCGCAATTTTCACAGCTTTTTCCCCGCGGAGCGCACGATTTCGTGCCGCCTATTTGTTTTCGTAGTACTTATCCATGAATTTCTTGTAATCTTCCTGCTTTTCCTTTATCCGGCGCCACCACGGCTCGTTGTCGATATACCACTGGACCGTTTTGCTCATTGCCTCTTCGAATTTTGACTTGGCTTCCCAGCCCAGCGCGTTCTTGATTTTGTCCGGATTGACCGCGTGGCGCTTAACATGTCCTAACCGATCTTCAACATACTTGTACAAACTCTTCGGTTTTTTCAAGTAATCCAAAATGAAGTCGGTGATCTCCAAAACGGAGTATTCCGTCGCGGCGCCGACGTTGAAAGCCTCGCCGTTATGCGCGTCGCCCGCGTGCAGGCAGGTGTCGACCGCATCGCAGTGGTCGTCCACAAAGATCCAGTCGCGGGTGTTTTTGCCCGTTCCGTAAATCGGCACCGGCTTGTCGTCAATCGCGTTCGTGACGAACAGCGGAATAAGTTTTTCCGGGTACTGATAGGGTCCGAAGTTGTTCGAGCAGCGCGTTATAATTACCGGCAGCCCGAAAGTGGTGAAGTAAGAGAAAGCGAGCCGGTCAGCGCCGGACTTCGCGGCGGCATACGGGCTGCGCGGCATCAGCGGGTCGGTCTCCGTCGAGGGTTCCTCGCCGGCGTCGCCGTAAACTTCGTCGGTGGAGATATGAACGAACCGGCGGACGCCTGCCTCGCGAGCCGCTTCGAGCATGTTAAACGTGCCGATGACGTCCGTCTGGATGAATTCGCCGGCGCTGAGAATCGAGCGGTCCACATGCGTTTCCGCGGCGAAATGCACGGCCGCCTCGCAGCCCTGCATCAGCCTGCCGACCAGTTCGCGGTCGCAGACGTCGCCATGCACGAACTCGTGCCGCGTGTCGCCCTTCAGCGCGTCGAGATTTTCGAGATTCCCGGCATAAGTCAGCTTGTCGAGATTGATAATCTTCAGGTCGCTGTATTTGCGGAGCATGAAATAAACGAAATTCGAGCCGATGAAACCGGCGCCGCCCGTGACAAGTATAGTTCTCATCTCAAAAAAACCTCTATTTTGGTATTCAGTAACGTCGTCTTGCGAAATAGTTCGAGAGCGCGACAATGGTTTTTACATCGAGTTGTTCGGGACGTTTCGAGCCGTCGATTCCGATTTCGGAGAAAGCCGCCAAAACCGTCTGTTCGATGTCCGACCCGGCGGGCAACAGCTCCGCGCAGGCGCCTCTGTCCATGCTCATCCGGAGCGAATTATAACAGGTTTTCCGCTTATGTTCAAACAGGCCGTGCACTATGAGTTCGAACATTTCGCGGTCCTCGATCCCCGCGCTGCCGATCGGCAACGGGTCAAGATGAACGAGGCAGGAATCCACATCCGGGACCGGCCGGAACTCGTCGCGGCCAACGTTGAACAGTATCCGGCATTCCGCCTCCGCCTGACAGAAAACCGACAGCATGCCGAACGCGCGTGAGCCCGGCGGCGAAGCCATCCGCTCGCCGACTTCCTTCTGCACGAGAACGACGATGCTTCGGAACATATCGCGGTTTTCCAGCAGTTTGAAGATAATCGCGCTTGAAATGTAATAGGGAAGGTTGCCGACGGCGAGCGCCGGGCGGTCCGATTCCGGAACGATTTCCTCGAGGTCGGCTTTAAGGATGTCCGAGCGGATAACAGTCAGAGACGGGTCCGGGCCGATGCGGCGTTCGAGAGTATCCGCGAGCCGTTCGTCGAGTTCGATCGCGATCACGCGCGCGCCGGTCGCCAGAAGAGAGCGAGTGAGATTGCCGGTTCCGGGACCGATCTCGATAATGAGATCGTCGGGGCCGGCGCCGGTCGCCATAGCGATCCGCCGCAGTATCCCCTGCTCCACCAGCAAGTGCTGTCCGAGTTCCCTGCGCAGTTTCATATTGATTTCAATTATACACGAATTTTTTGAGTAGCGAGTAGCGAGTAGCGAGAACACAGCGAAAAGAATGAACCTCGGAGGCGCGGAGACACAGAGAAAATGGGTAAAAGATTGAAGACATATCGATGTTTAATTGAAGATTCCTCGCTTCGCTCGGAATGACAAGGGGTGTCGGAATGACAAGCGCCGCGGTATTGCAGCGTGGTGTTGCAGTTTGTAGTTTTTTAATTCTTTCGCTGTATTCTGAGTTCTGTATTCTTGATTCTGTTTTTAATCTTTTCCCCAACTGCCAACTACCGGCTGCCAATCCCCGGCTGCTGTCTTTTCATCTTTTCCCGTCTGCCCTCCGCCATCTTCCGTCTCACTTTTCATCGCTTTTGCGCGCGGCCTGTTAATTTGCGGGAATCTCCCTATAATGTATCGGGCTTATGATACAGATAAACGACATTAAATTCGGATTCGGCGGCAAGTACCTTATGGAAGGGCTGTGCCTGCACATAAGGCCGGGCGACCGGCTGGGCCTCGTAGGTCCGAACGGCTCCGGCAAGACGACGCTGATGAGGATGGTCTGCGGCGAGATCGAAAGCTTCGATGGCACGATCACGCGCCGCAAGGGGCTTACCGTCGGCCTGCTGCCGCAGGAAGGCATTTACGACCGCGGCCGCTCGGTGTTCGATGCCGCGCTGGAAACTTTCGCGGATTTAGTCAAACTCGAAAGCGAGATCGAAAAGCTCAATGCCGAGGCCGCCGCAGAAACAGACCCCGAACATCAACAGGATCTGTTCTACCGCGCCGGCGAACTGCAAAACGATTTCGAAAACCGGGGCGGTTTCGGTTTTCGAGCGCGAACCGCCGAGATTTTAACCGGTCTCGGTTTTCCGAAAGAAGATTTCGATCGCGAAATCGGAACCCTCAGCGGCGGTTGGCAGATGCGCGTCGCCCTCGCCCGCCTGTTGCTCCAGAAACCGGATGTCCTGCTGCTCGACGAACCGACGAACCACCTCGACCTGCCCGCCCTCGTCTGGTTCGAGGGCTTCTTAATGAACTATCCCGGCTCCGTCGTCCTTATCTCGCACGACCGCTGCTTCATAGACCGTGTCGCGCGCCGCATAGCCGAGTTTCACATGCGAAAGCTCGACCTCTACAACGGCAATTATTCGTACTACGAGATCGAGAAGGAAAAACGGACGGCGCTGCTGATGAACCGGATAGCGAATCAGGAGCGCGAGATCAAGCGCACGGAGCAGTTCATAGACAGGTTTCGCTATAAGGCGACAAAAGCGCGGCAGGTCCAGAGCCGCATCAAGAAGCTCGAAAAGATAGACCGGATCGAGGCCCCCGAAGAGGCGCGCTCGCTGACGTTCTCGTTCGGCACGCGCACGAAAAGCGGCAAGGTCGTGATGCAGCTCGCCGGCGTGTCGAAAGCCTACGGCGAAAAGCGGGTGCTGAACGGCATAAACCTGACGGTCAACCGGGGCGACCGCGTGGCGATCATAGGCGCGAACGGGCTCGGCAAGTCAACTCTGATGCGAGTGATCGCAGGCCGCACCGAATTCACCGGCGAACGAAAACCCGGCTTCAACGTTTCGACCAACTATTTCTCACAGGACCAATACGAATTGCTCTCTCCGGACAAAACAGTGCTGGAAGAGGCGACGGAGGCGTGCGGCGCCGGTTTCGCCGGAAACGTCCGGTCGCTGCTGGGCGTGTTTATGTTCACCGGGTCGGACGTCATTAAAAAAGTGGCGTCGCTCAGCGGCGGCGAAAAAAGCCGGCTTCTGCTCGCGAAGATGATGGCGAATCCGGCAAATTTTCTGCTGCTCGACGAACCGACCAACCACCTCGACCCGCCCTCGCGCGAGATGCTTGAACTCGTGCTCTCCGAATACGACGGCACGCTCTGCTTCGTCTCGCACGACCGGTATTTCATCAACCGGCTGGCGACGATAATAGTGGACGTAACACCAAACGGTATAGATGAATACATAGGAGATTACGGGGATTACGAGGAGCAGAAGAAGCTGCGCGAACTGGCCGCGAGAGGCGGCGAGACAGGCGGCGGCGCGGATTCGACACAGTGCATGCCGGGACGCAAGTCGGCACGCAGGGATCGCGCCCACCAAATCCTCGAACGCTCGCGCGCTCTGGCGCCTCTCAAAGATTCAATCGCCGCCGCCGAAGAAGAAATCCACAGGCTCGAAGCCCGTATTGCGGAAATCGAAAAAGACCTCGCGGACCCCGCGACTTACAATAACGCCAAAAAAGCGCGAACCCTCCCGGCCGAACTCAAAAACCTCAAGCGCGAACTCGAAATCACCCTTGCCGATTGGGAATCACTTTCCGAACAACTCGTCGCGAAAGAAAAAGAATTCGACGCCGAATCGGTATAATAAACAAAACTCTTCAAACAACGGCTGCCATTCGTATTTCCGGGAACATTTTCGCCCGCGCACTGTTTCTATCAGTCAAACAGTTTGGAGGAGCATTCACATGAAAGGACAATTATTTGGTTTTGAACGAATCGCGCGGGTATTAATAGTTGTGGCGTTAATGGCGTTTGCGACAGCCCTGCCGGTTTCGGCCGGGGCAACGAAAAAAGCGCCCGCGAAGCCGGCGGCGGCCAAGGCAAAAACGTATGATGTGCTGTATACCGAAAAAGGGTTCTCGCCCGCGAAGCTGACGATCAAGTCCGGCGACAGCGTGCGCTGGAAAGTAAACGCCGGAATGGACCTTTGGCTCGCCGAGGGAACGCACCCGATTCACACCGACTGTAAATATTGCCCCCAAGGCAAAAAAGAAGGCGCTTACGTAACTGTTAAGGACGGAAAAACCTATACGTTCACTTTCAAAGGCGCCGGAACGGCAAATTTTCATGACCACATGATGCCGGACGCAAAAATGACAATTGTGGTTAAATGAGAATCCGGAACGCAAAATAAATGCGCAAAAATTGAGTGGCAATAAAAAAGGGGCGGTTTCAGGCCGCCCCTTTTGATTTATTTTGTCAATCGTTATTCATCCGGCGATTATCGCGACGCGGCATTTCAAGCCGTCGATCTCGAAGTCCTCGCCTTCATCATCAAGGCCCGGCACGATCTCCGTCGCAAGCGTTTCGCCCTTGATGTACTCCTCGTAATCGGCGAACACCATCTTGATGTCCATGTCGCCGCCGTAATGGATGACAATTCGCGCGGCGTAATCGAGGTCCATCTCCTTGCGCAGATTCTGAATGCGGTGCACGATCTCCCGCGCCCGGCCTGCCGCCAGAAGTTCCGGCGTAACGCGTATGTCCAGCGCCACCGTTTCGCCGACGAGATAACCTTCGGCCGGCGTTTTTTCCACATCGAGGTCGCCCTCCTCCAGCCTGAATTGCGTTCCCTCGATCTCGACTTCCAGCGCGCCTTCAGTCGAGTATGCCGTCCAGAAACCCGAGTGGTCCTCGTTTTCCTTGAAGAACGTCTCGATCTTCTTCATATCCTTGCCGTATTTCGGGCCGAGCTTCTTGAAGTTCGGTTTCAGATGGACCGTCATCAGCAGGTCGAACGAGTCGATGACGGCAACCTGCCTGATATTCAATTCGTCGATCAGCAGCCATGAAAGCGGCTCGATCATAGCGCGAATCTTGCCCGCCTTCAGTCTCACGAGCAGCTTCTGCAGCGGCTGGCGCACTTTCATCTGTTTCTTGTTCCTCATGCTGCGGCCTTCGTTGACTAATTCACGGACGAACGCCATAGCCTCTTCGAGGTCCTTGTCGATGAGCGCCGGATCGGATTCCGGGAAAGTCGAGAAGTGAACGCTGTCGCCTTCGGCGACTTTCGGGCGCGCGAGATTGAGGTAGATCGTTTCCGAGATAAACGGCGCGAACGGGGCCAGCGCGCGGGCGATCGTGACAAGAACTGTGTGCAGAGTCGAATAAGCAGCCCACTTGTCCTCGTCTTTTTCGGATCTCCAAAACCGCGGGCGGCAGCGGCGTACGTACCAGTTGCTGAGGTCATCCACCAGCGATTCAATCGAGCGGGCGGCGGGCGTGACCATGAAGATGTCGAGATTCGCCTTCACATCGGCGAGCGTCGAGTGCAACCGCGAAAGTATCCATCTGTCGGACGAATCGAGCGCATCGTTGTTCGTTTTGTGCGCCTCCGGGTCGAAATCGTCGAGATTCGCGTAGATGACGAAGAATGAATAGACGTTCCAGAGGGTGAGGAAGAAATTCTTCTGGACATCGAGCATGGCGTCGCAAGAGAAGCGCGATGGCAGCCACGGATTGTTTTCGCGGTAGAAATGCCAGCGGAAAGCGTCGGCGCCGTTGGCGTTGAAAACGAACCACGGGTCTACGACGTTGCCGAGGTGCTTGGACATCTTTGCGCCGTCCTCTGCGAGCACGTGACCGAGCACGAGGCAGTTCTTGAACGGCGTTTTCTTAAAAAGGAATGAATTGAGAGCCATGAGCGAGTAGAACCAGCCGCGCGTCTGGTCGACCGCCTCGGTGATGAAGTCGGCGGGGTAATAGCTCTCGAAAAGTTCTTTGTTTTCGTGCGGATAATGCCATTGCGCGACAGGCATGGCGCCTGAGTCGAGCCAACAGTCGATAACCTCGGGCGTGCGGGTCATTCCGGCGCCGCACTGCGGGCATTTGCAGTGAATGGCGTCGATGTATGGGCGGTGCAGGTCGAGATCGCCGTCGGGAAAATCGGACGCGACCTTTTTGAGGTCGGCCGCGGAGTCGATGCAGACGACATGCTTCGGGTCGTTCTCGCAGATCCAGAGGTTGAGCGGCGTGCCCCAGTAGCGGTCACGGCTGACGGCCCAGTCGATGTTGTTGACGAGGAAGTCGCCCATGCGGCCCTTTTTGATGTGGTCGGGAATCCAGTTGATGCTGTCGTTGACTTCGAGCAACGTGTCTCGGTAGGCGGTGGTCTTGAGGAACCACGAGCTGCGCGCGTAATAAATGAGCGGCGAGTCGCAGCGCCAGCAGAACGGATAAGAGTGTTCGTACAGTTCGGTGCGGAAAAGAATGCCGCGCTCTTTGAGATTTTCAAGTATGTCCTGATCGGCGTCCTTAACGAACACGCCCGCCCACGGCGTCACTTCAGCCGTGAAACAGCCTTTGGTGTCGACCGGCTGCAGGAACGGAAGCCCGAATTTGAGGCCGACCTGATAGTCGTCTTCGCCGAACGCCGGCGCGATGTGGACGATGCCCGTGCCGTCGCCCGTGCTCACGAAGTCGGCGAGAATCGCGTAGTGCGCCTTCTTGTCCGGAACGCAGAAATCGAACAGCGGTTCGTATTCGATGCCGGCGAGGTCCGCGCCCTTCATCCGCTCGACAACCTCGTACGGCTGGTCCTCTCGGAACACCTCGATCAAGCGCGCCTCGGCGAGTATCAGAAATTCGTCTCCGAATTTCACTTTCGCGTATTCGACTTCCGGGCCGAACGCCAGCGCGACGTTCGAAATCAGCGTCCACGGCGTCGTCGTCCAGACTAAGAACGACGTTTTGTCCTGACCCTTTATTTTGAAACGCGCGAAAACCGACGGGTCCTTCACGTCCATGTATCCCTGCGCCACCTCGTGGCTCGACAGCGCCGTCTCGCAAGACGGGCAGTGAGGCACGATCTTGTGCGCTTTATATAGTAGGTCTTCGTCCCAATATCGTTTGAGTATCCACCACACCGACTCGATGTAGTTGTTCTGGCATGTGATGTATGGATCGTCGAGATCGACCCAGAAGCCGACTCGTTCGGTCATCCGCCTCCATTCTTTTTCATGCCGGAAAACGTTTTCCTTGCATTTCGCGATGAACTCGGCGACTCCGTACTTCTCGATCATGTTTTTGCCTTCGAGCGCGAATTCCTTTTGCATATAGCGGAACGCGGAATCGCGGCAGGCCGCTATGAATGAACTGTAACAATGCTCGACAGCGGGCGCGCCGGCTTCGTTCTTGATCGCCTTCGCCGCGTCAGCGCCCAGCTCGACTGCAACGATCGTCTCCGCTTTTTCCTCCGGAAGTCCCGGAACGCCCCACTGTTTGCATCTGTCTATATAGCCGGCGACGCTGTACTTGCCGATCAGCGTTTTCGCCGCGGCTTCGGTCTTTTTCCCGACGCCTTCGACAGGCACGTTGCGGGCGTCGTTGGAGGTGAATTTCGCAGTAAGTTTTTCAATGCCGATCTCATCGGAAAGGCGGCCGATCTCGGCCCGGAGCACTTTCTCGATCCACGAACCGGCCTCGCCGCATTCGCCGGACTTCGAGCAGGCTTCGATGAAGGCTACGACGCCCTTCTCCTCGATCAGTTTGCCCGCTTCCTGCCAGAGTTCCTTTTCAACCGCGATCTCGACCGGCAGGCCGTGCGTGTCCCAGCCGGCCTTGCGCAGCACGTCGAAGCCGCACATAGTCCGGTAGCGCAGAAAAACGTCCTTGATGACGCGCGTGAGCACGTGGCCGGGGTGCGGCAGGCCGTTGGCGGTCGGCGGCCCTTCATAAAAAGTGAACTTCGGCGCGCCGGGTTTGCTTTTCAGGCTGCGCTCTATAACGCCGCTCTGCGACCATCGCTCGAGAAGCGCTTCCTCCATCTTCGGAAATTCGGGACTCTTCGGCAGTTTGTCGAACATTTCATTCACCTGAATAAGTTATTTTTCGTTATTCGTTGCTCAATTTGTTTTTACTTGGCGCGGCGTCCAATGAAAAAAGCCGTGGGGAACACCCACGGCTTTCGGTTTCAGATCGGTTCGCCATGAGCATCCCTCGCCGCTTGCGGCCGCCCATGGCGTCATCTTCGCTCATCCCGAAGACGTCGCCACGGGCGGCCTTATAATGATGATGCTTTCTATCATGATGGCCATTTGTCTCCCCTGCGCTCCGTCATCGGAACCTTCCATTTAAAGTCATATAAGTATAGGAGCGACTTTTCCCAGTGTCAACGTATGAATTAGAGATGAAATGCGAGGCAAACCCGAACATACGGCGCGTCATTGCGAGGAGCGCGGCGACGCGGCAATCCCGGACATGGAGACGGGAATTGAGCTCGGGATTGCCTCGGCAAAAAACGCCTCGCAATGAAGGATTGTTGTTTTTTCTAAGATAGGCCGAGAACCCGGCGGGCGTTGTCGCGAAGGATTTTGATTCGCGCTTCCGGATTGCCTTCGGTGGCGATCAGCGTCTTGGCGATCGGAACCGCCTGCGGGTACACCGGCCAGTCTGAGCCGAACAGAAGCCGGTCCGGCCCGAGGCGGTCCATCATCTCGTGCAGGTGCGCCGGCGGCTGGCCGCTGACTTCGAGAAGAACGTGCGGATGCTTTTCGGCGATCTCGACCGCCTGCCGGAACTGGTTCATCGACGCGTGCCCCAGAATGCAGGGCGAGCCTTCGAGCGCTTCGGCCATCTTCCAGTAGTGGCCGATGTCCGCGTGCTCGCGCGCCGACTTCGGCTCGAATCCGTTGAAACCGCTGTGCGCAAGGACAGGCAGCCCGCCCGTTTTTTCCTTCCACAGTTTAAACAGTTCCTGCATCGGCTCCGCGGAGACCGACATCATCTGCATCTCCGGATGCACCTTCATGCCGCGGGCGCCCATGGCGACATATTCCTCGATCAACTGCTCGCGCCGTTTGTTCTTCGGATGCACCATGCAGAAGAAAACGAGCCTGTCGGTGTTTTTCAGAGCCTCGCCCGTCCGCCGCGTGTTGCTCGAAAACGAGAAATCCAGCGAGAGCGTAACGCACTTGTCTATCTTCAGCGCGTCCATTTCGCGGATAATGTTCGGAACCGTGTGCGTGTGGTGCTTGCCGCGCCTGAGCGGCGAGAGCGCGCAGGGCAGGTAGTCCTGCACGCCCCATTTCGGCCGCTCCTCGTAAAAGTTCTGACCCATGTATATGTCGAGGTTAACCTTGAGGTCGCGTCCGAAGTTGTGGATCATCTCCGGCGTCTCGCGGGTAAGGTTCACTTTCGGCGCGATCAGAGCCGTCCAGCCGAGATGCGTGTGGAAGTCGATCAGGCCGTCCAGCCCTTCGACGCGAAGCGCCATGCGCCCGTCCGGGAGAAGCTCGAAATAATCGAGTTCGGCCAGTTGTTGCCAATTACTGAATATTCGTTTTTCCATATTTCTATTTTTAGCCGCAATCGCCGCCGCATGCAAGCCTGCCCGCATTATTTTAGCCGCCACTTAAAAGCGACGGCCTTAACAAGGAAGCGATATTTTTGACTGTCCCCGCTTGACAATCTTTCAATTGGCGCTTAATATTTACTAAAGAATATGGCGTTGCAATATATTAATAGATGGGGTTTACGTTAAGGAGGCCTATATGTCAGGTTCAGTATCCGGAATATCGAGCAGCATGGGAAACTACGGGCCGTTCGGCGGGCCGGGCGAAGCGAAGAGCATTGTTGAAGGCACTCTTTCAGAGAGCAACAAAATGGCTGCGTGGTATAAGGCTCCCGTGAAAATTCCTGACACGAATAAGATGTTTCCCCTCGGCAGCCAGTTAAATCTTTCTATTTAGCGGCAAGCCTTTTCCAAAAACGGATTAGGCGTAGAATCTTTTGTTTTAATATTTAGGTTTGGAGAATCCGGCGCCAAAAAGTTGTGATCGCGGTAGACAGAGCGGAGAAAGCGCGTTATCCTTTTCAGGAATGCGCGCCCGTAGCTCAGTTGGATAGAGTGCGAGACTCCGAATCTCGAGGTCAGGCGTTCGAATCGCCTCGGGCGCATCGGATAATCAAAGCAAGGCAAATATTTTCGGCTATACACGCCGCTTAATTAAGCGGCGGAACCCCCCTTAAGGGGATAAATCTTTTATAGCGAGGGTGATAAAATGGCGATAGGATCCTATTTGAAAGGCCTGCGAAAAAAAGCCGGGCTGACCATCCGTGACGTCGTAGAGATGTCTGGAGACGAGATCGACAAGACGACGATTTCGCGCATCGAACGGGACGAGAGAGGGCTTTCTCTTAAAGCCGCTTTCTTCTTCTCCGAGATATACGAAGTCAGCATCGAAGAGCTGGCGAAAAAGATGCTCGGCGCGAAAGCCCGTGTCCGCAAGTTGAAAGCGCCGAAAAAGAAAGCCAAAAAGTAATAGACGGCAAAGAGCGCTTTTTTAACAGCGCGAACAGTTGATGCCTGGCCGGATGCAACTGGGCCCGCGGCGGACGCTTGCGTCACTGCGAGTCGAGCGCGGCAGATAAACAAGTTACAAGCTGAAACAGGGTGTGGCATGTTGTGTTGCGCCCTGTTTTTTTATTTTACGGGATTATCCCGAATCAGCAATCAGGATCAGGGCGCGACAATTCATAGCGGATGAGATGAGAAGCGGCAGGCGCGTTTTGGAGCGAATAGAACATGCGTTCATGAACAAAAAGACGCGTAGATGACAAAGCGGGTCAGCGCGGAGCGCTCGGACCGTGACTATTCGCCGCTTTTAACAGCTTTGCGGACAGTGGCGAGGAAAGCCGCCTTGGCGTCCTTGGAGAGTTTCATTTCCGCCCTGCGGGCGGCGGCGCCGAGTTTGCGCGCGAGGTTGGGGCTGCCGGTCAGCGTCAGGATATGCTGGCTGAGACTGTCGGCGTTCCCCGGTTCGTAAAGCAGGCCTGTGCGGTCGTGGGCTATGAAGTCGCGCGCGGCGGCGAAATTGGTTGAAACGACCGGTTTCGCGAGTCGTTGCGCATCGGCTATCGTCAGATGGCCGGTGATCTGCCTGTCGTTCAGAAGCGGAACCGCCACCGCCGCCGATTCCCGAAGGCAGGCTATGTATACGTCGAGCGGAACGCGCTCGATCACTTTCACCTTTTTCGATTTGCGCAGCGTGTCGTCCAGCCCGCCCGCGTTACGGCGGCCGATGTATTCACGCACCGCTTTCATGTCCGTGATTATCAGGCCTTCGACGCCCGATTTGTCGCATGCCTGTATGAATGTCCGGAAGTCGCGGTTGAAGACGCCCGCCGCAACAACCTTGCCCTTCGCCTGTTCCACCGCCGGATGCTTTACCGCTCCGGCGCGGCGGTTCAGATACTCTTCCGTCCTCGGATTCATCAACCACTGCGCGAACGTGCAGGACGGCAGATACGACACCCGTTCCTTAACAATCCCGAACCGTTTCAAATCCGCGGCGTACTCGCGGCAGACGCTGAACCAGAACACATCCGGCGCCGTCGCGACCTCGCGCGCAGGGTTGCCGCCCATCCCCTTGCCGATCATCGCGGCGATCTCCCCGAACGCTTTCAGTTGCGGGTCCAGCGTCATCATAACCGCAGGAAAATCCGCCAGATTGTTCATCCGGCAGAACTGCTTGAGGATCATCAAATCAACGGCGTCGCCGACGATCGCGTCGAACATGCCGGACTGCAGCAGCATGATCACTCCCCACGCCTTCTTGCTCATCACGGTGTGCGAGAAACTTTGATTCCCAAGCTTGTGGAGCGACGTGTTCAAATAGAATATCTGGAATTCCTCGAGAGTGAGGACGTGAGAGATCACCCGCTGGCGATTCTCTATCCAGTCGGCCTCGGTAAGAAAAAGTATGTTATTCGTGCGTTCGCGATTAGCCATAAATTCGTCGTCGTTGCGGCGTTTGAAGAGCTTCAAAGCGGCGGAAACTGTTCCGCGCCGCTCGGCCGATTTGCGCCCGCAACGATATCCTTATGCTTATTGTAGCACACTCGCGTCTGGAAAACGGGCGCGCGGCATGATAAACTCAGGTGACGGGCGCGGCGCGACGCCGCGGCCACTCGGGACTAAATATGTTCAATGCCAACGCGGAACAGTTGCCGCAATACATCCTCGCCGGGTTCGCGCTCGTTCTCGGCGCCGTCGCCGCGTACGAGGATTTCCGGCGCGGGAAAATCCGGAACAAGTGGATAATCGCCGGGTTCGCGGGCGGCCTCATTCTCAATGCCGCCGCGATCATCTACCTGAAATTAAGCGTCTCCGGCGCCGGGATCAACAGCGCCTATATTCTGAAAATACTTCTCAACTCCGCGCTCGCGTTCGTCTGCGGTTTCGCTCTCTGGAAACTCTCCGCATGGTCCGCCGGCGACGCGAAACTGTTCGCCATGTTCGCGTTCCTGACGCCGCTCGACTTTTATTCGAGAGGCTACATCGATTACTTTCCGGCGTTCAACCTGCTGATCAACATATTCGCGGCGGCATTCGCGGTCGTGCTGCTGAAGATCGTTTACGGCGCGCTGTCCGGCGCCGGCCGGACCGGCGACCGAAAGCCGGCCGTAACGGCGGCGTTCTTTCAGGACTTCGGAAAAAATATAGCCGAAAGATGGCACATGATACTCGTCATGTTCGCGCTCTTCAATCTGCTATATCTCGCGATGATACCGCTTCGCGCCATAATTCGCGGGCCGCAGCTTCAGGCGCTGATAAACATACTGTTCCTCGTGTTCATCTTCGTCGCGATAGCGCCGCTGTCGGCGCGTGTGGACAAATTTTTCGCCGCCCGGCCCGGCCTGCGCCCGTGGACGCTCGCGCTCATTCCAGCGGCGCTCTATCTCGTATACGCCACGCGCAGCGGCCATGTCGCAGCCCAAAACGCGAAAACAATCGCCTTCTTCATGATCTTCGTCGGAATATTCAGAAAGCTGCTCGAAAGCTACCTCAAAAACGTCGACGCGCACACTGTCAAAGTTCGCGACCTGCTGCCGGGCATGATCCCGGCCGACGCGACACGCGAACAGCTCAAGGACGGCGGCGAGCTTCAGACTGTTTTCATGGACGGATTTTCGATCGGGCAGGTCAACGCCATACAGTCGAAACTCGACGGCGACAACGAGCTCGAAATGCAGCGGACAATCCCCTTCGCGCCGCTCGCCCTCTGTGGCCTCATCCTTACCCTCGCCCTCCGCCAGTCAGTCGTTCACCTGCTGCTCATCTCGCTGAAATAACGGGTTTCCCGGCTTTGATGAATAGCCCGCCCGCAACAGGCTGTGGGCGCCACCCGAATGGCAAATTTGCAGACCCAATCGGTTAGACAATCCAAAAAGATATGATCTGCATCAAACGCGCGCAACGTCACTTTGTAGCAATTGGCCGCCAGCGCTACCACGCAACAAGTTGCGGGCTCCGGCTACATCGCTTCCTCATTCCCCTAATGTCACTTCATTGGGGCCGACCAGGTTCTCAAGTATCAGCAGTTTCTGTTCCGGAATGAAATTCGCTTTGAACACTACATCCTCGGAGATAATCGCGTTCGCGTCTTTCGGAGGCCGGGTCTCTATGCGCGCCGGTTTCTTATCCAGATGCGAAACTATCACGCTGTACGCCCTGTTTCCGAACCCGTTGACGATGAACCGCGCCTCTTTCGGCGTGTCGGCAATCGCGCGAATCCCGCACGGCGCCGAGATGTGCCAGCCGCGCCGCGGCAGACGCCGGTAGGCATACAGCGTTCCGGCTCCGTAAAGCTCCGCCGTCCGCGACTCCACCGTTCCCGGATTGATGTCCGGCCCGTTCCGGGTCTGCGATTTCAGGCTGTAGCTGTCCGGCAACAGGCCGACGCGCGTCCGGTTTGACACCGGATAGCTCATCTGCAACCCCGTGGCCGTGATCCCCTTCGCGATCCGAAGCCACGGCCCGTCCGGGTCGTACACCGCCAGTTCGTGCAGCGCCGAGCCGTACACCAACCCGCACCACTGCACTGGCAGCCCGATCCACACCGGCTGTCCCCAGTTCGTCGCTCCGTACACCGCGATCGTCGCGTAATTCCCAACAGCGCCCGGCGCCGGCGGCTTCAGGTAAACGAACGGAACGCCGGTCCACGCCCAGTAGCGCGCCTGTTCGAGGTATTCTTTTTTGCCGCTCATCGCATAGCCGAGCGTATATATCTTCGTCTGATAGGCCGACGCCAGAATATCGGGCGTATGCAGCGGTATCTCCCATGTCTGCGCGCCGCGCGGCTCGGTGTTCGCATAAAGCGGCGTCTGCTGGTCCAGAAGCCGGAGCGCTTTTTTAATCAGGTCCGGCTCGCCGGAGAGCCATGCCGCTTCGAGAACAGAAGCGAGCGTGGTGGCGGCGAAACCGCCGGCGTGGTCCGCGAAATGCGTTTTTCCGAAATCAGGACGGCCGGGCGCAGGTTTGTAATGCCGGATTCCATTCGTATCGAATTCGACCGAAACAGCATTGCGCGCTTCGTTCGAAGAATCGGCGACATACTCCGCCGCGCGCCCGAAGATTAGCGGCGCGACGGGGAACCTCACGTGGCTTATGCCGGAGCGGAAGTTCGGGTCGTAAGGCCGCCCGGTGGCGGGATCGATTTCCGAGAGCCGCGCCAACCCGCGTTTCAGGCCGGCGCGAAGCCGCTCAGAGAGATCGGTGTTGCCTGTGAACTCGGCGAGCCGCGCCATCAGCGCGGAGGCTTCCGCAGCGCGTCCCGGCTGGAAACTGGCGCCCCATAGCGCGTGGCGCCACATCCCATCCGCCGTTATTCCGGAGTCGAGCCATCCCTGAGACAGAATCTCGACCGCCATCGGGAAGCCGCCGTCGTAATATGGAACGGGCGGCAGCCCTTCGAGCGCCACGTACTGCTTAACCGCCGGAACCACGCTGTCGCCCGCGCCGCCGATTATCGTGTATGACGCCTTGATCGGAACGCCGGCGCGCATCCGGAACGAATCGAACGCGTAAATATCGTTCTCCCTGCGCAAATCGCCCACTCCCGGCGCCCAAAGCGCCATCAGGCTCGCGCCCGATTTTAACACGCGGTCCGGCGTGTCGAATATCGCGGCGACGTCCGGCGTTTGTTTCCATATCACTCCCACATATTTGCCTTTTGCCGCCAGCGCCATCAGCGGAAATGTTATCTTCACCGGATCCGGCGCCCACCGCTCGCTGTCCGGCCCGATCAGGTCCGCTTCGCTGCTGCTCGGTTCGTCAGCAAGGTATTCCAGTCCCGCGAAAAGAGCCTGTTTCTTGTGTTCGCCGTACGTTCCAAGTCCCGGCAGCAGCGTGAGCCACGGAATATGCGTCGCGTCCCGATCACGGTCCGCCGAGACTTCGGTCGCCACACTCAGCGCGCCGGGTTTTGCGCCCGCTGCGACGCGCCGTTTCAGTTTCCACAACGCGCCCCCGGTGTCGCGGATTTCCGCCGTCATCAAGAGCGCTCCGTTCGTCTTGCTGATTTTGAATTTCGCGCGTGAGAGGTCGAGCCATTCCGGTTTTCCGCCGACCATTACGCCGATCCG
>JBAYJY010000058.1:0-24817 GCA_041664945.1 bacterium | reverse complement strand
CCGGCTCCGCTACTTGCCGACTCCCCCGCGCCGGCGCTGCGCGCCTCGATCTTCGCCAGAAACTATCTATCCAATTACTCGCCTTCCTTTCTCTTTTTCAGAGGCGACATGTCAACATGGCGCGCGCGCGTCAAAGGCTACGGCGCGTTTTTGCCGTTCTTCATTCCGTTCCTGATCGCGGGTCTGCTCATGCTCATCTTTTCGAAGGCGCCGGAGCGGCGGTTCCTTCTTTGCTGGTTTTTGCTGTATCCCATCGGAGCCTCGTTAACCGCTTCGGCATTTCCACAGGCTACGCGATCCATAAACGCGCTTCCCTGCTATGAAATCATCTTCGCCTTGGCCGCGGCCGCCGCCGCGGATCTTGCGCTAAAGAAACTTCCATCGCGGCCGGCATTGAGCGTCGCGGCGCTGATCCTCGCCGTCCTATATTTCTTCTCCGCGGGAAAATTCATCAATCACTATTTCACTGAATATCCGAAATATGCGGCATATGAATGGAACTCAGGATTCAGGGAAGCCTTCGCGCTAACAGAGAAAATCAAAAGCAATTATAAAGAGATCGTCGTCACCAGAAGCATTCCATACTCGTACATATATGCGCTTTTTTACACGAAATACGATCCGGCGCTCCTGCAGGAAACGCCGCTCATCCCCGACGGACCATATCTCACAGGCAAAATCGGCTCGTATACCGTAAGCGACCCCTATCTCCAGCCAGTTGACATGCCGCAACTATACATCGCCGGCGTGTGGGAGCGCCCGGACCTGCGCGAAATCCCCATTAGAATCCCCGGCGGCGTTCCGCCGTTCGTAAAAGTCGGAGAATACATTCCAGGCAATCGCTAACGGACTCCCGGCGTTTCCGAAGCCTATGCCACAAAACCGAAACCCCTCGCCGCCCAACCCGAATCCGCCATTATTATCCGGTTTCTATTGCCGGTTCCGGGTTGAACGCAAGCCGCTTGTGGTACATAATAAATGACAGCGCAAACAAAACACATATTGGGAGGCCGCCATGTTCTGCGGACAATGCGGATCGCCGATACAGTTTCAGAATAATTTTTGCACGAAATGCGGCGCGCCGGCGTCCGAAAGCTTCGCCGGCAAGCTGGAAGACGAGTATTACAGAATCCGCTGCAAAGGGAAAAGTCTCGACTACATGAATCACAGCGAGCTTTCAGCCATGTTCACGAAAGTGAAGGAAGACCGCATCCTGATCGATCTCTGCAAAGTCGAATTCATAGACAGTGTCGGCATCGGCAGCCTCGTCACGCTTATATACAAAACGAACAGAACAAAACAGGAAGTCAAATTCATCATAACGTCCGAGTCGATAATGAAATCGATAAAAGCGCTCGGAGTGGATAACGTGCTGGAAATATATGAAGAAGAACAGGCGGCCCGAACAAGCTGGGGCCTTCCCTCCATCTGAGCCGCTCAGTCTCAGAGCGGCGCGCGTTCTCGCCGCGCCGCTTTCCGGCCTGCTGCTGATTCCGGCGTTCGCGCCCTATAACATCACGGTTTTGGCGTGGGCGGCGCTTCTGCCGTTACTGTGGTCGCTCAGCGGCGCAACCATTCGCGGAGCGGCGCTTCGCGGATACCTCTTCGGCGTAGCCTATCTCGCCTCCCTCTTCTGGTGGCTTGTCGTGGTTCGTTATCCAGCCCCGCTCGGATACGCTTTTTTCGCGATTGTCCTGCCTGTCATTTTCATCCCTTGGGCCGTGCTCGCAAACAGGCTGATGCGCCTCAAATCCGCGGTTTACCGCATCTGGCTGCCCGCAGCGCTCTGGACTCTATTCGAGTTCTCTATGTCGCACGGCGCTTTAGCGCTTCCGTGGTGGTCTCTCGCCAACACTCAGGCGAAAAACCTTGTCACCGCCCAAATCGCCGCAGTCGGCGGCGTCTATTCCATCTCCTTTCTCATAGTTCTCATAAATTTTGTTCTGTTCGCCGCTCTGACGGCTTTCATTTCCGGCAGGAATAAAAAAATAATTCCGGCCGGGAAAAACGCGAAATATACGAAACAGCGCGAAGACAAAATTCCGGGTCCGCAAAGCCCGTTTCAAAACGATTTTATAAGCGACATGACTACATACGCCGCCGCAGCCGCGTTACTCGCCGCCTCTATTATTTACGGCTGCGTCTCTCTCTCTCAACCGATTAAGATAACGCGCCCGCGCCCTGTCCGTCTCGCCCTGATTCAGGGCTCCTTCGACCAGAACGAAAAAGACGCAAACGTCGAAATGGGCGTCCTGCTTAAGAAACACCTTGAGATGACCGACGCCGCTGTCGCCAAAGAGCATCCTGATATTATAGTTTGGTCGGAAACGATCACTCCGCTCAGTTGGCTGAACGACACTCCGAACCGCGAATCGTGGCTCACGCGCCTGAAATACTACAACGCCTCCCTTGTCACCGGCGTTTACAACTGGGACAAACGAGACAGGTCTTTCAACTCCGTCGTAGCGTTCGACCCCGACAAAGGGCTACTCGGCGAGTACAGGAAAATTCAGGTCGTCCCGTTCGGCGAGAAATTTCCGTTCCGGGCGCAGATTGAAAAAATCAGCCCTTGGGCCGGCAGATGGATCAAGCGCGAGGTTTACGAATACGACACGTACCCAGGCAAGGAGTACACTGTCTTCGATTCGAAATTCGGGAAATTCGGCGCGGTGATCTGCTTCGAGTCGGTGTTTCCGCAGATCGTGCGCCCGATCGTCAGGCGCGGCGCCGAGTTCCTCTTCATCATCACCAACGACGCGTGGTTCTACGACACGCCCGGCACATACCAGCACGCGGCAATAGCCTCCCTGCGCGCGATCGAGAGCCGCCGCTTCGTCGTTCAGGCCGCCAACTCCGGCATCTCCGCCATCATCGACCCCTACGGCCGCGTCGTGGCCGAAACGAAAATATTCGTTCAGGACACGCTCTTCGGCGATATCTATCCTGAAACCGAAATCACTCTGTACACGAGATTCGGCGATGTCATCGTCTGGCTCTGCCTCGCGTTCGCCATTCCCGCACTCGCGGCGTTCGCGACCGGAGCGCGCAAAACCCCGGAATCAAACGCTCCGGCGCCCGAACCGCCGATAAAAAAGAAGGCCGCCAAAAGATGAATAATCCTGGTTAAGTTGACACTTCCCGGAAAAATATTATTATCATGGTAGACATGACTAACGACGGCAAAGCAATATGTAACATAAGCAACGAGTGCGAGCGGGTCGCCTGCCTTATCCACGAATATCTCGACAAGGCTATAGACGACGATACCTGCCGGTTTATTCAGACGCATCTCGCCACCTGCCCGCATTGCCTCGGCAAATTCGATTTCGAGCACGAACTGCGCGGAACCATACGCAAATGCGTTTGCAGCGCGCCGCTTCCCGCCGACCTTAAGAGCCGCATCTGCAAAGCCATCGCTAAAGAAGCCTGATCAACCCCATCATCATTTCTTTCATTTTCAAACCTCGCTCGTTTTGGCATTTCTCACAAGATTTTTCGCGACATCCGGCCTTAAAGGCGCTAAAATACCGGAAACCTGATGCCCGAAAGGAACTGCGCAATGATTAAAACAAAAGTCACAGAAATGCTCGGAATCGAATATCCGATCATCGGCGGCACGATGATGTGGATAAGTTACGGCGAATTCGTCGCTGCCATGAGCGAGGCCGGCGGCTGCGGCGTTCTCGCCTCCGCCATCTTTAAATCGAAAGAGGAATTCCGCGACGAAATCCAGAAAACGAAATCGCTCACAAAAAAACCGTTCGCGGTCAACCTCAACATGTTTCCCGCGATGCGGCCGATAGACAACAGCGTATATATCGAAGTCCTGCTCGAGGAAGGCGTCAAGATAATCGAGACGTCCGGCCACAAGGCCCCTGAAGGCCTGTACCCGCCGCTCAAGGAAGCCGGTTGCGTTCTTATTCACAAATGCGTCGGCCCGCGTTACGCGCAGAAAGCGGTCGCCGTCGGCGCGGACATCGTCACTGTCGTCGGCTACGAAAACGGCGGCGCGGTGGGCAACCTCGGAATCGGAACGTTCTCGCTCGTGCCGAACGTTGTCGATGCTGTTGACGTGCCGGTCATCGGCGGCGGCGGCGTTGCGGACGGACGCGGCATAGCGGCCATGCTCGCGCTCGGCGCTCAAGGCGTCATAATGGGCACGCGCCTGCTGCTCACTGATGAATGCCCGATCCACATGAACGTTAAGGAAGCCCTGATCAACGCGAAAGAAACCGATACGCTCGTCGTCATGAAATGCGTCAACTCCGCGCACCGCGTCTGGGCGAACGAGGCCGGCAAGAAGGCCTTCGAACTCGACGCCCGGAACGCCACGCTTCAGGAACTGATCGAGGTCGTCGGCGGCGACAAGGCTCGCATCCTTTTCCACGAAGGCAAACTCGACGCCGGCATCATCGCCACCGGTCAATGCATAGGCATCTGTCACGAAATTCTGCCTATGAAAACCCTCTTCAATAATATCATGACCCAAGCCGAGGACATAATCGGAAAAATCGGAAAATAGCTTAAGCTTTATTCGCAAGCGACAAAAAGGGCGGGTTTGAATCCCGCCCTTTTTTTATTTCTTTTATTCGTAATCGTTGGAAAAACTTAACCGAAAACGAACGGGCTTCAAGAAGCTGCGTTATTTTTTCGGCGCCGGTTTGGCCGGCGGCTTATTCAAATCCGCCAAAGTAAGCTCTCGCATCTTCCATCCGGTGACTTTGCCGTCCTTCACATGGATGATTCGATAGCCCCACTTTGACGAACTGCCGCCGCCGATCCCGGTGGACATCGTCAGAACCTCATTGAGTTCGCCGAACTTTTTTTCCTCGTTATAGTGCATGTGGCCGATAAAAATGTACGGCACGTTATTGGCGTTAAGCAATTCGGTGAAAGTCTTGGTCGTCGGGCCCGGCACCTTGTACGGGGACGCCAAGCCTACTTTCTTTCCGCCCATCAGCGTTTCGATCGGGATGTGCGAATAAGCGACGATGCCCTGCCCGCGCGCCTTCGCCGATTCGAGGTCCGCCTTCAGCCAATCCCATTGTTCCGCCGAGATCATCGCGTTTATGATCGTGCCGAAGAACATCGCGTCCTTCGAGCGGCGCTCCCTCCACTGACGCGGCCAGTCGAATGTGTTTATCCCGACAACGTGCAGCTTTCCATAGTCGAATGAGTTGTATGTCGGCCCGTAAATCGCCTTCCAGTATTCGAGCCCGTCTACTTTGCGCCCGTCCATTTCCGTGTAATACATCTCGTGGTTGCCCGGAACCATATACATCGGCAGCCGCATCCACTGCAAAAACTCCTCGTAGCCGTAGACGTAGTCCCAGTCGTATGTTTCCGGATCGAGTCCGAGATCGCCGGAGAAAACGACAAACTCAGCGCTCTCCTTCGAGATTTTCTGCAAAAACATCCGCCTCATGCGGTTCATATCGACATTCTTGAGGAAAGTGTGATTGAAATGTATATCCGTGAGTTGTATGAAATCGAATTCGTTTTTGAATTCCTTTACGACCTTCACCGCATGCGGCTGGAAATCCCACGAATACTCCGACAACCGGACGGCAAGATTGTAGAGCGCAGGCGGAGTTTTAGCCGGCGCTGTCGCATTGTAGACAGTCAGCCCGTTCTCAGCCGGCGCCGGCGTGAGCTTAAGTTCGTATTGAACCGTCGGGTCGTCCAGGCTGTCGAGAAACGCCGCATCCGCCTTCCCGCCTTCATCAAGCTTTAACTTAATTTGAAACGCTGAGCCTTCCTTAACAATCGCAGGATCGCTTATCAGCGGTCTCTGTATTTCGTGTATCCTCTCCACCGGCGCCGCCATCGCCGCCGCCGCAAATAAAACCGCAAATAATGCCGCCGCTGCTGTATGCTTCATGAAATAATCTCCTAAATTTTCGTTGTTCTTCAAAATCAACCGCCTGAGCGGTCCGACAATTCTATTATGCTGCGTTTTTTTTGACAAGTCGCTTTGCATATCTCGCGCACAATCATATGCGGGGTTCAAGCTCGGTTCCGCCAGTTTTTACTTCCGTTCCCGGAAAGTATAAAATGTTCAATGAAAAATTAACTGCTTAAATGAAAGGCGGCTGATATGAATAACAAAAATAACACTTTGCGGTTTGCGGCAAAAATATTAATCATCGCAACGGCGATGATTGCGCTTTCGAGCGCCGCTTATGCTTATAACGATAAGCTCGTTTATCAATTGCGCGTCGACGGCAACGTGCCCAAGGGCGCTGTTGTTTTCATCGGCGACAGCATTACCGAGGGGCTTTGCGTGGCTGCCGTTGCTGACAAAGCTGTGAATTTCGGGATCGCCGGCGACACGACGACCGGCGTTCTCGCCCGGATTCCTATGTATAAATCGCTTCCGCGCGCAAAAGCGATTATTCTCGCTATCGGCGTGAACGATCTCTGGCGCGGCCAGCGCACGGACGAACAGATTCTAAGCAACCTGCGTCTGGTTCTAATGCAGCTTCCGCATAAGGTTCCCGTCGTTTTCAGCGCGATTCTGCCTATCGACGAACAGCTTGAAAAGGACCGCTACGGCGGCAACAGCCATATAGAAACGCTCAACGAGCAAACCGTCAAACTCTGCGCTCAGTTCAAAAACTGCCATTACTTCAGCTCATACGGTAAGCTGCTCGGACCAAACGGGCAGCTCGTAGCCGAATACCACGTCGGCGACGGCCTGCACATCAGCCCGAAAGGCTACGACATCTGGATCGCCGATATGCAAAAAGCGCTCGAAGAGCTGAAAAATGAATCGAGCGAATAGATAGCGCGCTATTTGCTATTTAAGGAATACTTTTGAAAAAGTCTTCCTTAAAATCCTTTCAAAACTTTTTGGTTATGGGCCGCATACGTTGTCATATAGTTGCATTATATCAAAGAGGAAACATGAATTTCGCTGAAGTTATTTTGGAGAAGAAAACTTTTTCGCGCTTCGCGTGACTACGCGCGCCCCGCTTATATTTTCACAGACTCAATTTCGTTGAATTTTTTCAAGAAATCCCAGAGTAATATAATAAGTTGGCGACAATACATCAGGCAGCGTCGCTTCATGCGTCAGTGCGGAATGCACCAGCCGGAGACATAGTAGGTCGCTTCCTGTTTGGGTTCTTCGGTTTTCGCCGCGGATTCCGCATCGAGGGGCGCCGGCGCCACGGAAACGAGCAATGTCGCCGATAAGAGACCGAGCCATTTAAGAAAATCCCGCCGTTTCATTCCAGAAACATTAGAATCGCCGCCCTGCTCCGCCTTGTTTATCGCGTAATTTTTCATTTCTTCCTCCGGGTCGCTGTTCATACATGGATTCGCCGGCCTGCCCTCACCAGTTGCCGATGTGCTCCTCGGCCCAGCCGAACGCGTTCTTAACATTTATAGTCCTGCCGCCCGCTTTCAAAACGCCGTTATAGTATCCGTACATCTGGTGATTCGACGCCGCCGCCTTCTTCTCGCCGTCTGCGCCGCCGCCCGAACCGCCGCCCGCGTTTTCATACGCCGGCGTCAGCGTCAGGTCCATCATATCCGTCTCAGGCGTCCTGATTCTCCACGGCGCCATGAAATTCGATGTGTCGTATTTGAAATCCAGATCCTCCATGATCTTGTACAGCTTTCCGTTCAGGCAGATTCCGTTTTCGTTCTGGCCGGTGTTGTCGGTCCACTTCGAACCGATGTTGATTCCGATCAGGTCGCCGTCCTGCCTGTGGTTGAACGCGCCCCAGTTCCAGTAAATCGTCTTCGGCCACATCCCGCGTCCGAAATCGAGAACGCCGTAAGCATTCTCCGGCTTGAACACGAGCGTTTCGTCGCCGTACTTCACAGTTCCGCTCGCCGGCAGCGTGTTCTGCTTGGAAGTAAAATGAAACTCTTCAGGCCCCCACGGAATCACGACATTCAGAGTCTCGTGATCCGCCGGCTTATCGAGCGTGATATCCGCTTCAAGCGGTTTGCCCATAACAGCGGGGCTGCTCGCCTTGATCAGAACTTTGCCCGGCTCGTGAGTGAACGACAGCTTCATCATCGAGTCCTTGAGGGATACGTTCTCCTCGACCTTATCCGGCATCTTCACGCCGAGCCCGCGCGGGATGACCGCCGCGCCGTCGAACTTCTGCTTATCCTTGAACTTGATCAACTGAATCGCGCCCACTCCGAGGTAATCGACATTCGCAATCGTAAACGCAATCGCGTAGTCCTCATTGAGGACATTCCAGAAATGCCATTTCTTCTTTCGCGGGAAGTGGCCGGACAGGTTGCACGTATGCAGCGGGAACCGCGACCAGCCCACCGCGTCAGGATTCAACGCGCCTTTCGCATCGCACAGCAAAACAGGCTGCGTAATCTCTCTCTCGTCATATTTGGCCATGTTCTTCTCCGGTTGTTTGTTTTATCAAGAATCAAGCATGCGTATGCCCAGATTGGGAATTCTTGAAAAATGAGTATCTCTCGTTGCAAGCGCAACATTAGCTTCAAAACAGCATGCCGCTATCCAAATATCGTTCTCAGGAATCGGAGCGCCCTGAGAAAATAGTTGGGTCCTAATACTTCCGTAAAGTTTAGCGACAGCAAAATCGCAAGAAATGATATTTGTTCGTTCTATGAATGATAAATGCAGGGCTAAGTTCTTTTCCACATTTTGGGATTTCAGCGCTCCATATATCAACTCGCCTACAACCGGCGCCGGAAGAAGAACTTCGTCTACATTGCTGATTAAATGTTTTACTTCACCATCGCCTTTGATAAATGTAATGACAATATTTGAATCGAGGGCGAGTCTACCAGCCATCCGCGCCTATCCTTTCGCAGTCTTCTATCGCTTCGAGCATCTCTTTTGCGTCCTGTTCGGATATAGTATGGAACAAATCATCAAAGCGAAGCCTCGTAACTGCTGGCTTCTGGCCGCTTTTGAACTCATCGATTATTTTTTTAATCTCTATCAAAATGTTATCAGGCAAAGACGACAATTCTTCAAGGAGTTTTTCATTAATATCGGGCGCCATGCTTCCACCCCCTTAAAAGGCTGTTTATTATTAAATTATAAACGAAAGTTGGAGTAATAAAACAAAACAGGCAGTAAAATAAAAAACAGCTTTCCCTTTTGCCGTGTCTGCGCTATCAATAAAATCGAGGCGCCGTTTCGCCGCTTATGCCGTCTGCGGGCCGAGACGCCGCGTGAGGACATTTTTCATAACCTCTGTGCTCTTCTCGGTATTCTTCTTGAGATAATCCGCGACAGTTTTCTCCATGATCTGGCCGATCAGCGGAATGTGAACTTCGAGAAAAGTATCTATATGGCGTTTGGTTTTATCCGGTCCGGCGGCTGACCACTGGCTCCGCGTTGCGACCGTGACGATGCTCTTCAGAAAATGAGGTTCTATTCGCGAGTCGAACGTGCATGTGTCGTCGTCCCACACCGTGCGCTCAGTGAAAGTCAGCATCTCCGGCCGAATCACCCTCTGGGCCGCCTTCGGAATCTGCCCGTGCACGTTCCATTCGCAAACCTTTATCGTCTTGTTGCCCTCGCGGCGCCGTTCAAGAAATTTACGCTTGCTTACATTCGGGAGATCCTCGAAATCGACCAGTTCCTCATGCGCGAGCAGCGGCGCAATCTTTTCCAAAGGCCATCCGAAAGTGTGATCCATTCCAAATTTCATTCGCATTATCCTTATCCCATTCGCATACCGTGTTGTTTTACTCGTGGAGTATTTTACCACAACGCGCGGCGAATGGAATATCTCCGTTAAAACGAACTTAAGGATGCGCAATGAAACCGGCCTCTTGTCCGTCAAACGGGGCTTTGCGGCAAAACGACTGTGAACTGGATTTTGTTATCTACATCCATGTTAACGTTGAAGCGTCCGTTTAGAAGCGCGGCGACTGCGCGGCAGATGGCGATGCCGAGCGTGCGAGTGTCGGAAATAGCGAGCTTGGCGGAAATATCAGCGAATGATTCAGAGAACGCTGCGCCTTTTCTGTCCGCCAGACAATCCTCGGAAAAGCAGAAAGCGTCGAGAACAACGCCGTCCTCGTTGGCATAAGCCTTGAGCGTGATATGTCTGGATTCGGAGTATTTCGCGAGGCCGGAAACAAGGCTTTCAACCATAGCGGAAAAAAGAACCGGGTCGATATTATAAAAGATGGAGAGCGGCAGGTCAGTCTCGATGGAGCAGCCGTCGGCGGCATGAATGTCTTTCAGATGCTGCACGGCGGCATTGATAACGGAAATAATATCGATAGATTCCGGCATAGGCGAGTATTCGCCTGATTCGAGCTTGCCGAACAGTTCGAGCTGGCCGGCGAGCTGGCCGAGACGGAGCCGCGCGCGCCTCAATTCTCCGAACGCGGCCAGATTATCCGGATTGGATATTTTTGCCGTATTTTCTATTCGTTCGAGGCTTTTGAGGACAGAATCGAAATGCGGCTGCATTTCAGAACTCATCGATGTTACGAAATCCTTCTGGGCGTCTATCAGCTCATGTTCTCCTGAAACATCAGTGACAGAAATAATCATGCCGTCGACAACTTCCTCCGCCCTTTGAATTTCGAGGCGCTGGAACCTGAGCGTTTTTTCGCCGAAAACGAGGTCGAAACTATTATTAATTCCCGGCCTTCTCTCTGACAGCTTATCGGATACTTCTTCTATAAGTTCTAATAGTTCCGCATGGTTTTCTATGCCGAGCATGCGCGTAGCGGCCGGATTGAGAGTCATCAGTTCGCCGCTCCGGTCGATTACAATCACGCCCGCCGGCATTGATTCTATGACTTCGGATATTGAGAGCGGCATCCAGCGCAGAAGCGAGAACCGTTTAACGCCTATTACAGCCGCTACCGCCCCGATCGCCGTCGTTAGCGGCGATATTATAGTTCCCATCTTAATCAGATTTGTAATCTCCATGCCTCTGCCGATAACCGGGACGGCGACATACATGGATAGAAGCACGATAAGATTTTCTCTTCCTGGAGCGCGCGTCTCGAACAGTTTCGCCGACATAATCAACAGACCGGCCGCAAGAAAAAGTATCGTTGAAGAAGCCATTACATAAAACAGCGGCCCGTTCCCGTATCCGTTCCTTAAAGTTCCGTAAAAAAGATGGTGCGCTCCATCTGTCATTATGGCCGCGATTCCGCCAACAGGTATAACGAGAATCAACGCTATCATTCTCTTGTACTGTTTACTCAATCCGGCTTCGATTCTCGAATATGTCAACGCTATAAGCAGCCAGACAGTGGGAAGCGTTATGGCCGCGCAATGTTTCAATTTCGTAAACGCCATTCCAAAAGCGCCAAACCTGAAGAACTCCTCGACGGCGCTGCCGAAAATCCAGACGCACATCATAAAATAGAAAAGGTCGACAAGCCACAAGCGCTTTCCAGGCCGGCGGCCTTTGAAGTTCGAATATTGAACGAATGTAAACGCAAAGAAGGCGGCGATGTATATCGCAGTATTCACATATCGCATTGTTTCGGATGTCGCCATTCATGCCTCCGGCAGCGCCGGCTTTCGTTCCGCGCATTTCGCGGAATTATTTTTTTGTCATAATTACGTCTTATCAAAACATTCTGTCTAAATCTATTTTAGTCTAAATAAACGCTTATATTGCCTCTAAACTCATATATTTTTATCGTGTTATTTTTTGCCTTCTATTGTTAATGGAAAGTATATTTTCTGCGGTTCGCCGGGATAATCCTTATATCTTATTATCGCAGTCAGAAGAATGGCGCCGCGCTTACCGCCGGGCGTAACCGAGAACGGAACCGAAACGCGTTCGTTTGCAGGAATCGAGACGCCCCGGCGCGCGGGCGCAAGCTTGGTTCCAGGCGAGCCAGTCGCAATCGACACTTCGGCCGCGCGGGCATCAGCCCCTCCGTTTATGGTTAGCCTCAGCTTGTTCTCCCGGCCCGCAATCAAGCGCTTTTTGTCAACCGACAGCGAAGCCGCTTCCGGGTTAAAAACCGGCTTGTCTCCGCCGGCGCTGAATACGCGGGGAATCCCTCCGTTTGTTTCATATTCGATCCTTACGGCTGTCAAATTCTTTTCGTTCGCCGCAATGTTGATTCTAAGCGATTGTCCTCCCCGCATCGATTCCCTCTTTGCAAGCGTCGTTTTGTTTCCGTTCGCGAGATATGCGCGCGCCTCTATCGCCGGCGTCAATCCGTCATAACTGAATTCAACAACGCTGCCGCCGTAAGAATCTCGTCCCGTCGAAACCTCGAACTCGCCGAATAGATGTTTTAGAACCTCGGGCATAAATGTGTTCCACTTTATTGAATCGCTGAGCCGAAGGCCGTACGAATTCGAGCCTTTTGCCGATAAAAACGAGTAAAATGCGCCGCGGGTTTTATTTGCCTCTACGCAGGTCTTCCAAGATCGCCTCAATTCAGGCTCCGCGCGAAACGCTTCATAACCGTCCCTCTGCCCCGCCGCCGCCGACCAGTCAATCAATACTATTGGCCGCCCGGTTTTTTGCTCCAACCCCGTGTTGCCGCATATGGAATTGTACGCTGTTGAGAATTTGACGCCGCGAATCGCAATCAATTTATTTGCGCGACCCGAGTAATCCAAATCCATCGCTCCGGAGTAGGAAATCGGCCTGTGATATGGATCGAGCGCCGCGATAGCCGGCAGCGCTGATGCGATGTCCTGAAGATTATCGCTGTCTATGTCCCAGTAGAGCGCGTTTTTAAAATCGCGAAGCGCGAGAACCGACCGGGCCAACTGGCTGCGAATGACCGGAACGACCATTATGCCGCGCAGCGCGGCTTCACGCATTAGCTCCGTCGGCGGATCCACCGCCCTCAATGTGTTGACCCCAATTCCGGCAAGCCGGTCCATATCCTCCTTCATCCATTCTGTTTTCAGCGTCGATGCCTTGCCCCCGCCCGTTTCAATCAATCCCGGAAGCCCCTCGACGCCCTTAATCCTGAATGGTTGTCCATTGACGTACAGATCGCTGCCTGACGTCTGTACCAGCGTTCCGTGAAAACTCAACGCCACTTCGTCAGCCCGATTTCCTGCGTCTTCAAGCCTCAACACAGCGCGGTAGTTCTCAAAACGCGGCGCCTTCCGCCATCGAAATTCGGTTACGCTTCCGTTCGGGTCTGTCTGCGCATTGTTTGTTTTTTCAAACTCTAACTCTCCATTTCCCGAAAAAACAGAGAGTTTGATTTTGACAGGCCTGCGCCCGATGGCAGAAGTGGCTATAACCACGCGGAAAACGTGCTCGCAAAGTCCGGTTTCGCCAATCTCTTTTGGAGCTATCCTCTCCGCGGCCCTTATAAAAGTTGCGGGATGACCGATCAACTCCACGTTGCCGGCAATGCCAGTCACTCCCTTAAATTGCGCTTCCTCGTTGAACGAGATGCCCGAAGCCGCCCTCGCCGCATCTGCTGTCACACGCACCGCCAACGTGTTTTCCCTGCCGTACTTCAGCAAATCGCCGGCCTGAAACACCTCAGGCCATTTTATCATCCACGCGTGCGCATAAACCCCCGCCTGCATATCCTCCAGCGGCGACTCGAACTTCGGGTTTATCAGCTTCACTCCGTTAAGCCATATCTCGCCTTCGTCGAGTATCCGCTCGAACCGCAGCCATTCATACGGCGTATCCCTCTTCAAATTAAAACTCTTCCTATACCAGCCCGCGCCCGCCGCCCTGCCGCCGTTCTTAAGGACAGCAGGCGCTGTAACTTCAGCCCATTTCGCATCGTCATATTCCGGCTTGGAAAATTCCTTCGCGTCTTCCGGATTGTATTTCCATATGCCGTTAAGGGAAATAACTTTTCTATATTTAGAAACCGGCTCGAACACGTCGGCTCTCGCGCGTTTCGCGGGCAACAGACACAAAACCGCTATCGCGGCGGCCGCTGTTACTATTTTTATTGTTAAGCCTGTTCTCATACCCGCGCTTTCTATTCGCCTATCGGCAATCGCTGCCTTGCTTATTTCCGTATAACTCTCGCAAAATGATTTTTGTTTATCCTTCTCGGATAAAGTATATTAATATCACAAACAAGCAATTACAATCGCCTTCTCGCCGCCAGCTTCATATCTCGCCGAAATATACGATAATATAATACGCTTTTTGACGCCTTGTGATCTTAGTCACTTAAAAATATATTTGATGGGGTTTTCAACTCGCAATCGGGCATCGATATATCCTATTGCGCCAATTATGTAATATTGCGATAACGCAACCCTATTTACTCGGTTTCATATTTTGAAAAACCATGCGAACGGCGAATGCGGCGATCCATCCCTACGATCGCCGCCTCCACTCCGCCGAGCTTTCCTATCAGCCTCAACCCGGCGCCCGGTTCCATAGAGCAAATCGTGGTCGAAAGCGCGTCCGCCTGCATAGCCGTCGGCGCTATCACCGTCGCGCTCATGCAGCCGGTTTCGCTCGTCCCGGTTTTCGGATTGATAATGTGCGAGTATCTTCTGCCGCCCGTCACGAAATACTGCTCGTAATCGCCGGAAGTCGTAACTCCTATGTCGGAAATGGCGAGTTTCAATAAATACTGTTTCTTGTCGCGCGGGTTCTGGAGCGCAATCGTCCACGGCTTCGAATTCATCTTTTTGCCGACTGCCCGGATGTCGCCGCCCGAGTTTACGAGAGCGCTCTTAGCGCCTGCCGCCCTGATCGCAGCCGCGGCGCGGTCCGCTCCGTATCCCTTCGCTATCGCCCCGAGGTCCGCTTCCATACCAGGAACCATGAACCTCGCGGTTTTCGCCGCTGGATCGAGCCTGATTTTTTTATAGCCGACTCGCGAACGCGCTTCCTCAACCGCCGATGGCGCCGGTTTTTTCTTTTCCTTGCCGGCGTCCCGCCACACTTTCATCAGCGGTCCAACTGTAACATCGAACGCCCCGCCGGACAGTTCAGAATACCGCCGTGATTCCTCAAGCAGCATAAACAGTTCGTCAGAGCACTTAAAAATCTTTTCGCCGGACCGGTTCAGGCGCGACAATTCGGACTTTGGATCGAATCGGCTCATCACCGATTCCACTCGCGCGATCTCCGCAAAACCCGCTTCAAGCGCTGCTTTCGCCTTGCCCTCGTCCGCGTCGTACACAGTTATCTCAACGAATGTGCCCATCATTTGCCGCGTGTCGCGCGCCGACTTCAGCGCGTCCGTTCCGGCCGCATGCGCAAATGACCCCGCCGTCACGATAGCCGCCAGCGCCACAATTTGCATGAATTGTTTCTTCAGCCGCATGTCCATAATTCGACCGAATTGTAGCAGACTCACAACGCTCCAACAAGAAAGGGCGCGGTTTCCCGCGCCCTTTCTTCTTCCTAATTATTTTCGCGAAGCTGTCACTTCACCGGCTCGACATACATAACGAACCCGAGCTTTGCAAGCTGTTCGAGTTTCCGCACATCTATCGTCCCAACCGCCGCTTTCGCCGCCGCCGATTCGCCGAGCTTGATGAACCCCAGCTTCTTCAGCGCTTCGAGATTCTCTTTAGTGAGCTCTTTCATCAACACCGTCACCGTCACCGTCCAGTTCTTCACCTCAATTCCTTTGATTTTCAGATTCCCATTTTTGCCTTTTTCGGCGACCATCTTGGCAAAGCCCCTCAATTCCGGCGCAAGGCGGCTCTCTTCCTTCTTATTGCTCTCGTCCGCTGTTCCATAATAATCCTTGCCCCCTACGGCGCCGCCCGCGGAAACATCATATTCGACTTTTCCCTCCAACACCGCCGCGTATCCGGATGATTGCTGTTTCTGCAATTTCGCCGGGAATCCACCGCCGCCGCCGACGTACGCATAGCCTGTCGAAGCCGGAGACGGAGCCGCCATTGAAAAAGCGCTAATTGAATATGCCGGACTCGATTCGCTATCTCCGAAAACGCCCTGATAGCTAACGCCTTCCGGCATTTCGACCGGAACCGGAACCGTTCTCGTTTTCCCGCCCTCGCGTATCACCATCTCGTCCACCGCCACAAACGACGTGTACTGCGTCACAAGCTTAAACTCCAATCCCAACTCGACGATCAGTTCCTTAACTTCCGGGCGCGGATTCCCGTTCTGGATTCCGCCGTAATCCTTTCGCATCACCTCGGCTATCCGCTCGCGCGCCCACAGCGGCCCCAGCGTTTCATGCGCCGCTTCTACTTTCGGAAAATCAACCTTCAGTTTTTTCACAAACCGTTTTCCGGCCGCCCGCCCGCTGATCGTCACAGTCTCTTTCCCGCTTCCTGAATAACGGCCTTTGACTATCAGAGGCCTGTTGCTGTACAGGTCCGGTATCGCCTCAGGGAACACATCCGACACATGGAGCCCGCCCCAGTTGATTTTGATATCGGTTAGAATCGGATTCGCGATTCGCTCGTGGAACTTCTTCGCGGCGTCAGCGCCCGACGCGTTCAGCTCGACATATTCGACCTCTCCGCGCCCGATCCGCGCCATCTCGTCGAGCAGGAACCGGTTAACTCCGTTGCCGACTCCGAACGAAAAGAACCGCGCGTTTCCGACGTACCGCTTCACGTTGTCCAGAATGTCCATGTCATTGCCGACATAACCGTCCGTCATGAATGCGACTATCCGCACTCGTTTCGGGTCCGGCGCCCGCTTCAGAACCATGTGGACCGCCTTGAGCATTTCCGTGCCGCCGCCGCCGAGCGAGCCGCCGAGGAACCGCAGCGCCTTCTCCCTGTTCGCCGCCGTATTCAGTTGCGGTCTGTCAAACAGCGGCCTCGGCTTGTTCGAAAACGCGATTAGCTGAAACGTGTCGTCCGGATTCATTTTCTCAATACAGTATTTCATCGTTTCCTTGGCTTTTTCTATCGGCCATCCCGACATCGAACCGGAGGAATCGATAACGAATATCAATTCCTTCGGCGAGATTTTCTTGGCCGGCGTCCGTAGCGGCGGCTGCACGATCAAAGTAAAGAAACCTTTTTTGCCTTTGGCCGCGTGAGTCAGAACGGCATCCTCAATCTCAGCGCCCGCAACGCGGTATCTGAGAATAAAATCCTTGTTCGGAATTGTATTCTTATCTTTAAGCTCGATCCGAGCCGATCCGGCGCCTTTACGGTTTATAACAACATCGTGCAGCTTCGATTTTATTTCCTTGATCGGCAAGCCGGCGTCGATGTTTACGGCGAGCGATATGTCGTGTCCGGCGCGGGTTCCCTCAGGCGTCACCGGAGGCGTGATGAGCGACGCATCAGGCGTTCTGTCAGTGTCCGGCGACCAACCTGTTCCCTTCCAGCCCGTAGCATCGGCGCCGGGGATGTATCTCGGCCCGACAACCATCGGAAAGCTGAACGCATACCAGCCGTCCTCATAATCCAGATATTCGACGTAGCTTATCTTGATCGTGATGTTTTCGCCGGGCATGATGTTCGCCACATATTGCGTGAAGATATTGGGGCGTTCCTGATCGAGCAAACCGGCCGCATGGCCGGCCGCTTTCGCCTCGTCGTATATCCGGCGCGCTTCCTCGCGCCGCTTTATCAGCCCCTTGATCGTCCGGTCGCCGATCCGCATCTCCATCCGGTCCACCGCCCCGTTCTGCGACATCGGGAACGTGTAAACCGCCTCGATCTTTTCCTTAAATGGATTAACGAACTGTTGCGTTACGTTTACGCGCGCTATGAAACCGGCGACTGACACGGCGACATCAGTGTGTTTGAGCGGGCAGTTCCCGACCGTTTCGCCGTTTGCGTCGAGAGCGCCGATCGCGCCCGCCGTTGCGCCCGCTGTTTTGTCAGCGGCCTCAACCCATCCTCGGTTGCCTTTTGTGGCGGCGGTTTTGTTCTTTCCGGCGCTCAGGCAAACGCCGGCCGCCAGCGCTATCGCAATGATGACAATCCCCGTGACTTTAATCACTTTCTTTTTCATGTCTCCGCTCCTTTTTCGAATCTCCCTCATTGCCGGCGCGCTCAAACAACGCCGTCTTCGCTGTTGCCGTTGCCCTTTGGGAAATTCCTGTTTGTTTTCGCTGTTTGCGTTTCGCTTACGTTCGTTAAGACATGCCTGCGATCTTTTTGTTCCGGGCCACCGGAAATATTTTCTGCGCCGGAAAAAAAAAGCCCCCTCGCCGCGCGCTCTCGCTATCTGTACAAATTCAACCGCTCCTGATTATAATTATTGTTAACAATGACCAGAAGATATCTTGGGCGACTGCCATACAACGATCCACTTCACGGCTATCTGCAATACGAGATTCAGCCGCAGGTTAACAGCGAATTCGAACGGGCGAAATACCGCGTTTTCCAACTGAACGGCTCCAACGACGTTTACCTGTACGAGGATAAAAACAGCGCCGCTCGATTCATCGGCAAATTCTTCCTGTCGGACCGGAAACGCGACGCCGAAAAAGCCGCCCGAAGACTGAGCCGTGAGTTTTCGAATCTGTGCATGGCGCGCGACTGCGGGATGGCCTGCTGGCCGCACTACATCGCCCGCCCGCTGGGCCGCAATTATTCGCTAAACGCGCTTCTCGTCGTCGAATACTGCGAAGGCGACCTGTTGGCAAATGTCATCGATTCCGCTATCTATCACGGCGACCACGCTCGCCTGTTCGGCAAACTCACCGCCCTCGCCTATTTCCTCGCATCGCTGCACAACCGCACCTATATCGACGCCGCCGTCGACTTCAACACGGATTGCGCCTACATGGACAAGCTGATCCGGCAGTTGCTCGATATGAACGCGATCGGCTGGGACGAAGCCTGCGAACTTTATTGGCTGCGCGACCGCTGGCGCGAGCAGCCGCGCATGTGGGAGGACCGGCAGGTCCTCGTCCACGGAGACGCCACGCCCGACAACATCATGTTCGGCGACGGCCTGAGCGTTGTCGCTTTCGACCTCGAACGCGCCCGCCGCGCCGACCGCGTCTTCGACACCGGCCGCATCGCCGGCGAGTTGAAACACTTTTTCATGCGCGCCACGCGCAATAAATACGCCGCCGAACCTTTCATCGGCCACTTCCTCTGGGAATACGCCTGCCACTTCCCGGACCGGCAACGCGCTTTCGAGTCCATCGCCGGCAGAACGTCTTTTTATATGGGCATCACTCTGCTCCGCATCTCTCGCAACTCCTGGATCGCTCCGGATTACCGGCGCCAACTTATCGACGAAGCCAAACTCTGCCTCAGGGGGTTTTAATGATTATTCGCGGCCTGATTTTCGACATCAACGGCACTCTCATCGATATTCACACTAACGAAGGCCATGACGAAATCTACCGGATTCTCTCCCATCTGCTTACCTATCAGGGCATAACGCTCCACCGCAACGAGATCCGGGATTTGTTTTTTCAGATAATGAAAGATCAGCGCCGCTCAAGCAAGGAAGAACATCCCGAGTTCGACGCCGTTGCGATATTCCGCGAAATTATTTCGCGTTACGCCAACAACTTCACGCATACCCTGACCGCGGAAAAGTTAAAACAGCTTCCGCTCATCATGGCGGAAGTTTACCGCGCCGCGTCGCGCTTCAAACTGCAACTCTATCCCGGCGTAAAAGAAACTCTGGACCTTCTGCGCATGAAATACCGGCTTGCCATCGTGTCGGACGGCCAGACCGCCTGGGCCGTTCCGGAACTTAACGCCGTCGGTCTGCTCAACTACTTCAAGCCGGTCATCGTCTCCGGCGACTTCGGTTACCGGAAACCGGACACAAGGCTGTTTGAAACCGCGCTGAAGGAAATGAACATGCAGCCGTCGGAAGTCCTATATATCGGCAACGATATGCGCCGCGACGTATTCGGCGCCCAGCAGTTAGGCGTCAAAACTGTTTTCTTTAAGTCAAACCAGGGAGAACAAGAAAAAGAAGGCATCAATCCAGAATACATCATCTATAATTTCCCGGAATTGCTGAACGCAGTCAGTTTCTTCGAAACACGATGAATAAACTCGAAGCGCCAATGATTTGAAACCGTCTGCGGCTTCATTTGGTCAACAGAACCACGGCGACAAGCAGCATTATGAACCCAAATCCGCCGTTAGGATTTGGGGGCAATGGTTCAGAGGGGATGAGATGCGAGGCAGCAAGTGTATTTTTGAAGTGAATAGAACTCGGGTTCATGAACAAAATAATGCGCCGATAACGAAGCAGATCGCCGTTATGAACATTGCCCCGGATTCGGCGTCCTATTGACGAATCCGGGATGAATATTGCAAGCTCAACTATCACCCCCGGATTGCATGATTCCTATTCCGAGTTTCTTCAAATTCAGCAATGAATAGCTCAGAAATCCGAGTGGAATAACACTTCCCATCAAAACGATGTTCGCTATAGTCACCTTCATTGACATGCGTGAATTATACACTATGTTGCAGAGAAAACAAAATTCTCGTCCACTCGCAATACGCCATAATTTTACCCGTATTTTATCCATTAACTTGACAAAACAGCTATTTACAGGTATTTTATAGACAAGAAAGTGGATAAAGGATCATGGATTATCTTGCCAATCTGAAAATTACTCCGAAGACACTCCGTTTGATTGCTGAAATTGACGAGTTTAAAGGGCAATGGCAGGCGCTGGGGCAATTAGTTCCCGACAGGCTTTCAGCGCTGAAAAAGATTGCGACCATCGAATCCATCGGCTCGTCAACAAGAATCGAGGGCGTCAGGCTCACGGATGCGGAAATTGAGCGGCTTTTATCAGGGCTTCAGATTCATTCGTTCCGCTCCCGCGACGAACAGGAAGTCGCCGGATATGCAGAGCTGATGGAGATGATTTTCAGTTCTTGGAAGGAAATATCGCTTACAGAGAATCACATCAGACAGCTTCACGGCGTGTTGCTTAAACGCTCAGCCAAAGATGAACGGCACAGAGGAAGCTACAAAAAGCTGCCTAACCATGTGGAAGCGTTCGATGAGAGCGGTAAAAGTCTCGGAACCATATTTGAAACGGCATCCCCATTCGACACTCCGCGCATGATGGAAACGCTTGTGGCATGGGCTAACATAGAGCTGGAGGCGGGCGATTATCATCCTCTGCTTGTGATCTCAGCGTTTGTAGCGCGTTTTCTTGCGATTCATCCGTTCCAAGATGGAAACGGCAGGCTTTCAAGAGCCCTCACGACGCTTCTGCTAATGAGAAGCGGCTATATATATGTTCCTTACAGTTCGATGGAACGAGTGATTGAAGACAATAAGGACAGCTACTATTTTTTCCTTCGGCGGGCGCAATCAAATCCGGATGTTGAAGAATCCAAACTTCACGAGTGGGTGGAGTTCTTTCTGGAATGCATGGCAACACAGAAAAATGCGCTCCGAAAAAAAGCGGAACGGGAACGGATCATGGGCTCTCTTCCTCCGCTTTCAGAACAATTAACGCAACTGGCGCGCGAACACGGACGCGTCACCGTCGCAGGCGCGGAAAAGCTTACCGGAGCCAACCGGAACACAATAAAATTCCATCTGAAAAAATTGGTTGAAGCCGAACATCTTAAGCAGCGGGGAACCGGGCGCGGCACGTGGTATGAGTGGCATTAACCCGGATTTTTCAATAACACGAGCAAAAACTTATAAAACGTCATTATTCCAGTCGTAATGAATTATTGAACGTAACCTGAAGACTATCTTTTAATCAGGCCTTTGTCGTAAGCGGCGAGGAACGCTTTGGCGACCGCCGGGTCGAACTGTCCGCCGGAGAGAGAAGCGACTTTCCCGCGCGCGGCGGCAATATCCATCGGCTTGCGGTATGGGCGTTCAGAGCACATGGCGTCGAACGCGCTGCACAGTCCGATTATCCGCGCGAACAACGGAATCTGCTCGCCGGAAAGCCCCTTGGGATAGCCTTTTCCGTTAAAATGCTCCATGTGGAACATGAGGGCCGGCACCGCATAGTCGAGCTGTTTGATGCCCTGAACGATCTTCGCGCCGAACACCGGCTGCATCTTTATGACCGCCAACTCCTGCGGCGCGAGCGGACCCGGCCTTACAAGTATGGACTCCGGAATCTGGAGACGGCCTATGTCGTGCAGGAATCCTGCAATCTGAATTCGCTCGACAGTTTCGCCGGTGAGCCCCATAAAGCGCGCTGTCATTGACGCGTACGTCGCGACGCGCGTCGAGTGGCCGGCAAAGAATTTGTAACGCGAGTCGATCATTTTAACCAACGCCATAACTACGTTGAGGAAGAGTTCCTTGTTGGACATCAAGAGACGCGAGTTTTCGATCGCGACCGCGGCCTGTCCGGCAAGCGCTGTCAGGTATGCCATGTCTTCTTCGTCGAAAGATTCCTTGTCGAGCGCGTTGATAATCTGGATAACGCCGGTGGTTTTCGACTTGAATTCGAGCGGCACGCATACAACGGATTTCGTGCGGTAGCCGGTTTTGCGGTCGTAGTCGGGGTTGAAGCGCGCGTCCTGATAGGCGTCCGGAACGAGCTGCGAAACGCCTTTCTGGGCGACCCAGCCGGCAATACCTTTGCCGATCGGCATCCGGATCTGGCTGATTATCTCGCCAACGTCGCCCTGCGCGCTTTCGATGTACATTTCGTTTGTCTTGTCGTCGATCAGGAACAGCGAACTGGCGTCCGCTCGCATGACCTTCTTCGCAGAGCTCATGATCTTGTCGAGCAGCGAGTGCAGGTTGTCGAGTTGTGTGATCTCCTTCGAAACAGTGAGCAGCGTGTTGAATCGCTGGATTTTAGCTTCCGTGCTTTTTAGAGCTGTCGCCTGGCCGACGAGTTGCGCGACTTGGTCTACAAGAATTTCGGCGAGCGACGCGTCGTCCTGCATGAAACTCAGGCCGTCCTTTTTATTAATGACCTCAAGAGAGCCAACCATCCTGCCCTCCGAGTTCAACGGAAAAACCATAGCGGATTTAATGTCGATTCCGAGAAAGGTATTGATTTCCGGAGTGAACCCGGTTTCCGATGACGGCTTGTTTGAAATTTTCGGTTTGGCCGTGCAGTACGCTTCGCCTATCAAACCCTGGCAGACCGGCCAGCTTTTTCCGACAAGCTTCTTGTCGAGATTGGCGACCGCCTTCACCATCAGGTCGTCGCTTTCAATAACTTCTTTCGTCATGATGATGCTCGCCTCGGCTGTCGTCACCATGCAAATCAAATCCAACACATAACGCAAAATGTTATCAAGCCGCGTCGTGGTGTTCATAACCGAAATCAACTGTTGCAGCAGGTCATTTTTGCGCTGGAGCAGATAATTTTCCGCGGCCAGATCGGACACTAAAGCCTCCTCGCGCCCCGATGGCTTTTCCGTGAGGCGCAGTCAGTTCAATATTGTTCTCTATTAATATCCATCATAAGTTCTATTTTTAGAACCCCATTATATCCTTAACAGTTCCAAGGTTCAATAAAAGCGATCTTAAGACCACATCCAGTTAAGTAAAAATCCTGGCAAGGAGATAGACATTGAGTTCGGGGTTGCTTCGTCACTTAGTTCCTCGCAATGACATTCTTCCCGTTCTGTTTTTGTCTTTTACCCAACTGCCAGCTACCAGTCCCCATCTTTTAGCTTTTCCCTATGTTCTCGCTACTCCCCCTTCGGCTTGCCGATCTTCAGCATCACCGCGCCATGCGCCGGAACGGAAACCGTGAACGAGCCGTCAAAACTACCGAGGTCCTTCCGCTGCCAGAGGTCGCGCACCTGTTGCGAACCACTCATGCCTATGTCGGACCAGTTGACCGTGATCTCCGCGCGCTCGACGAACCGGTTGAAAAGAGCGACCGCTGTCGTGCCGTCCCACTGCGGGCGCGCCCATACCTCGAACATTCCATTCTTGGCGACGCGGCCGGCCGGCTTGCCAAGCGGGTCCTGATGTACGTCGAGAACCTCGTCGTTCGTCAGCAGGTCCAGCGTGAACTGGTCCATATCCGTCATGTCGCAGCCGATCAGCAGAGGCGACGACACCATGCTCCAGAGCGTTATGTGCAGAATCTGCTCGTTCTTCGTCAGCTTCGTCATGTGCAGCGTCGGCCCCCAGCCGACCTTGCCGACAACCAGCATGTCCGGGTCGTTCCAGTGGCCCGGCCCGGCAAATTTCTCATGTCCGTTCTGGCTGAACCCGATGCTGTCGAGGCTGCCCCATGAGTCGTTGATGTCGCCCGTCGTCCGCCATGAGTTGCCGCCCACCTCCGCGCCCCATTCCCACACGTTGCCCATCCCGTACTGGCATAGGCTGTAGAAAATGTCGCGCGAGGAGTTCAGCAACGCGTCTCGCATTATAATGTAAGGCTTCTGCAATTCGGCGATGCTGTGATCCTTCGCGTATGCGCCGTAGCTGCACCAGTCGTACTTCAGATAATCGATTCCCCATTTCGCATATGTCTCGGCATCCTGCGCTTCATGCTCGTAACTGCCTAAATAGCCGCCGCACGTCCTCGGCCCCGGCGACGAATAAATCCCGAGCTTCAGCCCCATCGAATGCACTGTGTCCGTCAGCTTCTTCATATCCGGGAACTTTTTGTTCGTCACAATTTCGCCGTTCGCCGCGCGTTCCTCCGCCTCCCAGCCGTCGTCAATGTTAACGTATGAGAAGCCGTGCGCGGCGAGTCCGCTGTCGACCATGGACTTCGCAGCCGCGATCGTCTTGTCCGAGTCGACCGCCAAGCCCCACACATTCCACGAGTTCCAGCCGAGCTGCGGCGTCTGAGCCAGCTTGCTCTTGCCGCCGATTATCGTCAGCTTTCGCGACGCTGCCCCCGCCGGCCCTTGAACCTTCAGCGTCACGACCGTCTCGCCGTCCTTCTTAAGCGAGCCGGATATGATGCCCGTTTTCGTGTCGAGCGTCAGGCCGGCGGGCAGATTTTCAGCGCTGAACGTGAGCGGTTTTTTGCCTGTCGCCGGAATTAGGAAAAGAAACGGTTTTCCGGGTGT
>JBAYJY010000057.1:0-25166 GCA_041664945.1 bacterium | reverse complement strand
TTAACACAATGACGATTGAGAAAAGCGTTTCTCCAATCACTGAGTACAACACCGCCATAAATAACTTGAGCGACATACGCGGCGATCTGGGCGTTATTGAAAAAGAACTAAACAGCATTCTTAATACGCTCAGCGATCAGAAAATAAACTACATTGCCGCTAATTCGCGGATATTGGACGCAGATTTCGCTCGAGAATATGTGGACTTGACAAAAGCAAATATCCTCAGCCAGAGCGTTAATGCCGTCTCTGCACAAGGAGATCCGCTGGCTAATGGAATTCTGAATCTTTTCGACAATACCGGCGTCGGAAATGGAAGTATGAAAACTCCTGAAGAATTGGCAAATACGTAATTTATATCTTTACGATTGCTGATAAAAACTGTGGGAAGATTTGATAAGAAACAAAAACCGCCAAGAAGGCGGTTTTTTTCTGTATCTAACACAACGATTATATCAAAAAAGGTCCGAAACTAACTTCCGCGGCGATATCGGTAATCTCGTCAATATTGTATAATCGGCCTTGCCCGATTCCCGGACACATTTTTTTAAGATTGAACCAATTCTTAGGATTGTTGATATTCTCCGGCCAGAATGGGAAAGTGCGGCACTGCGCCGGCCGAACCGGGTATATTCTGCATCCTGTTTCCTCAAGAAACATGCAAGGTTCTTCCTCGTCGCAATTCAGCCGGTAGAATCCTCCAAAATACTTCAATATGTATTTTTCGATAAAGTCTTCCACAGATAGCTTGAAAAATTCCGCCATCGTCGGCAGTTCTTCTTCCTTGACGAATATCATGCCGGGTATCGCGCAGCACTTAACGCATCCCTGTTGACACTCAAACCTAAGCCCTTCCTCATCCGCCGCGCTTTTAAATGATTTCTTTTTCATTGTTGTATCCGCATTTTAGTTTATCATTTCACAATATCGTTTGAGTATAGCGTTCAACCATCAAATTTCTCTTATTGTAAAATTAGACCGGAATAATCCGGTTTAGAAAAAGGGGCATGACTTTCACGCCCCTTTTGCATAGCAAGATTATGTATAAAACAGCCGGAAACGTAAACTTCATTCACTTCTTTTTTGCGCTTTTCTTTTTTACTATCTTCTTTTTTACGGTTTTCTTCTTCGGGCTTTTTGCTTCAGAGCTCTTTGTTTTCTCGCCGGCGATTTTATATTCACCGGGGGCCACTTTCTCGAATTTCGCGCTGTTGGCGAGCGAAGCTGCCACTGATGAATAGAGGCTCGTAGCCTTTGTTTTGATTTTCTTGCGCTTCAGCATCTTCACCATATCTGTGACGCGCATAGCCTTGTTCGGCTGCTTCGCCATCTCGTCCTCGATCATTTTAATCATTGGGCGCGGCTTTCGGCCTTTGGGCTTCGGTAGCGGTTTCGCCATGTTTTTCTTAATCGATTTTAATTCCGCAGCTATTTCGTTAACCGCGTTTTCAAGCTTCTTGTTTTTTTTCTCCATCATTTTTACTTTTTTCTTGAGATAATTGTTGCCGGTTAATTCCTCAAGATAATTCCTGAAATTTCTTACGTCTGCCATAAATCACCTCTCTCTAATTATTAATATGTGATTATACTATCTGTTTAATTATAAATCAACATATGTAAACTCAAAACGCTTCTATCATCGGCGCAATAAGTAAAATTATAAATATCAAGTATGTATTATGTGAATATTTATATGCTGTATATTCGTGGAGTAATTTTAACGGTAAATATTCGTTTGCAAATTATATAAAAACTTATCATAGTAAAACAACTAATATAAATAAATTTGAGATTGTATATCAATTGATTTTCTGTGGATATCTCTGGCAGCCGCGCCAAATGTTCAGCGCGTCTCTTCTGGAATTTCAAAACATATCATTGAGAAGCTTCTTGTTATCGACAACCCAAGATGCCAGCTTTGCAATGCCTTGCTTTACGCCGATTTTCGGCCGCCAATTCAAATCCTCGCGCGCTTTCGTAATGTCGCTGACATACACTTTCTGGTCGCCTGGCCTCGCTTCACAATAGTTGACTTTTATTTGTCTGCCGAGCAACTTCTCAATCATAACGATTAAATCGAGCAGCGACATTTGCCGGTCAGGTCCGCCGCCCACATTGTAGATTCTTCCTGCGGTTGTTTTTATCTTCTTTATCGCTTTCAAATAAAAATCGACTAAGTCATCGACGTAAAGAATGTCGCGTGTTTGTTTGCCGTCTCCGTAAATGTTGATCGGCTTTCCGAGGATCGCCGCTGTTGTAAACCAAGCGACCCATCCCTGATCCTCTATGCCGAATTGCCGACATCCGTATATGCATGACTGGCGAACGACTACGCTTGGGATTCCATAAATTCTGTGATAGTCTCTGACGTATTGATCGGCCGCGCCCTTAGAGCATCCGTAAGGAGAATGAAAGTCCAGCGTTGAGGATTCTGAGATGCCGCCTGGAAAGTCATGGTATCCGTACCTCCCATTTTTTTCGACGATCTTAATATTTTCCATGCCGCCGTAAACTTTATTTGTCGACGCAAAAATTAAAATCATTGCTGGGTTCGTGTTCCTAACCGCTTCGAGAACGTTGAAAGCGCCTGCTGCGTTAATCTCGAAATCAGCGCGAGGATCCTTTACGGACGTAGTTACCGCTACCTGTGACGCGAGGTGTATAATCACATCCGGTTTCTCTCTGCGAACCGCCTTCAATACTGCGCCGGCGTCTCGAACATCATCCCGGTAAAGTCTGAAATTTCCTTGTTTTCGCAGCCACGCCACATTTTCCGCGGCGCCTTTTCGAGACATATTATCGAAAACCGCAACGTCATTCCCTTCGCAGATGAGCCTGCCGACTGTGTTGCTGCCTATGAAACCGGCTCCGCCGGTTACTAAATGTTTCAAAAAATTCAGATCCTTTCAATTCCAACTTTTGTTTTATGGGCGAAGGACGTTGAATATGAGTCCAATGCCTGAGATAACGTTATTTTAGTCCATCAACAGCTAAAAATCAAAAATCATGATTGAGGCGACAGGTATTTATGCCGAAGAGAATTATGTAAAAGATTAAATCGGAAGTTATTGCGAATTATGGGGTTCTTCAGACATCTCTCCGATGTTCTGTGCGATTTCCTTTTGTCGTATCGTGCGGCGTATTTCATTCACGAGGTCTTGGCTTTCAAATGGTTTTGTAATGAAACGTTTCGCTCCTGCGACAAATGAAGACAGCTTCGTAGAAAGCTCTCTCTTCGCAGTGAGTATAATAACCGGAATAGCGCGTGTTTTTTCATTAGAGTTAAGGATACGGCAAACTTCGAGGCCGTTGATTTTCGGCAGCATTAAATCGAGAATAATCACATCCGGCTGCTCTGATTCGGCTTTTTGCAGTCCTTCCTCGCCGTCATATGCCGGAAACGGAGAGAATCCCGCGTCATTAAGTATTGTCAAAATGATGTCATTAGTGTCTTTATCGTCTTCTATAACGAGGATATTGGTATTTTTTTCATCCATAACGTACTTTTCCCAAGAGTGTTTAATAATAATTAAATATATTGTAAGATATTCAGAGGAAAAGTCAACAATGGATCCGCAGGCGCGACTCCATAAGCGAGAGGATGATTATGAAGCGAGCTGTAAGTCATTGCCCGGTATGCAATAGTCCGCTTGTAATATCGCGGCTCACATGTCCGGAATGCAGCACATCGATAGAGGGCACTTTCGGCCACGGCCTTTTTTCAGATCTGACAGATGAAGAACGACGCTTTGTAGAATTATTCGTCGTTGCGCGAGGCAACATCAAAGAGATGGAAAAGCGGCTTGGCGTATCTTATCCTACGGTCCGAAACAAATTGGATGCGATTGTGGCAAAACTGGACAAGAAGATTCAAAAGGCGGACCCTGACATTCGTCGCCGCCGAAGGATGGAAATTATCGAATCTATAAAGCGGGGCGAAATTACGCCTGACGAAGGAGCTGCGCTAATTGAAGAACTGTGACCCCGGAGACGGATTCATGAGCGACAACAACGAAAAACTTGAAATACTGACGCTGATCAGAGAAGGCAAGATATCTCCCGAACAAGGCGTTCGCCTGATAGAGGCGCTCGACCGTTCAGAAACGACAGGCGTCGCAACCGGAGCCGCGACTCGCGTCACAGGCGGCCCTCGCTGGATCAGCGTCGAAATACGCACTTCTTCCGCAGGTAAATACAAAAGCCTGACTCCTATTCGGATTCCTATGTCCCTCCTTCGCCTCTTTTTCAGGTTCATTCCGAAGGACTCTTCAATTCCAGGTTCTGATTCCACTCTGGACGAGGTTCTCAGTTCACTCGAAACAGGAAAGCATATCGAACTCCATTCAGGCGACGGAGAAGAGGGACGCTCAATTCGAATCATCGCTGAATAACCCTGCTGTTGTTTTTTTATATTGCGCGCGCGTTCAAATAATTTTTTATTCGCGTTATCCCAGCCGAAATCTTTTTTTTCTTTTGTGTCAGATTCGCCATCCGTAAAACATTAATAAGAAATGTTGTCTGTTTGAACTATTTTCTGTTCGAGGTTAAAATATTGTCAGTAACTTTTGTAAATCGGCGAGTAGGAAGTGACATTTATGAATATGGCTAAAATGATTTTAACGGGTCTATTTGTATTTTTGTTTATTTCTTCCTGCGCGCTCGCGGCGGAAGATAAACAGACTCCTGAATTGGAAGATGCGCAGAAGGCCGCTGAAAAAGTATGCATGCCACTCAAACCGCTGCTGGAAAGACCGGACAAGTTACAAGGAATAAGAGTTACAAAAGAAAACGAAATCAATGCATATGCCGACATGAAAAACAATATTACGATTTTCATGGGGATGATGAATTTTGTTCGCGATGAAAACGAGTTGGCGGTAGTATGCGCGCATGAAATGGCGCACGTTTCCGCGCAGCACATAAAGAGAAGCATTTTCAACAGCGTCATTTCGACTATAGCGTCCGAGGCGATAGGCGGAACTGTCGGCGACATCGCCGGCGCGGCTCTCTCATCCAAACAAAGCAGAAAACACGAGCGCGAGGCGGACAGCCGCGGCCTGCTTTATATGTGGCAAGCCGGCTTCGACCCTCGTGCCGCTTGGAAATTCTGGGAGTCGCTTCAACAGAAATATAAACAAGGCGGCAGCGCCATGGAACAGTATTTCGGCACTCACCCGGTCAACAATGAGCGCGTCGAAAACTTCAAAGTGCTTCTCGTTCGAGATTGCACAACATGGCCCACTTTGAAATACTGCGATGAAATAATGGCGGACCAGAGCCTTTTGGACCTTTACAAACAATTTGAAAAAAGATGATTAGAGACAACACATTGCGCAGACCTAAATCCGCCATTTTTATTTTATTTATCTCGACGCTTCTTATTTGTTCATTTGAAGGCCGCGCGCGTTCTCAGGAATTTGTCGAGCCTTTTTCTTCCGGCGATATCGTCAATCTCGCTCCTCAAAAGGAACTTCGAGGCGGCGCGGTAGATATAAAATCATACCGCGGCAAAAAAGTCGTCGTCTTGGCTTTCTGGATCAACTCATGCGAGCTTTGCCTCGACCAGATAAAAGCGGTTGATGACTTCATTAAGAAAAACAACCGCTCCAAAACCGTCATTCTCATAACATCCGTCCGAGCGAATGAATCGGAACAGGAACTGATTTCCGAAGCTCTCTCTGAACGAAAACTCTTATTGCCTGTCATCATGGATTCTAATCTTTTTGTGGCAAGGAAATTCGCCGCAACCTCGGCTCCTAATTTCTTCCTTATCGATAAAAACGGACGCCTCGCCGCGAGACAAATTATTTTTGCTGATAAGCCCGTTAGAAATATGTCTCTATTATCCATGATTGATGCTCTTAGAACGGGCAAAAGAATTCCTCCTATTCAGTTTATGCCTATGACAAACGACCTGCGCCTTAAAGAAATGATCGGAACAAAAGCTCCTCAATTCCAAATCGGATCGATCAACGGCAAGAGTTTCTCACTCGAAGAATACAGGAACAAAATGAATGTTGTGCTTCTTTTCTGGCACTCGTATTCTCCTGAAAGCAAAACGATAATCAGAATCCTCAACGATTTTTACACGCCTGAGATACGTAAAAAATACAATTACGTCATTCTCGCTGCTTCGTCGATCTACGGCCAGAGCCAGATGGACGAATCGCGCAAGCTGCAAAATGAAACACAAGCCGGTTTTTCTTTCCTCGACGATGTCGACAGCGCGGTAGGGAAGCTATACAACGTAAAAAGCGTGCCGACGATTTTCGTCATCGGCAAAGACGGCCGGATCGAAGACGTCTTCACAAACGAACTTGGCTATGTGACGATCGAGAAAAGGCTCGACGCTGTTTTCGATTCGATTGAAACAAAATCAAAACCCCTCCCTTCAAAAAGCAAGCGTTAGAATACAGCATCCCGCGCAGTTTTTATAACGGAGTCGCTATTTAGCGATTATGTTGCGCATAAGCTAAGCTTGCAAATTTGCTTCCGATTAACCCGGCGTACTGAATATTAACCCCCAAAACGCCTTTTAATAAAATAATAACAAATGTGACGTAAGTCTCGTTTGAGCAAGGGGAAAGCGGGAATAATATAAGTGAAACCGAAAAAGGCAAACCAGTCGAAAGGCTGGGGCGCAAAGCTACGGGGCTAAGGTTCATCCCGGCCGACCCGAAAAGAAAAATGGGAAGGGAAGATGAACTAAGTCAGCCGGGCTGCCGAAGTTTTCGCCTTGCGAAGCGGCTTAACACGCGACGCATTCGAAAACCCGCCTGAGGCAGCCAAAGACAGGCGGGTTTTTCGTAACAGGAGGCAATACAAGAAAACTTCGGCTCAACAGAAAGGGGTGAACGACATGTTAGCCTTCCTGAAGAGCCTGTGGACCGATGAGAGAGGGCAGGGGATGACGGAGTACGCGCTCATTCTCGCACTCGTCGCGGTGGCGATTATCGCTGTCGTGATAGCGTTCCGCAACCAGATCGCGGGGGTTTTCACCAACGCGACAGGCACTCTGCAACAGGCGCAACAGCCGCCTCAGTAAGCTGTCTTAAAAATAGCCGTCCGCCCGCATTGCGGGCGGACGGCATTTTACTTTAAGGACACTGAAAATGAAAATCCTTATCTGCGACATAATCCTAATAGCCTTTCTCGCGGCGTCGTTGGCCTCCGACTTGCGATTCAAAATAATACCCAATTCGCTCAATATTTCAGCGATTGTCGCAGGAATGGCGCTAAATGTTTATTTTTCAGGCTATAGCGGACTAAGCGCATCCGCATCTGGCGCTGCGCTCGGAGCCGGCCTGTTGCTGATCCCTTACATCATGGGCGGAATAGGCGGCGGGGACCTTAAGATGCTCGCAGCGGTTGGCGCTTTTAATGGGTCTGCTTTTGTTTTCGTAGCTTTTATAGGCGCTGCTCTTTCAGGCGGCCTGATCGCTCTGTTTATCGCTGTCTCGCGCGGCTCAGGCAGAGAAACGTTGTCCAGAATCAAAATGATATTCACTCTTCTTGCTCATAGAATCAATCCGTCCGAGCTTTATAACAAAGAGCAAGACGCTAAGCGGGTATTTCCGTACGCTGGCGCAATCGCCGCGGGAACTTTAACGGCGCTGTTATTCAGCCGTTTTTTCAGTCTGTAAGGGGTGATTAATAATGAAAACTAATGTTAATACAAAACACAAACGACTATTTGTTAATAACAAAGGCCAGTCAGTTGTTGAATTCGCGATTCTGCTGCCGGTAATGCTTTTGATGCTTCTTGGCCTTATGGAGTGGGGTTTCCTTCTTTGGACTCAGACAACATATGTCAATGCAGTTCGAGAGGGGTCGCGAGATGCGGTCGTAATACGCGACTGGGATTCGAATTATACGACGAGGGCCGCCGAAGTCAAAGCGATTGTAATCGGCAGACTGCGCGGTTTGCCTACAACACTCACAACAGGCATCGCTGATCATATAATAATTGAACTGCTCCCAAGCCAGTCTCATATTGATTCGATCAGAATTTCAATAGCCAACCAGCCATACGCATCTATTATAGGATTTGCCGATGTAGTCGTTCCGCAAACGCTTTCAGCCACTTCGGAATTCAGATACGAAGGGAATTTGTGAGGCGAATATTATGCATGCGCTTCTTAAAAACGAAAAAGGACAGAGCTTGGCGATATATGTGCTGCTGATCGGCGTATTGGCGGGAGCGATGGCGCTGTCTTTCGATATGGGCCGTGCGTTTTTGCTTAAGTCGCGAATGCAGCGCGCGGCGGACGCGGCGGCGCTCGCCGCTGTTCGCGACCTGCAATATCCCCTGATCGCTCATCAGTCCGCCCTCGATTTCGCGGGCCGAAATGGTTTCACAAACGGAGCCGATGAAATTTCAGTCGCCGCTTATCCTTCAGATCAGAAATCCAACTGGTATGTTGTCGAGATATCTCAGCCTTCTCTCCATCTCCTCGCGCCTCTTGTTGGAATCATGAAGTCGAATGTCTCCGTGTCTTCTGTCGCTGAATATAACTCTTACCTGCCTATTAATATCACCGGCGGCGGCGAGTATGGCGCAAATGGAATTGTTACGCTTTCTGTATTTGGACCGTACGCCTATTATTCATACGGCGACGCTTATTCGCCGCGATGGCTCGACAACGGACAAACTAATCCTGACTACAAGGAAAGCGGCTACAATTTCGCAATTAACGTGCCTCAGAATTACTACACAATAAACGGAAGCAACTGGATGCGAGTGCAGATTTTCGATCCGGATACATGGAACAATGGCGGCGACGACGCTGCGGCCGGCCTGCGCATCGACGAAATAAGAAGCGCTCCCGGCGGCAGCCATCCGCAACCTGCGAATAGGCGCAACACTACTGTTTATTCTCTGTACGCAGCGGACAATACGCCGGAAGATCTCAGCGACGATGTTCTGATCGCTAAGGCGACTTACGGACCGCAGGTGACCTCAACCGACATGAAATGGGTCACTCCCGCCGGATTTGAATTCAATGTAGGCAACTATGGAACAGGCCGCTACAGATTGAACGTTCAATCATCAGACGGATCGTCGGAAAACGGTTTCAATCTTCGCGCAGGACCGCCAGTGTCGACGTTCAATCCGAACAACGGCACGAGCATAACCGCAATAGGCGCAATGCCGATGAACTTCAACGGTTCCGGCGCCGTAACGGTCGTCCTCGGCACAGTAGGAGCGGAAGCAGCAGGAGCTAAGATGCACATTAATAAGTTCGATACAGACGTCGGCGCGAAATCAATCACCTATCGCTGCGATTCGCTTGCAAGCCAGTGGAGCGGCATTCTCTCGGACAACGGAAAATGGAAGGAAGACATCATATCAATCCCCGACGGATATACAGGCGGCAAATGGACCGCTACATATACCGCCGGCCTTCAGGACACTTCTGTATGGACTATGTGGTTCGAAGGAACCGGCGCCGGCCAGCCGGGATTCGTCCGGCTCGTCAAATAAAATGAAAGAAGGGAACATCATGTTAAAGGAAAAATGGATAATCATAATCTCGCTGGCCTTAGGACTCGCAGCCGCCGGCTTCTTTTACCTCTACTCGGGCGGCCACGCGCTGCGCGGCCGCAGACAAGCGGCTGATTCCGCGCCTGTCGCATCCCAAACGAAACCTTGCGTGTTCGTGATGAAAGACGTTCCGCGCAGAACCGTTATTACAAAAGACATGCTCTCTACAGTTAATGTGCCTGTGTCGATCGCTCATCCGCAAACGATAACGAATGTAAAATCAGCGGTTGGCCGCATCACCAGCGACAGGTTGCTGAAAGGCCAGATCCTTCTCGCGCCCAACCTTCGAGACAAAGATACGCCGTCCGAACTAAGTTTTATTCTTCCTCCCGACATGCGCGCGGTCACTATCGGCGCAACCGACACCAATTCCGTAGCAAACATGCTACAACCCGGCGATTATGTTGACGTCATTGTCTATCTGAACTCTCAAGTCGCGGGCGAAAATGTCACTTTCACTCTTTTGAGAAAAGCGCTGATTCTCGCCACAGACGCTCAGCTCGAAAACGAAAAGGAAAAATCAGGCGTAAGCAAAGTAACCGGGTCGGTCGAGAATGTGAAAGGTTACCAGACGCTGACGCTGGCCGTGTCAGCGGCGGATTGCGTCAAGCTGACTCTCGCGGAATCAATAGGCCAGATAAAATTCGCGCTGCACTCGCCTCTCGAACAGAAAATCGCAAAGTCCGCCGATAAGGAAATCGCAGTCACCGGCGATCTTGCGAAGGAATTCGGATTTAAAGTCGTTAAATCGAACTTCGGCTCGGTCGCTCGAGCGTCGGCGCCTCAGCCTGAGAAACAAGTCGCATCGGCTAAAGCGAATGCGCGGACGTCAGAACGCGTGGATATACAACCTGAGACTCATAGAGAGGCCGCGCGTGTGGTTTATATAATGCGCGGCTCGAAAATTGAAAGCATGACGGCTGCCAGCGGCGAGCCGGACAAATATGCAGCGGAAAAAGGTGAATTCCATGAAAACTAAATTCTACATCGCAACAATCATGTTAGCTCTTCTTTGCAGCGCGGTTTTCGCGGATGAAGCGCGCAAGACAATCGAGATTTTCGCCGGCGAAACAATGATCATGCGTGTTGCCGGCCTGACCCGGTTGGCGATCGGCAACCCGGATATCGCCGACGTGTCCACGTTCCCGGAGAAACCGGACGAATTCGCCGTCAACGCTAAAAGGCCAGGCGTAACATCGCTCGCTACTTGGGACGCCTCTGGCGACAAACCGTCGCTCTATGAAATCACTGTCTCAAGCGATTCGTCGCGCTACGAACGCCTTGAGTATCCTTTGAAGCATTACACTCTTAAAACTACAACCTATAACGGTGAGTTGAACGGCCTCGAAACTAAAGCCGACGCCGCGAACGTGGCAAATCTTCAGGCAATGCTAACTCCGATACTCGGCGCAAACCGCTTCTCTGTCGATGTCAATCGTAACCGCGTTCTTATGCAGGGCTCTCGTGCCGACATCGCTGCCGCCGCCTCTATTCTCGATGAGATTGATAAACCGCTGAGGCAGATAATGATAGAGGCAAAGGTTATCGAGATGACTAAAGACGATCTCAAGCGTCTCGGCGCCATGCTCTCGGCGCAAAAAGGGAGCGCTAACGTTAAAGGCGATTTCACCGGTGACGCTCCGTCTTTTAACGCCGCTTTCGATACTTTCTCGGATCTCGCCAAACGTTTTACAATCACGCTGGACATGCTGCGCACGGCGAGCGTTGGCCGCACTCTCGTCAGCCCTAAGATTTCAGTGCTCGACGGCAACACCGCTTGGATTCTCGCCGGCGAAAAATATCCTGTCGCAACGCGCGACAGCGAAAAAGGGCTCGTCTCATTCAACTATATCAACACAGGAATCATTCTCGCTGTGACGCCGCGCGTCGGCCACGACCGTTCAATCACGCTTTGGCTGAAACCGGAAGTAAGCAATATCTCCGGCTGGGTCGGCGATCCGCAATCTTCAAGCAACAACGCGGCTCCAATCATCTCAACGCGCGAAGCAATGTCCGAAGTGCGCGTTCAGGACGGCGAAACCGTCATGATCGGCGGCCTTCAGAAAAACGAGGAAACGATGACAAACAGTAAAACGCCTGGGCTTGGCGATCTCCCTGTCATTGGAAAACTTTTCAGAAAAAAACGCACGACCAATCAGACAAACGAACTTGTCATAGTTATCACAACGCACATAATCGACAACAATATTCCTCCGGACCTGTCACGATTCGGATTTGCAGAAACTGAAACACAGCCCGGCGAAACGAAATAAGCGCCGGAAAACGACTGGAAGCGAGGGTGCCGCCGTGGATAAAAAACAACTTGCAGCGATCGTCAGCGCTCGCGGCTGGGATGACCTGAACAGGGAGCTCACTCGCTGCGACAATATCGAGATGCTTTCACCGCTACAAAACGTAGGCGATCTGAAGCGAGCGCGATCCCGCGAACTGCTCGATGTTGTTTTCGTTGATTTCGACGAATACGACGTTTCATCGAACGGCAACGGAACGTTGCTTGCCGCGCTCGGCCCTTATGTGGTCTTTATTGCCGACAGCGACAATCCGGAGAATATCAGAATCGCAATGCGGGCAGGCGCAAAGGACTATCTCGTGCGCCCGTTCACATCAAGCGACCTCTCCGAAGTATTCAAGCGCGCCGCCGATGTTCAGAAACTCCCGGCAGGCGCTTCTGATGTGAATCCGGCGCCGGACGCAGGCGACGCGAAAGAATCGAAAATCTTTACGTTTTTTGCGACAAAAGGAGGCGTCGGCAAGAGCGCTCTCGCATCTAATTTCGCGCTTGCCCTCTCGCAACTCGATAAATCGAAAAAAGTCTGCCTTCTCGATCTCGATCTTCAGTTCGGCGATCTCGCGCTTATTCTGAACGTCAAACCACGCGCGACAATTTCTGACCTTATATCGGCAGGCGGCGCGGAAGGCGATGATATTCTTTCTTATCTTTCGTCCTTCAACGAGAATCTCTCGCTTCTCTCAGCGCCGGCAAGACCGGAGGAAGCCGAACTTATCGGCGCGGAAACGGTCGGGAAAATTATTGACGCTATTTCGCGGCGTTTCGATTATTTGGTCATTGATACCGCCGCTTCGTTCCATGATATCTCACTATCAGCGCTCGATAAAAGCCACGAAATATTTTTGATCGTCACTCCGCTAATTCTCGCAGTAAAAAATTTGAAAAGTTCTATCGATGTCATGCTCAACTCGCTTGAATACCCTGCGGACAAGTTGAAAGTTGTTCTCAACAGAAGCGACAGCAAGGCCGGAATAAGCAAAGAGGATATTGAAAAATTGTGCAATATAAAAATCAAATACAACATACCGAGCGACGGGAACATAGTCGTGCCATCGCTGAACACCGGCGCCCCCGCGGTTGCGGCATCGCCTAAAAGCAAATTTTCGCGCGCGATATTGGAAATGGCGTTAACCACAGCCGGAACGGAAACAAAGCGGGAGTCGCGGGTTTCGTTCTGGAATAAGCTGTTCCGGAGCGGGACAAGTAAGTAAATGAAAGGAGGCCCTTATCATGGGACTCTTGGCACGAGTAAAAACAACAGCGGCGAAAAATGAAGCGGAATCGCTTGCCGGAAAGACAGCCGCGACTGTTCAGACACCGAAAGAAACCGCTATGGCCGGCCTCCAGCAGCGAGTTCACGAAAAGCTGATAGAGGAACTCGGCGACGACATTCTATTCGGAGATGTCGGCGAGGAAAAAACCCGCCGGGCTATCGGGTCGGCGTTGGACAACATGGTGGAGCAGGGGAACACGGTCATTTCGCGCTCCGAAAGAGACGTTCTTATAGATGAATTGAGCAACGAAGTCCTCGGCCTCGGACCAATCGAGCCGCTGTTGCGCGATCCGGAAGTCACTGAAGTGATGGTCAACGGCCCAAAACAGATATATGTCGAAATACGAGGCAAACTTGTTTTGACGGATAGGAAATTCAGGGACAAAACCCATGTGTTGCGAATAATAGAACGTATCGTGTCCCCGATAGGGCGCCGCATTGATGAATCGTCGCCAATGGTGGACGCGCGTCTGAAAGACGGATCGCGCGTAAACGCAATCATACCGCCGCTCTCTCTCTCAGGCCCGTGCCTGACTATCCGTAAATTTTCTAAAGACCCTTATCAAGTCGAAGACCTGATAAAATTCGGGACGCTTACGCTGGAAATTGCGACATTCATTGAGGCGTGCGTCAAAGCGCGGCTGAACATAATTGTTTCGGGAGGCACAGGCTCCGGAAAAACGACGACGCTTAACGTGCTTTCCTCATTCATACCATCCGACGAGCGTATTGTAACGGTGGAGGACGCGGCTGAAATTCAACTTAGGCAGGAGCATGTGGTGACTCTCGAAAGCCGTCCCGCGAACATAGAAGGGAAGGGGACAATCAGCATCCGCGACCTCGTGAGGAACTGTCTGCGTATGCGGCCTGACAGGATTGTCGTCGGAGAGGTCCGTGGCGGCGAGGCGCTTGATATGCTTCAGGCTATGAACACGGGCCATGACGGTTCTCTCACGACCGGCCATGCAAATACGCCTCGTGACATGCTGGCGCGCCTTGAGACGATGGTTCTGATGGCTGGAATGGACCTCCCTCTACGGGCAATCCGCGAGCAGATCGCTTCTGCTCTTGACCTGATCGTCCATCAAGAACGCATGAAAGACGGAAAGCGCCGCCTTACAAACATCACTGAAATAGTAGGCATGGAGAACGATATCATCACCCTTCAGGACATTTTCAAATTCGAACGCACGGGTGTCGACGATGAAGGAAATATTCTCGGTTTTCTGCAACCGACCGGCATAGTGCCGAAATTTGTCGAACAATTTAAGGCAGCCGGCATAAAAATGCCGCTCTCTGTTTTTCAAAAAATTTAGGAGGCCTGCCGTGGTAACCGCGACAATGATATTCATAGGCATTACGCTCATCGCATATATTGCGGTCTTCTTCAGCGTCCGTAAGCGTAGGGTTGTCCTTAAGCAAAGACTGGATTCATATCGCCCTCCGGCATCTGAATCAAAAGAAGCGAGAACGAAAAAAAATGGAAAGAGCATTTTCGCCAACATTGATAAATCCCTGCGCGGCAAAAGCGCTGTGAACTTCATAAAAAGAGAGCTCAATCGCGCAAACTGGTCGCTGAAAGTCTCGGAGTTCATAGTTATTCTGATTCTTTCCGCTACTTTCGTTCCGCTGTTGGTCCTACTGTTTACCGACAATACAACGCTGACGTTCTTCCTTGTCGCCGCCGGCGTTTCATTTCCCTTCATATATTTAAAGAAGCGGCAGGCGGCAAGAAGAAAATTATTTGCCGAGCAACTTCTCGATGCCGTGACGCTTATATCGAACTCGCTGAAATCAGGTTACAGTTTCCTGCAGTCAATCGACCTCGTAGCGCGGGAACTTGCTCCGCCGATCTCCGAGGAATTCCATAAAACGCTTCAGGAAATTAAACTCGGCATCTCGTTTGAACAGGCTGTCAACGGACTGATCGAGCGGGCAGGGAACGACGACCTTGATCTCATCATGACAAGCGTCAACATACAGCGCGAGGTCGGCGGCAACCTGTCGGAAGTGCTCGATAAGATAGCGCATACTATCCGCGAACGGGTCCGGATCAAAGGACAGATAAAAACACTCACCGCACAAGGCAGACTCTCTGGAACTATTCTCAGCCTTCTTCCAGTCGCTCTCGGCGCATTCCTTTTTCTTATAAACCCTGACTACATTTCATTGCTTTTCAAACATCCTGTCGGCCGTATTTTGGTTCTTTTCGCGGCCGTCATGCAGATGATAGGCATGTTGCTCATACGTAAAATCGTCGACATAAAGGTGTGATGAGCCATGAAACTAATACTTTCCGCATTAGTATTTTGTTCGAGCGCCTTCTTCATCTACGGCATTTTCGAGTCGCGCGCCCGTAAGCGCTCGCTTCATTCGCGCCTCGAGACGCTCGACGTCACTAACGATGGCATTTCGCTTGAAGAAATGGAGATGTCGAAATCGTTTTTTGAACGAGTTATTAAGCCTGTAATATTGAAAATCGGGAGACTGCTCGGCAACTATACGCCGAGAGGATTTCAGGAACGCATATCGCATAAACTCACACGCGCCGGTTATCTAAAAGCAGATCCGCTTATGTATCTTGGCATTAAATGCTGCTCGGCAATTTCGTTTTTGGGCTTTTCGGTTCTAATCGCATCGCTCGCTCATGTTAAAATCACTGAAATGATGTTGTATTTTATTGTTTTCCCGGCATTAGGACTGTTTTTACCCGACTTAATAGTTATATCGGCGGGAAACAGGCGCAAATGCGATATTAGCAGCCATTTACCCGACTTATTGGACCTGCTTACCGTAAGTGTCGAAGCCGGACTTGGATTCGAACAGGCTCTTATGCATGCTTCGGAAAAAATGAAAGGCGCTATGTCCGAAGAAATAAAGCGTGTCCTGCAGGAAATGCGTCTTGGGAAAAAGCGAAGCGAATCGCTTCGCGCGCTTGCTGACAGAATCCTGTTGCCGGACCTGACATCTTTTTGCGCGGCTTTAATTCAAGCCGATCAACTCGGCGTCAGCATCGCAGATGTGCTCCGTGTTCAATCGGACAGCATGAGACTTAAACGCCGGCAGCGTTCCGAGGAGATCGCAATGAAGGCGCCGCTCAAATTGTTGTTCCCATTAGTTTTCTTCATATTCCCGACGCTTTTCATAATCCTGCTGGGCCCAGCGGTTCTAAGCATCATGGAAAATCTAAAAACCCAATAACATTATGAAACACATCAGGAGCGCAGATTATGAAAATGATCCATTATCCGAGTCAGATGTATCTCCCAATCAGAATCGTGGCTGTAAACGCATTTATGGCCCGCGGTTTTTGGCGGCGTTTACTCGGATTGATGTTCAGAAGGGCTTTCAAACCGATGGATGCCATGATCTTTGCTGCTTGTCGTGCAATCCATACACATTTCATGAAATTCCCGATCGATGTCATTTGTTTGAATTCTTCTAATTTCGTTTGCGACATTGCCGACACAATCAAACCTGGTCGCGTGTTTGTGCCGAGAATAGCGCCGAGTTATTTAATTGAGCTACCGGCAGGAACAATAAGAGAATATGGAATCAAAAACGGAGACTTTATCGTTATCGACAAATAAGACAGGGCGCCGTGAGATATATATAGTCGCTCGACAAAAGACATATAGCTATACAACGCCGCATAATATATCTTATGTATATTATATAATACGTACAACTATGCATAGCTATAATTGATAATACTTGTGCGTAAGTGGGCTTATATATATCTTTGTGTCAGAATAGCCACATCGTTATATTTCATCGACTTTTGAGCATGATTAAAATACGAAAATACATAATTGAAGAACAAGCTCAATCCTTTACATTATATATATCTTGAATTTATTTTGATTAAATGACATCTACCGGATCAGGATCAGCTTCATCCCACACATCAGCTCCGGTAAATAATTTGCGTTCGAGACATCGTTGAAAAATCTCTTTGTGCATTTTCCGCTTAAGCGCGTTTATCTTTTCTGCCTTCTCAGAAAGACTCGTCTTGTCGGCATTGCTATTCTGTTTATTCTTCAAATTTGTTGTTTTAGTTGTTGTTTTATCGGAATTATCATTTTGATGCTTATTATTCTTAACGTAATCTGACTTACCGGAAACAATGTTCTTGATTTCTGCTTTATTTTTTTGTTTTGCTTTAGTGTTAGCTGGATTGTTATCGATTATTTTAATATTATTCGCTTTAGTGATAGATGAGAAATCCTTTGTTCGTTTAGGAGTTATATTTGCAGTTAATCTGTTATCCTTTAATTGTTTCTCGCCATGCGGCACATCATGGGTGTCCTTTTTGTCGGATGCCAACGAGGTTTTTGCAGTATTTTTAGAATTTACTGACTTATTCAGGGATTTATTAAGATTATTAACGACTTTCTTTGCCGCCATCTAACGAACACTCACTTTCGGGAACCATACAGTTCAAATAATATAGCGAAGAAAAATTTCATTTTCAAGACATTATTTTCAAATACAGTGAGCTGAAAATCAATAAAGATGCAAAAAGGTTCTGGCTTCCGCCACAGCATAAAGCGATCCTGTAACGCAAAGTAATCCGTTCGATTTTAACAATCTTGCTCCCATTCTCAACGCTTCATCCATTGAATTTGCTTTCAGCGGGGCTTTAAAATATCCTGAAGCGATCTCCGCGAGCGGTCCTGATTTGAAAGCGCGGTCATACATCAAACCAGTTGTAATAATCCGGCATCTGACCGCGCTTAGTTCTTTTAGTACTCCTTTTGCATCCTTGTCTCGCATCATGCCAACAACAAGCACAATGTCACGCCCGGTTTCATTTTTAGCAATGTGCTCGGCAAAAGCGCGTGCGGCTGGAACATTGTGAGCGCCATCTAAAATGCACTCCCCCTGTCCGCTTTGCACCTTTATTTTTTCCATCCTGCCGGGGAACCTCATATTCTCGATTCCTTTTTTAATTGATTCTGAACCGGCATGAAACCCTTTTGTGTCGAGCAACTCAAGAACCATTAGCGCTGCAGCAAGATTTTGCCTTTGAAAACTGCCTGAAAGCGGCAAATCGACTTCAAAACGACATTCGCATTTCATTTTTATCTCGTATCTGTCCGATCCGGCGTCTGACTTAACAGGAATGGCCAGATCTCCGGGCCGCGATATAAACAGAGCGGCATGTTTTTCTTCACAAGCCGCTCTAATCACACTCATGGCTTCATGTCTCTGTGCAGTGGAAACGACAGCTTCTCCGCGTTTTATGATTCCGGCCTTTTCACCAGCAATTCCTGACAAAGTGTTTCCGAGAACCTGTTGGTGGTCCCAGCCGATCGGAGTGATAACAGAAATGAACGGCGAGACAACATTTGTCGCATCGAGCCTGCCGCCGAGTCCTGTTTCGACAACTGCGATTTCAACGCCTATATTAGCAAATGCGCCGAGCGCTGCTGCTGTCAGTATTTCGAAATATGTGTAAATATCGTATTTGTCCTTCGCGACAGATTTAACGCGTTCAACGGCATCGGCAAAGGCGCTTTTTGAAATCATCCGGCCGTCAATCTCAATTCTTTCACGAATATCATTCAAGTGCGGCGATGTATAAAGGCCTGTTTTATAACCAGCCGCGGTAAGTGAAGCAGCTATCATGTGGCAGACCGAGCCTTTGCCGACAGTTCCGGCAACGTGGACGGCCGGGTAACGCTTCTGAGGATAATCCATCAGCTTCATCAGCGTCTTGATCTGTGTCAGCGTAAAGCGCGCCTTTAAAAGGTGCGCTTTTTTCTCATAATTGGAGAAGTTATCGAGATATCGGATAGAATCGGTGAATTTCATAATTGTTTACCTATCGGAATCAGAACCGCTAATAATTTTCGATCTGAAACCTAATGTCAGATCCGGATATATTTGTAAAAACGGCTCCGAGCATTTGCGCGGAGCCGTAAGTCATTTCATTTTATCGAGCAGCAACATTCATTATAACGAAGACTCTGTTACTGCTATTTTTCGAGTTTCTGTTTTGCGATTTTGACCTGAAACCACGGGCGCACTTCCTTATCCAGCTTCTTCCAGCCTTTGGATTCCTGAGTCGCCCAGATAATATAGTCCTTGCAGAGTTGCTGTTTCAACTTCGTTATGGACAGTTTGCTGTAGATTTTCAACTGTCCGTAACTTTCGCGCAGGCTCTTGTCTTCGTCCATATCCCAATGGAATTCGATGAGGGCGTTTGCGATGGATTCCTCAAGAGATTTCGGAGGCGTGAGAGGAACCATGAATAAGTGTTTTTCCCAGTCATAAACAGCGTTTCCGCTTCCTGGAAGAAGCATCAGCTTCGGCATTCCGAGCTGCTTGATACGCGTCTGTTTCGGTTCGAAGATTTCCGGATCGACATTCTCTTTAAGAAATAGGTCCATGGCAGCCTTAACGCGTGTTTTTGTCGCGATGTCCCTGATGTTGACGAGCACCGCAGTGGGATCGATCTGAGCCTTCTTCGCGGTCATCTGGACATATTTCTTCAAGCGGATCATTTCATTCTTGTAAGTCGTCTCGCGGGTTTTCATCGTGATGGATTTCATCCAGTCACTATGAGCCTTAACTATTTCATCCTTTTTCGACGCGAGTTCCTGCAACTGAAGATCTTCGAGAACCTTCTTTTCGAGTTCATCGCCGAGTGTTCTGAATTGCGCCAACTGGTCGTCGGAAACGCGCCCCTTAAGAGCGGTCAGGAAACCGGCGATTTGAGTATTTATTTGTGTTTTTACGTTTTTAGCCTGAACGATCTTTGCGCGCTCTTCGTTTGAGATCGAGCGGCCGGCTTTCATTTTGCGTTCCAGAATCGCCATGCCGCGAACGAGGTTGTCATACTTCTGCACAAACTGCGCCGCGTTCTGGCCGCCGGGGAAAGAGGCAATCATGTCGGCCCGGCCCTTAACAAGCGCCGCAACACGCTCCTGACACGCCTGCACCGTGCTGTACACCTGTTTGCGCTCTTCTTCGAGCTTCAGCATTTTGTTATAGCCGAACGCCTCCTTATACACTCCTTGGAGAAGATCTGAAAGATAAATGAACTCGATTTGAAAATCCTCTCCAGGGTTGAAGTTCTTGTCTTCCTGAATCTGGTCTAAAACGTTCGTGTTATCGGGCAGAAACTGCTTATCGAGCAAACCAAAATCCACGACCTGCAAATCCTTGTCTTCGAACTGAAGCATATTGTCTTTGACAGTAGGCAATTTTTTAACGACTGTCGCAATGATAAGGTCCCAGTAAAGCGCGTTCAGTTTATTTAGGTTTTCGCGGTCTTCCGGGTTCTTTCTGAATGCTTCGATAATAGCCAAGATTGTGGCTTCATCGACGAGTTCCTCTGTGTCCAGCTTCACATAGTCCGGAATGTGCATCATTTCGATGCATGTGTTGTCTTTATAAAGCAAAGCGACCTGCTGCTCCGTGCGCTCGATAAAGTATTGAAGACCTCGCAGAACATAATCTCTGTTCTGCGCCTGAAGGCCGCCGGTGTCGAGGTCGAAAGTCAGGAATTGAATCGGGAAGGAATCGCCGAAATTGTGAATGCGCCCGAACAGGAATTCCTTCCAGTTCGTGTCGGCGATTTTCGCCTGTTTTAAGAGATCGACATATCCATATTCAATGCTGCAGGCGCGGAACTGGTCTGTTTTCGGGTTGAGAACGAAATTGATGTGCTCGGAATCGAGAGATTCGAGTTCCTCGATCTTGGTGACGAAATCGAATTTAGGAGCTGTCAGAGCGGAAGCGGATTTCGCGGCCGGGTCGAACGGACGCGGTTTGTAACCGATGTCCTGACAAATCTGTTCATATTCAGCATTAAGAGTGTTGAAAACTCCGGTGAGATTGGCGAGCATCTGATCGGCCTTTTGAATCATAGCTGCTGCGTCTTCGCCGATCGCGGCAGTTTCAGCTTTAAGCCGAGGGACGAGTATTTCGAGAGAAGAGAGGCAACCTTCGGGCGAGTGGCCGAGCAGATTAATGAGTTGAGTCATCTGCTGAGCGGTTTTTAGCATCAGCGAATTGAGCATTGGCAAACGCTTCGCGAACATTTTGAGAACATGAACGACGAGCGGCGGTTTTTTCATAAAATACGGTTCGATCTGCGCTGACGGGACAGGCATGGCATGAACGTCCGAAAGAGCGCGGATGCCTGTAGTGCGCTCCAACTGGCCGAAAATCGCATTCTCGCCGAAAATAGCGCCCCGTTCGTCTATGATTTCGATTGTCCTCATGCCGACGAACACTTCGAGTTTGCCTGCAAGAAGAAAATACAAATTCTGATCAATGCCATTCTCTTCGCATACGACTTTGCCGGCTTCGAATGCCGTTACGCCTGGCTTCGGCGGTCCTACCGGTTCCGGAGCGGTCTGAGCGGCGGCGGCTTTCGCGAATATTCTGTTGTGATAGATGTTCTGGTGCGCTCCGAAAGGAATCCCGACTGTTCCAAATATATCTATCGGCAGCGTCCCGAATTTTTCAACCATTCTTCCGATCTGGTAGGCTGTCGTTTTTTTGGCGGAATCGATGAGCGGCATCTGCAAGCCTTTGGCGGTCGCGGCCGACTCAAGCTCGCTGAAAATCTCGTATATACCGTGCGCGTAGTTTTCGAGCCCCTTCTTGGCTTTGATAGTGAGAGAATCGCTGCGAGTGATGCTCTTGCTGGTTATGCCGATGCGTTGGGCTATGGTTTTTGACAATGAGAACCCGATCTTGGGGTTCTGAACGACTGTGTCAGCGAATCCTTTCCCGCGCAGATTGATAACGAGAATCTGAGCTGGGCCGTCGTCTGAGACCTTTATGGAAGCAGAACGCGGCTCTTTCAGGATCGCGCCGATTTCGCCTATGAATGAGCCCGGCTGGTCCACAACGCCGACAAGCATTCCTTCGGCCTCGACTTTGTTCTTTGTCACAACGCCCTCGGCGTCAACGATATATATGTGCAGCGTTCCGGACCTGAGCACGAATATTTCGTTGCTCTCCTCCCCCTGAAAACAAAGGAACTCGCCGGGCTGCAATGCCTTTACCACTTGTCCGCCTGCGCCGTTTGCCATGGCGTTATCTCCTTAAACCATTTGTTTTGGTTGTCGTTTCGCTATAAAAATATTTTATTTTACCGGCGCGAACGCATGAAGCTCTCCGCGCCGCGTCCCAACGTATACAGCGCCGTTTGCTACTGCGCTCGATCCGCGTATCACGCCTTTAAGCAGCATTTTCCAAGCCGGCTTGCCGGTCTCGACATTCATCGCATAAAAATAATTGTCCATCGAACCGACGTATGCGATATTTCCGGAAATGACAGCGCCGGCGTCGAACCCGCCTTGCGTCGGCATCCGCCATAGAATCTTGCCGGTTATAATATCCAGAGCGGTAAGGTTGCCGTCGAACATTCCGCCGACAATCAGCCGGTTTCCTGCTATTGCCGGCGATGCCGAAGCCTGTTCGTCAATTTTTGTCTTCCATAGTTGAGTTCCGTTTTCGGCGTTCAACGCATAAACATAACCGTCCCAGGAACTGAAATACAGGATCCCGTTTTTCAGGGCCGGCGTCGAATAAACAGCATTTCCCGTTTGGAAATTCCATATTGGAATTCCGCTTGAGGCGTCGAGAGCATACAAATTTCCGTCGTCTGAGCCGCAATAGACGCGTCCGCCGGCTGCAAGAGGGCCGGCCTCTACCCAGTCGAGAGTTTTATATACCCAGAGCGGCTTGAAAGTATCGAGTCCCACAGCATATATATTCTTATCGTTGCATCCGAAATATATGTTATTCCCGTCTGTCGCCGCGGCGCTGTTGATCGCGCATCCCATCTCAGCTGGACTTTTCGCGCGGTTTTCATTTCTTTTCGTAGTTGTGTCGTACTTGCGCAACAAATCGCCCGTCTTGAGATCGATCTCGTACATTACTCTATCGAAAGAGCCGACGTAAACCTTGCCGTTATAAATCAAAGGCGACGCTATGACAACATCGCCTGTCTTGTATTTCCATATCAATTCACCATTGTCGGGATTGACGCCGTAAATATTATTGTCATTAGAACCGAAAACCAGGACGCCCTGTGAAAGAACTGGCGAGGATCTGATTTCATCTTCCGCCTTGAAAGTCCATAACTCCGCGAGCGGCGGTTTGATCGTATCTTTGGTCTGTCCCGCCGATTCCGGAGTGTTTCCCCGGAATGTCAGCCACTGAATTCCATTTTTACTATGAATCGCTTTACCGCTATTATTTCCACCTGAGCAACCCGAGTAAAAACTCACAAAAACAGCAAGCGCCGCTAATACGAAAAAACAGCGAAGTGTTCTCTTGGCTTTCTGGATATGAATGGTCATATGTTTCCAATTCACACATTTAATTAAGCATTAATAATAAATATATATATACACAGGTTATTACCTTACCATATAAAAGGATTTTTTTTCAAGTCTTAGGAAAAATTGGGCTTTTCAGAAATGATTTGAAATTAAAGACAAATCAGGGATTTTGCGCTTTTCGTTAGTTGAACCGGACCGCTTTTTGTTAGAACAACCGTATCTTCGATTCTTATGCCACCCCAGCCATCTATGTATATCCCCGGTTCAATGGTGAAAATCATCCCTGGAACAAGCTTTTCCTTACCGGCGAAGAACAGGCGGGGCTGTTCGTGGACGTCCATGCCGACGCCATGACCCAGTCCGTGCGTGAAATACCGGTCGAGTTCATATTTTGAGAGGATGTTCCTCGCAGCCCGGTCCGGCGCTGAAGACTCCACACCAGCCACCGCTGCGGCGAGAGCGCTGCGCTGCGCCTCCTGGACCGCCCGGTATCGCAAGCGGTCTGCGGCAGACGGCGAGCCGATATAAACAGTTCGTGTCATGTCCGAATGATAGCCGTCAGTGCAGGCGCCGAAGTCAATTACGATAAAATCGCCCAGTCGCACTTTTCGGGCAGACGGTTTTCCGTGAGCGAACGCGCCTCGCGGTCCGGAGGCAACAATCGTGTCGAAAGAAATCCCATCGATCCCCTGAAGAATCATATCCGACTCGAGACGGGCTCTTATATCAGCTTCCGTGACGCCGGCCCGAATGAATCCGAGCAGCTTTTTGAAAGCGCGATCCATCACCTGTGAGGAACGTTTTACAAGAGCAATTTCAGATTCGTCTTTTATCGCGCGAATATCCTCAACAAAGTTGTTCTGTGGAGCCAACGAAATGTTTTTAAGCGGCTTTTTGAGCGTGTCGAATTCAGCGACGGTGATAGAGGCCGGTTCGAAAGCGATGCGTCGCACGCCATGTTTAAAAAGCAATTCCGCAATACGCTTTGGCGCGTCGCCTGCCCTGACTTCGACAACTTCATCGACAGCGGCGCCGGATCGCGCGTCAGAAGAATACCTGGAATCTGTCAATAGGTATGTTTTATCGCTGAAGATAAGCAAATATCCGTATGAGCAATGAAAACCTGTCAGGTACCGGAGATTCACCTTATTGATGATGAGCGCCGAGGGAAGACGGCTATCGCTCATCTTTTTTAAGAGGCGCTTCTGTCGTTTGAGAAAATTATCCATTATTTAGAGAAATCGCCGTATCGTGGCGATTGCCTCCTGCAAAAATCCCGAATCCGATTTCTGGTTATTTCCATTTTCGAGATTGTTTGTAGCCGCGCTATAGAAGTTATTTTTTCGAATTCTTCAATTCGAGAAGCGCCTTAAGGCCGAGAATATAGCTGTTTGCGCCGAAACCGGAAACGATGCCGACCGCAACCTGACCGGTGACAGAATGAGCGCGGAACTGTTCTCGCGAATGAATGTTGGACAAATGAACCTCTACTGTAGGGATGGAAACTCCGGCGATTGCATCGCGGAGCGCGACACTGTAGTGAGTGAGCGCCGCCGGGTTGATGACAATCCCGTCCATTTCCCGTCCTGCCCGATGAACCGCATCAACAAGGTCGCCCTCGTGATTTGAGTGAATCGTCTCAACTGAGACCCCTGTCCCGCCGGCCCAATCACGTATCATTCTGTTAATATCATCCAGCGTGAGGGAACCGTAAATTTCCGGCTCTCG
>JBAYJY010000056.1:0-25186 GCA_041664945.1 bacterium | reverse complement strand
CTCGCAACCGCCGAGGAGCTCGCGCTCAAATTCGACGAGATGGCGCACATCCCCTGCAAGGCCATGTGCCCGGACCGCCATATACACGGCGCGCTCGGCCTCACAGACGAACGCATCGTCACCGCGATCGTCGCGCCTCCGGGGCCGTCCTACCCGTGGCTGAAACAGATCGCTCAGGCGACCGTCGGCCTCAAAACTCCCTCCTTCGGCATCGTCACCGAGAAGGACCGCGAGCTCGCGCCGATGATGGACTATGTTCTTCGCCTGCCGGATGTGGACGAGCACATCTTCGCGGTGATTTCCACTTTTGTCATCCAGTTGCTGCCCTACTACTGCGCGGTGGAACTCGGCGACATAAATCCGGACTGCCAGCGCTCGAACATTCCCAAGCATGCCCGCGTGTGGATGCAGCTTTTCCCGCCCGGCTCGCACTGACGCTTTTTCGGGACCGAAAACGCCGTGGAGGCCGCGCCGATGGATTATGACGTTGTTGCTGTCGGAACCCTGAATCTCGACATGATTATCGTGGGCGACGCGCCTCACGACATCGAACTCCTTACGAAATGGGTTGACATTTCGCAAGTCGAGCTGACGCCCGCCGGCTCGATGGGCTACTGCGCGGCGGACATGGCCCGTCTCGGCCTGCGCGTCGCCGTCGTCTCCTGCGTGGCGGACGACTTTTTCGGCGAATGGATCCTGCGCAGCCTCTCAAAATCCGGAGCCGACGACTCCGGAGCCGACGTCTCCGGAGTCGACACCGTTCCGGGCGAAACGAGCGGAATCGGCATATATATGTTGCTGTTCGGCGACCGAAAGCGGCCGCTCACCGGAAGGCTCTCGACCCACGCGCCGTGGCCGTCCGGATTGAGCGCGGCGCAGGAAGGTTTGCTGAAACGCTCGCGGATGCTGCTGTGCGCCGGCTACCTTCATTACCCGCAGATGTGGGGAGCGCCGACGGTCGGGCTGTTCAGGAAAGCTAAACAGTTCGGCCTGAAAACGGCGCTGGACACTCAGTTCCCTATGACGCCGATCGAAAAGCCGTGGATTAACCGTTTCGACAATCTCCTCGATTATGTGAATATCGTTTTCACAGACGACGTGGAGGCCCGCGGAATCACCGGCCTGGATTCCCTTGAGGACGCAGCGCGTGATTTGCTAAAGCGCGGGCCTGAGCTTGTTGTTGTCAAACAGGGGGCCGAAGGCGCTCTGTTAGCGACGCCGGACAGGGTCGTGCGGCAGGTTGCCATTAAGCCCCGTAGCTTTCAGGACTCCATCGGCGCGGGCGACGCGTTCGACTCGGGAATCGTCTACGGGCTGCTGAAAGGATGGGAGCTCGAAAAGACGGCGCGCTTCGCGGCGGCGGTCGCGGCCTGCACGCTCGAAGGCATCGGCGGGTCAAAATCCGCGCCGACCGCCGAACAGGCTTTCGAACTGGCGGGAATTGCGGAATAAATGATTCTCATTCAAACGCTTAGCGTTGGAACGAAGAAACAATTAAATAAATGAAAACCTTTTTTGAAAAAAAGGGTTTCATACTTTCCAAAAAACTTTATTAAAGGGATGGGCGCCACCCGCCGTTTTTAAGCGGGCGCTCCATGGCGCTTCGCGCCTAAGGTATACGGAACTTCCAATACCCAACTCCGAATTTCGAATTATTAAGGCAATTTTTGTATTCCTTCGATATTCTGCGGTTCCTTGTTCGATATTCGATATTCAATCAATTAATTTTTCACAGACCCCACCCACAAGGAAGGTCTTTCAAAGACTGTTATTCGCTTTTTCGTGTAATTAACTCCCTTATAAATCCATGTATATTTAAAACCTGTTGCGATTATTTGTATTTTTTGTAAACTTTATCGTGGCAGGGATGGGAAAACGGATGTAGCGGCGCGGACGCCGCGCCAAACTCAAGGGGGACCCCAATGATGAAAAAGCAACTTCTGCAAAGGCTCGCCGGACTGATCGTGTTTTTGTGCCTGGCCGCAGGATCCATGCCGGCGCGCGCCGAGAGCTTCGCCGAGATCAAGGCCGGTTACGACTACGATCATTCGATTCCTCTAAATATCGAGATAAAAGACACCAAGGATTTCCCGTCATACACTAAAATACACTTTTTCTACGATAGCCTGAACGGCGGGCGCGTGCCCGCGATTCTGATGATGCCCAAGGCGAAAGTTAAGCCGATGGGCGCCGACAAAGCCACCGTGCCCGGCGCATATCCGGTCGTTTTCTTCATGCACTTCCACGTCGCCGACAAGAGTCTCGCCGACGTATTCTCCACATGGCCGGGCTACGGGATAGCCGTTATGGCGATCGACGGCATTTTCCGGGGCGAGCGCGAGGAAAAAGGCAAAGACATTCTCATGCCCGACCCGTTCGTGAGCGCAAAGCACATCCGGATGCAGGTTATGGACATCCTGCGCGGCTTCGACGTCCTCGCTGGCTGGAAGGGCATCGACCCCGGCCGCATCGGTTACTTCGGCATCAGCATGGGCGCAATGACCGGCTCAGTCGCCACCACTCTCGACACTCGCGTGAAAGCGATCGACCTTGCCGACGGCGGCGCCGATTACTCGCTCGTTTTCGACAACTCGGATTACGGCTCGCTCATGGAAATCAAAAAGTTCATGGTCGACAACAATATGACAAAAGACCAGTTCATGACTGTTTTCAACGCCGTCGATCCGGCGACTTTCGTCCCGAACATCGGCGACCGCCCCGTTCTCCTCCAGAACGGAAAAACAGACACCACGATCTCTGTTCCCGCAATGAACAAGCTCCACGAACTCGTTCCAGCCACGCAAAAGAAGATTATCTGGTACGACAGCGGCCACATCCTGCCCGTCGACAGAATGGTTTACGACAGCCTGAAGTGGTTCCGCAAATATCTCTGAGTTTCATTAAATGCATCGCATAATGAATATCGAACAGGCGCCCGCGGAATAACAAATATAGCATTGCGGCGCATAATTATTCGTGAATTCTGAAGCGCATTAGGTTAAGAAGAGCGCCATGTCTTTCTCTGTCTGCCATCTATTATGTTTTAATCGGCCCTATTATTTCCTGTTTTCGAAAGCGTTGAATGTATCCGTGAGATCCTTGTCCGCCAATATCGCGTCGCAATATTTCAGATCAGGCCACGTTTTGCAGTCGCGCACGAGAAGAACTTTCATGTCTTCCACGCGTTCATCATTTACCGGGTGATCGCTGAAAAATTTCGTAACGTCGCTGCCGCCCTGTTTGTATTTGGCTTCGAGGTTCTGCCAGAATCCCCAGCCCACGCGAGGATCGTATCCCGCTCTCCACATGTACAGCAATCCGCGGCTGTCTGCCTCGCGTTCGTGTTTTCTGCTCTCTTTCGAGACAATCGCATTCCCAGTTACGTTTCCGAACGTTCCTCCGATCACTGACGCCGCGACATTCGCCAAGACATCGGTAAATATGCTTCTTTTAATGTGCTTCGCCGATATATGCGCCATTTCATGCCCGCACACTAACGCCAACTCGTTGTCATCACGAACAAAGTTCAGCATCCCCGTGAAAATCGTTATCTTATCGTTCTGGTCGGCATAGGCGTTTATTTCGTCGTTCTTCACAACCGTGATTCCCTTTACGCTGTCCGGACGCTCCAGATATGGCGTCATAGACATACAGACTTTTTCGGCGGCCTTCTGCATTCCGGCAAGCTCGGGGGATTGTTGCCCGTCCTGAGCCGCCGCCGTCACGGCAATAACCGCAATAAATGCCAGCCCCGCCAAAACCGCGCTAATTGTTTTCATAATGTAACTCCCGCATTTTCTCTAATTCCATCACACACCTGTTTAAACACAACCCTGTCCGGATTTGTTCATATTTATAAAAAAGCTTGGCCCATTGGCGCGGCCGGCGGATAACCCGGCGCTTAAGCTGATATTTTTTCTTTCGGGGAATTTACGATCATGCAGCGGATCGCTTCCGGATTATGTTTGTCTGAGATTCATCACATCGTTCGGAATTGCAAAAATTATTTCAGCCGCCGCACGCTTCCGGATACCGGCTGCCCGCTGCCGCTTTCAATCCTTTATGCGCAGGTCGCCGACCCATTTCTGGGTGAAACTCATAAGGCCGTGGGTTAGCTCGGGGCTCACGCGTTCGAGTCCCCACATGAAGCGCGCGTAGGCCGAAGGGAGAATGAGTTCCTCGTTGCGGTCCATGCCGCTGACGATGCGGCGCGCGCATGTTTCAGCGGTAATGGCGGGAGCGGATTTTACGATGCGCATGGTTTTTTCGCGGTCGGAGTTTATCAGGCGCGTGGTGTCGAAGATGGCTGTCTTAACGCGGCCGGGACAAGCGACGCTTACGCGAACCCCCAGCGGGGCGCCCTCGATGCGCAGCGCCTGCGAAAGCCCGACCACCGCGTACTTGCTCGCCGTGTAGGACACATGCATGGGGAACGGAACCAAGCCGTCGAGCGATGAAGTGTTGATGATATGGCCGGAGCCCTGCTTCGCCATGATGGGATACACGGCGGTTACGCCGTTGACGACGCCGTAGAGGTTGACATCGAGCACCGTGCGCCAGTCGTTTATGGTGAAGTCGCGCGCTTCGCCGCCTATGCCGATGCCGGCGTTGTTGAACAGATAGTCGATGCTGCCGCGCCTGCTCGCCACTTCGTCCGCAAGCGCCTGCATAGCCTCGTAGTCCGTTACGCTGAGCGTTTTCGCTTCGGCGCTGCCGCCCTCCCCTGCTATCAGGGCCGCGGTTTCCGCCGCCGCGGATTCTTTCAGGTCGCACGCCACCACATGCGCGCCGCGCTTGCCCATCAGCCGCGACAACTCGCGTCCGATGCCGCCGCCGGCGCCCGTGACTATTGCCGTCTTCCCGTTGTCTTTCGCCATGTTGTTGTGCCCTTTCGCTCGTTTCATTCAGAGCCTTGTTTCTATAATGCAAACGATTATTTGCGTTTGATGCCGTAATTGGATGCGATGATTCCTTCGATTACGCTCCAGGGGAGCAGCCGCTTGAGAGGCGGCATGAGATTTTGCGGAGGCGGCGCTACGGGATAGCGGAGCTTCGGCGACGGCGTTTCGATGATTCTGCCGACAAGCCGCGCTATCGGGTACGGCTCCGGACCGTTCAATTCTCCCGCCTCCATTTTTTTCAGCGAGTTTATGAACTGAGGATTGTACGGGCATTCATCTTTCGAAGAGTCGGCGATTTTTCTGCATGAGGTAAACCCGGTTTTGTAGTCGCCGGGCTCGACGAGAACGACCTTGATTCCGAAGCTGGCGACTTCCAGCCTTAGGCCTTCCGTGAGGCCTTCCACGGCGAATTTGCTCGCGCAGTAATGGGCGTGGAACGGCACGGAGACGAGGCCGCCGAGCGAACTGATGTTGACGATAAGCCCTTTGCGCGCGGCGCGCATGTGCGGCAGCGACGCCCGGCACATCCGCACGACGCCGAAATAATTCGTCTCGAACTGCGCTTTCGCCTCGGCGATCGTGTTCTCCTCCACCGGTCCGGTGATTCCGAATCCGGCGCAGTTAATCAACACATCGATTTTGCCCTCGTCGGCGATAAGCTTAGCCATGCATCCAGCCACGGAAACGTCCGAGTCGACATCGAGCTTCAGAACCGGGAACGGCGAACCTTGCGCCGCTTCCGGACGCCGCGCCGCGGCATAGACCTTGTGGCCTTTCTCATGCAAATGCGCGGCGATAGCTTTGCCAATTCCCGAAGTGCCGCCAGTGACGAGAGCTACCTTCTTTTCTGTGTTCATGCGCCACCCGTTTAATTATCGCCGGCATTTCCAATTTCTCGGATGCGGCCGGTTCTCTCCGCGCGTCCAAGTCGCGCCTGCTTATTGTAGCGCTTCGCGACTCTGTGGGTAAATCTTAATCTTTTCCTATCTGCCAACCGCCACCCCCTACCCTTGCCTTCTCACGCCATTGCCGTTATACTGTATTACAGCAATACAGTATTGACGGAGTTTTGACATGATAATCACATTGCAGAAAAGAAGCATTCTGACGATATCTAAAGAAATGCGCGACGCTCTCGGAATAGCGCCCGGAGACACTTTGGAAGCTCTTGTGGAAGACGGGCGTCTGGTTCTCACCCCCGTCATGGTTGTGCCCCGAACGTTGCGGCTGACAGATTCCGGCGCGCGGAAGGAATCCGGGGCCGACAGCGACATCAAACGCGGCAAAATCGCGAAATTCGACAGCGCAAAAAATCTAATAAAAGATTTAGAGCGTTGAAAAATGAAAATAGCGCGAACAGACAGCTTCAAAAAAGACTGGCAGTCGCTGCCGGACGCCGCCCGTAAAGCTGCCGCGAAACAGATAGCTCAGTTGCTGATCGACCACACACACCCTTCTCTGCGGCTGAAAGGCATCGCCGGCCGTAAAGGCCTCTTCTCCGCCCGCGTCAACGACAGATACCGCATCTCTCTCCAATTTGAACACGACGGAGCTATCCTTCTACGCCGCATCCTCGATCACGACGACCTGTATGAAACTCCATGATTTGCTTGATATGGAATATTAAGTCACGAAGACGTATCGACTCAAATAACATTTGTTTCGTTATTTTATCCGTTTCGCCATGTAATAAATAAGTTTCTCTTCTCCGACTGAGAGGCGCGCGTCGCCTGTGATGGCGAACCCGCATTTTTCGTAAAACCCGATCGCGCCGTCGTTATGCTGTTCCACTTCGAGCGTCAGCCGCTCCGCGCCTTCCTGCCGCCCGCGCAGCGCGGCGCAGCCGATCAGTTCCGCCGCGATTCCGCGCCCGCGATAGTCGGAATACACAGCCATGTTGCTGATATAAAACTCGCCTTTTTTAACGGCGCCCACCGCCGTTCCGCTTTTAAGTATCAGCGGCAGTTTCAACAACGTTTCGAAGTCGATTTCTCTCAAGAAATGCAGCGCGGTCGGGATGTCTCCGAACTGCTTTGTCCGGCGGCCGTAGCACAGAATCATCCCAGCCGGTTTTCCTTCGACATCGGCGAAAATCACGTGCTCGTGGCTGAACAGGTTGCCTGTCCGGCGAAACATGCTCTGAAAAATGACCGCTCCCTGCCTGCCGAACAGCGTTTCAAAATATGGCGACGACATTACTATCAGTTCGTAAAAAGCGCCGGCGTCCCCCGGCGTGGCGTTCCGAAGGCGACAGGAAGAACCACTTCGCTTCCGGTTGCGCTCTGCGTTGTCCATAGGGCATCCTCGCGGTCATCAAATAAGGTAATTCATAATGATACTCATTATACCATAATATTGCTTTCCTGTTCATGGCGAGACCGCATAATTTCTTTCTTTGCCAACTATTTGAAATCAGGCGCCGCGGCCGGCCAACTATTTATTTCTTGTTGCCTTTCCCGATTTATGCTATTCTGTATTTCCGAGCGGCGCTCTTCAACAGGCCGAAACTGTTGCGCCGGGGAGGAGAAATTGTTATGACCGAACATGAAATTGAACTGATGCGATCGAAAACATTCCTGAAGGCGGCTCTGCCGCTGCTTGAGGAAGTGGTGGCCGCGGACCCGGCGCTTGTGAAAATGACCGCCAAATGGAACTGCGCTATCCAGTTCCAGATTAAGAACGCGGAACCCGCCGCCCACATGCTCTTCGAGGGCGGAACGCTCAAGGTAGTCTCCGGCAAGCATCCGAAACCCGCTATCAAATTCACTTTCAAAGATCCGACGACGATGAACTCTTTCTTCACCGGCAAGAATGTCCTCTTCGGCATCTCCGGCCTGACTCATCTCCTGCTGCTCATGAAAGTCGTAAAGATACTCATGAAGCTCAAGATGCTCATGCCGACATACGTCTGCAAGGACGAAGCGGAAAAAACGCTGAAGGTTCAGCTCCTGATGTACATGGTCGCCTTCGCGCTCGAGGAAATGTCCGAATGCGAAGACGAATACATCGTGCGCCTGACAAAAACCGCGCGCAAGAAAATTATCGAGTGGACGGTTAAGCCGGACGGCCCGGCGGTTTGGGTCCGCATTGACGAAGGCAAGATCAAGGCGACAAAAGGCCGCACCGACCGCCGCCCGTATGTGGCGATGGACTTTGTAGACACGGCCGGCGCTCTCAGGATGCTGACAAGCGAAGTCGGCGCTCTCGAAGCCACCCGCCTCCAACTCGTCTCCTTCCGCGGAACCGCGGAGTACGGCATGAAAGTCGGAAACCTCATGACGCGCGTCGGCAACGTGCTCATGCCCGAAAGTTAGGCCGGAAAGCGATTTCCGCCATGAGGCGCGACGCCGCGCCGATATCTGCTCGCCTCGCGGGTTATTTTTTACCACGGAGTTTCTCATGGGTGTCGCTTTTTTCGATGTTGACGACACGATCCTCAAGGGATCGTCGGGCATAATGATCGCCAAATACCTGTTCTTCAAAAAAGGGCAGTCCTCTTCTCCCGATTACATTTTCGACATGGCCAAAGCCCTCATCGACTCCAAAACCGGCGCCGTCGAGTATGACACGCTCGTCGAAAAAGGGCTTTCACAGTTCGCCGGCCTCACAAAAGCCGAAGTTGACAATATCTGTCAGGGCTGCTTCGACAACTACATGCGAAAAAGCATCTACCGGCTTGCCTACCGCGAAATCCGCGACCACAAAAAACGCGGCAACCAGGTAGTCCTTCTCACCGCCAGCATCCAGCCGCTCATCGACCCGCTTGCAGACTTCCTCGGCGTGGACGACGCTTTCGCGCTCCGCTTCAAATTCGAAAACGGACGCATTGTCCCCATCGCCGAAAAACCTTTCTGCTACGAGGAAGGCAAACTCATTATCGCCCGCTCTTACGTTCAGGAGCGCAACATCGACCTCAAGGACTGCTGGTTCTACTCCGACAGCAGTTCAGACCTGCCGCTCATGGAACAAGTCGGGCACCCGATGCCGACCAACCCGGACCCGCCTCTTCGCCGCATCGCTTTCAAGCGCAACTGGCGCGTAAAGAAATTCTGCACCGTCCTGCCCCCGGACTTCCGCCCGGAACACTGGCGCTGAACAAGAATTATCAAAAAAACAAGCGCATAATAACCCGAAATCCAGGATTGCAGCCGAAGGATATAATCCGGCGTTTCCGGCCGGCGCTCCGTTTTTCTGAAATTGTTACGCTCTTCGGCAAAAAATGGTTTATAATATTCCAAACGAAAGTTACGGAATCGATATGCCTAAATTTGAAATACAACATGAAGTCAAAACAAAATACCTTGTAATAAGGCTCTCCGGCCGCATCGCCGGCGAGGCATCGATCGACCTCTATAGGCAGATCAAGAATCTGCTCGAACAATACGATAAGCTTAACCTCATTTTAGATTTTAAGGGCTTGGAATTCATAGACAGTTCCGGACTCGGATTCCTTGTGGCGGTGAACTCGACGCTTCTCAAACAGGGCAGGAATCTGACGCTCGCGGCTGTGCCTGAAAATCTGATGGGACTCTTGAAAATAACAAATCTGGACAGAGTCCTGAAAATCGTAGCGACAATTGAAAAAGCCGTTTAAAAAAACAACGCTGTTCGTGATGGCCGCGCTGGCGACGCTGTGCGCGGCGGCGGCGGCTCAGCCACCGTTTCAGGGCGCAGTCATAAAATCTCTCTCGGGCGATGTAGCGTTGCGCGTCGCCGGGTCCGACTGGTTCCCAGCTCACGAGGGCACGACAATCGATCCCGGCATGGAAATCCGCGCCGCGGACGGCGCGACTCTCGAAGCTGTCGCCGCCCGTTCCCTGCAAATGTTCTGGCTCGGCCCCGCTGAGGGATCCGTCGTTAAACATCGAAAACCCGAAACAGACCCGGCAGCCCCCGATATCGAAATCACAAAAGGCCATTTGGCGCTATCTTTCAGTCCTGCTGAATCGGGCGCGAATCTCGTCGTGCGCACTGACGCCGGCCTCATAACCCTGAACCCCGGCCTGTACAGCATCATCGCCTCAGGCAAAGACCGTCCCTTAAAAATAGCCGTTTCCGAAGGCCGGGCCTGTCTCAAGCGCCCGGATGCAAAAGCCTTTTGCACAGACGATAAAAAGATGATCTCCTATGATCCCGGCTCGGATAAAGCCCCTCGCTCCTCCGCCGTCGAAAATTCGCTCCTCAACCAGTGGAAACGTCTCGACTGGAGCATTGTCGGCCTCAAACCGGACATCAGAGTCATCCAGCCACAGGAAGGCGCCCTTTTCACAGATTCGAACATCACTATCGTCGGCGTAACCACTAAAGGCGCTACGGTCAAAATCAACAATAGGGAAGTCAACGTGAAACCGGATGGCAGTTTCTCAAGCCTCGTGTCTCTGTTCGAGGGCGAGAATAAAATTAATGTTACAGCGCGCGGGCGCGGCGGCAAGACCGCGACCATCATCCGCTCGGTATCGCTCGACACCACTCCGCCGATTCTCACAATCAGCCAGCCGCCGTCCAACTTCGACCCCACTTCCGTCGGCTCCTGCGACTCTCAAAACTATTACATTCAAATCTTCGGCCTTACTGAACCGGGCGTCTCTCTTCAGGCCAACGGCGTGAACGTCTCCCGCTTCATCGAGGACGACGGCAGCTTCCTCATTCAGGACTTCCCAATCCGCCGCTCCGAGCGCACTCTCATCATCGAGGCCGAGGACATGTACCGCCGCCGCTCCCGCGAGGTATTCCATATCCTCGAACCTTCCGACCCCTCTCGCTGCAACTAATATCTCTTCGGCTAATCCGCATATATGTCTCTAACTCTCTTTTCATAATTTTAAAATTCTGTTATATAATCCATTCCATGAAAAATTACACGTTCTATCTGCCTGTTTCCTTTTTGTTTTTCATAGCGTTCGCCTCTTGCGCCGCAGCGGCCGCTCCTACTCGCGACTGCGTTCTCGACAACAGCTTCCTGCGACGCGAAATCAAATCCGACCGCAGCGTTCACACCACGCTGTTCGTCAATAAACTCACCGGCGCCAAATATAAACTCGACTCGGACGAGTTCCGCCTGTCTCTCGACAATGGCGCGGTCGCGCTGACTTCGCGCGACTTCACGATCGGCGCCGCCGAAACAAATATTCCAGGCAGATGCGTCTACACGCTCTCCAACAAGAAATACGGCGTCGCCGTCAAGCTGACGTACGAACTGCCGGCAGGCGCGTTCTGGACCCGCAAATACATCGAGGTGGAGGCTGGCGCCCGGCTCGTCAATGAAATCGACGTCGAGCGTTTCAAAACCGGCGCGTTAAAAATCGAGCGCTTCGACACTTTGCATGAGAGCAACCCGCCGTGGGACTGGCCGGGCGGCCGCCCGATCTTCATCGACCGCCAGCTTTTCGCGGGGCTCGAATACCCAGCCGGCTACAACGAATCCGAAAACGGCGTCGTGCGCCTCCATCACTACCCCGGCCGCGCCGGCCGCATCCTATCGAAAACCGCCGTCATCGGCGCCGGCCGCATCCTATCGAAAACCGCCGTCATCGGCGTCGCCGCAAACCGCGTCAACCGCCGCGTCGAGGACGCTTTCGCCGACTACCTGTCGCGCATCCGCATCCATCCGCCCCGCAGGTTCATCCTCTGGAACGCCTATTTCCATAAACTCGAAGGCGACGGTTCGATGAGCGAGATTTTCTCGGACAGCGATGTTAAAAAGAAATTCACATACGGCAAAAAACTGTTCACCGATGTCGGCGTCAAACCGGACAGCGTTCTGATCGACGGCGGCTGGGCCGACCCGAAAAGCCTGATGGAAGAGGACCATCGCGCGCCCGGCCGCGTAAAATATGTCCACGAACTCGCCGCCAAATATTTCGAAACCCCCATCGGCGTCCACGTCATCACACACGGCCGCCGCTCAACCATCGACAGACCATGGATGCGCGAAAATTTCGATATGATCGACAAGGACTCTTATTGTTTCGCCGATCCTCGCGCCGCAGACCTCGAGATCAAAAATCTTCTCGACGACCAGAAACGCCACAATATCAACGCGTTCAAATTCGACTGGGGGAATTTCCTCTGCAAACAGACAAACCATCGCGGCCATCTGCCCGGCGACCGCTACGCCCGCGAGGCCATCACTGACAACCAGATCCGCATGCTCACCGCGCTCCACGGCGCCGACCCCAATGTTTACCTCTATAACACCGGCTGGTTCAGCCCTTGGTGGCTTCTATATTACGACTCGGTTTTCTCGGGCGAGAACGACTACGATGTCCCGCTCGTCGGTCCGCCCGCTTTCAGCATCAACGAAATGCAGGAGACCTGGCGCGACGAGGTCATTCGCAGAAACATCGTCGATTCCCGCTCCCAGTTCCCTCTCAACTCGCTCATGAACCACAGCCCTGTCATGTTCAGGTGGAACCATGATTATTTAAAATTCGACCACGGCCCTCTCGAAACTTTCTCCGATACGTTCCTCATCAACTACCTGCGCGGAAACGGGCTGATCGAGATGTACATGAACGTGTTCAATCTCACCGATCAACAGCGCAAAATATGGGGACAGATCACTCAATGGGCGAAAGCGAACGACGACATTATTCTCGCCGATTCAAAATTCATCGGCGGCGACCCGTTCCAAGGCAAAATTTACGGCTACGCTCACTTCAACAAATATAACAACGGAATAATCGGCCTGCGCAATCCGGATTTTCTCGCCAGGGATTTCTCGTTCGCCCTGGACGAAAAAACCGGCTTTCTCGACGACGGGAAACCTTACACGGTAAGCGTCGCCTATCCTTACGAGGAACCGCTCGGCGCCGGTTTTAAATACGGCGACATAGTAAAGGTGAAAAAAATCGCGCGCGGCGGCGTTGTGGTTCTCGAAGTGAAAGCCGCAGCGCTCGCCTCCGCCGGCGCCGGGACGCCCGGCAGCGTGTCTGCGGCGGAAAAACCGGCCGCGTCAAAATTGCGACTCGACAAGAAATCCGGCTCAGTGTCCGGCGAATACGAAATCGCCGCCCCAGCCGGCGTAAAAACACAGATCGTCTTTCTAACGCGCATAACGTCGTTCAAGGATCAGAATAAAGTAAAACTGGCGGCGACCCTGAACGGCGCTCCGGCTGCCGTGATAAAAGTTGAAAATCGCGCCGGCATGGAAACGAAGATTTTCATGTGGGAAATTCTGTCCGGCTGGGTACTGCACACGATCGAACTGCCGGCGGGCAAAAACACGGTCAGGTTCGACCTCGCCGCGCCCGGCGGAAAATTCCGCGCATGGCTCGCCGTCGAAAGCCCCGCCGACAACTCGCTGCCGGTATTCCCCTCCGGCCTGCCGGCCGCCTGGAAGAATGCCGCAAAATCGGAATACGAATTGTTTTAAGCTATTTTATTATCTGATAGCCGCCATGTGATATTATTGGCTCAATATGTTGTAGGCGGCGCCGGATTCGGGGTAAAATGGATCCGGCAAAAGAACCGGACTAAAAACGGAGAGAAATAAATGGCCGATTCGGGCGTGGACGTAAAAAACGTCTCCAAGATTTTCGAGGACAAGACGCGGAAGTCCGTTGTCGCGGTTGACGACGTTTCGTTCAGCGTGTCGAAAGGCGAGCTTGTGACGCTGCTCGGCCCGTCCGGTTGCGGAAAGACAACTATCCTGCGCATGATCGGCGGGTTCGAACTGCCCTCGAAGGGCGATATTTTTATCGACGGCAAATCGGTCGGCATGCTGCCGCCGAACAGGCGCAACACATCGATGGTGTTCCAAAGCTACGCGCTGTTTCCGCACATGTCGGTTTACAACAACATCGCCTACGGCCCTCGCCTGAAGAAACATCCGCGCGGCGAAACGGACAGAAAAGTGCGCGAGCTGATGGCGGCTGTCGGGCTCGGCGATATGGGCGACAGGTCGCCCGCGCAACTCTCAGGCGGCCAGCAGCAGCGCGTCGCTCTCGCCCGCGCTCTCATCAACGAGCCCTCCGTGCTCCTCTTCGACGAACCGCTCAGCAATCTCGACGTCAAACTGCGCGTCCAGATGCGCGAGGAAATCCGCCGCATTCAGCGCAAAGTCGGCATCACCAGCATCTACGTCACCCACGATCAGGAAGAAGCCGTCTGCATCTCGGACCGCATCATCCTCATGAACGAGGGAATCATCGAGCAGATCGGAACGCCGCGCGAAATTTACGAGAAGCCGGACAACCGCTTCGTCGCCGGGTTCTTCGGAAAAGTGAACTTCCTTCCCGCGCAGATTATCGGCGTCAGCGGCAGCGAAGTCACAGCGGACATACTCGGCCGCCGTTTCACCGTCAACCAGCCCGGCTTCGTCGAGAAACCCGGCTGCCGCGCGGAAGCGGTCCTGCGGCCGGAAGCTGTCACTCTCGTCTCGGGCGCCGGTTCCGGCATCCCGGCCGTCGTCGCCCGCGAAATATACATGGGCAACGATGTCGAGTACACCGTCCGCGCCGGCGAACTCGATATACTCATCTCCGTGCGCAACCCGAAAGTCGCCGGCCTCATCCCCGAAGGCGCCGACGTCCGCCTCTCCTTCGACCCTGCTTCTCTGCACTTGATAACTTACTGATCGACAGCGCAATCTTTCTCGTTACAACGCTTCGCCCCTTCTCTCAAATTATCTCAAATCCGCCATTAGGATTCGGGCGCAATGGTTCAGAGTGAATGAGATGCGAGGCAGCTGGCGTATTTTTGAAGTGAATAGAACTTTGGTTCATGAACAAAAAAATGCGCCGATAACGAAACAGATCGCCGCTATGAACATTGCCCCGGATTCGGCGCCCTATTGGCGAATCCGGGATTCTTCTTGATTGAATGTCTAAATCCTGTTATCCTCTAATTCTCGGGTATTTATCCGAATACGCCATTTAGGATTCAGGATAGATCAGAGATCAACCTTATCGGAAAGGCCGGCCGATGAAAAACTATTCCAGAATTGCCGCAACACTCGCAACGCTTCTTTTTGTTTTGACATTCAGCGCAGTCTCATTCTCGCAGGAGGAACCGGCCCCGCAGGCCGCCGCTGTCGCTCCCGCGCAACCGGCTCCGGTTGAGATTCCAAAAATCGCGCCGCCTTTCGACTTCAAGGACATCTACGGCAGAGTCATTAAAGCGGAAGACCTCAAGAACTGGGTCGTTGTTTACGGGTTCGGCAACGAACATAACGCCGACACCGGCATCGAGTGGATAAAAAACCTCACTCTCGCGCACCCGAACGTCAAAGGCGTCCTGTACGTCATCGTCGCCGACGCAAGCAAGTACGACAAGCTCATGTATCCGCTCGTCAAGCGTGTCGTCAAACAGGAATACAAGAAAAAACTCGTCGATATTAGAAATGAATTCAAGGAAAAAGGCCTTCCCGTCGATTTCGTTCTCGAGGACCGCTACATGATGACGCTCGACCTGAAAGCGGACATCTTCAACCTGTTCGGAATCAGCGACTCGCGGGATATCGTGCATTTCTTCATCGTCGACGGCAACCGCAACGTGCGCGCGCACTTCACTGAATACAATCAGGCGGCGTCCGACCTGTTCGGACAGGTTATCGCCGAACGCGACGCGAAACAGGCCTATCAGATGAAGACGCACAAACGGAAAAAGAATATGTTCCGCCGCTATGCGCTCGCCGGCGCCGCCGTCTGGCTCGTATCGCTCGCCTTCTGATCCGCAACTTCCGTTTCGGTTGGTTTTTTCGGTTAATTAATTTAGAATATTCTTCGTGCGTTATCGAAAATTTGCAGCTAAAACTCTTAGCATCGTCGCATTCATTGCGGCCGCTCTGGTTTTGGCCGAACTGATTTCCGCGGCCGCTCTTTTCGTGATCGCGGGGAAAAAGAATATTGCTTCGGCGAAACTGCTCGCGCGGTTCCCCGCTCAGTTCAGAATGTCAGGCGCCGAACTTCGCGAATCAGTTCTTTACAGCTCCTCCCGCCCCGCTGAAATCGTTCTTCAGGCCGACCCGATTCTCGGCTTCAGGGACCTTCGCTACATGCGCCGGTTCGGCGACAAGAATCCAGACATGCTCATCTGCTGCCTCGGCGGCTCCACCACCGCCGTTATGCCTTTCAAAAACTGGCCGGATTTTCTAATCGAAGCCGCCCGACGTCGAAACGTTACGCAGAAAATCGCGGTCCTCAACGCCGGAGCTCCCGGCTACATGTCTCTCAACGAACGTCTCTACCTCACAAACTGGATTATCGGCAAAAAGAAATACCGCTGCGACGCCGTCATCTCGCTCGACGGCGTGAACGACATCCACTGGCGCATTCCCGCTTACATGAGTTCGCTCAAATACGGCGAGAAATGGGTCCCGGCCTACCACGGCTACCATCAGAAACTCGAACACGATATCCGAGCCATGCAGACTCCGCGCGGCGCTTTCTCACAATTCGCCGCAGTGACGTCGGCTTCCGTCAGAAACGCCGTCGCTACCGCCGCCTCGCGAATCATTCCGTACACCGCGCGTCTCGCTCTCGCCGCCGCCGCGCGATTCGCGCCCGCCCCGTCTTCCGCCGTTACGGATCGCGCGCCGGAACTTCGCAAGCTCCGCGCCGCCGGCGCTCCGAACATCCGCTCGCTTCCGCCGGATGTCGAAAACGAAATCGTTCGCGCCTTCGGCGACAGCCTTCTCGACCTCGCCGGCTCCTGCGACATCCGCCGCATCCCCTTTGTTTCCTATCTGCAACCTGTCGACATGCCCCGCTACTACGGGAATCCACGGTTCGACGGCCCCGCGCCTCCCGCGCCCGGCTTCGCCCTGCCTCCCCTGTTCTCCGTCGGCGGCGGCTATGTCTTCAACCTTTCATCGCTCTACATCAAATCCGAAACGCTTTATAACGGCCTATCGAAAAAGCAGCCCGATAACTTCGGCAACCTCATATATCTGTTCAAGGGAAAAGAAAACGAAATTCTCTACCGCGACCCGACCCACTACACCGCCGCCGGCAGCCGCTACATTGCCGACGCCATCGTCGACGATCTGCTATCCCGCAAAATTATCACCGCCCGGAAATGAATATAGGCAATTGAAGTTTACTTGAATTCGACATTGATATGACAGTGTCAGTTTCACATCGGGCGATACGCCAGCGCTTCAATCCGTTTTGCGCTCGAACAAATAAACCGGCGAGTTTTCGACCTCAACCGCGACCGTTTCGGATGGCGCTATTAAGCGCTCTTCGACGCCCGTCAGGCCGATGACGCTAACCAGCCCGCGCGAGGCGATGCTGTACGTTTTCCTGTCGCCCTTTTTTGAGGTCCAGAGCATGTACAGTTCGCCGTCGGCGAGCGTGAAGCGGTAACCGATAATGCCGGGCGCGGGGTCGTCGCGGCGCGCCGCGATGTAGTTCGCCAGCCGGTTCGCGAGGAATCCGTAAGCGCGGTAGGCGGGCTTCGCGGAGTAGTCGCGAGTCATGATTCCGAAGTTCGCTTCTCCGTAATCCGGGTCTTCGGAATCATCGCGGAAATCATAGGGCAGAATCTTGGCGACGTAGCCGCTCGTGAGCGAATGCGCAACCATTTTCGCGTAGTTCGCGGCCTGCTGTTCCGGCGTGATTCCGCCGCGTGTCGTCGGCCAGCCGACCTCTGTCAGCCACGCCGGTTTCACTCCGCCGTAGCGCTGCATCGCCATCCTGATATAGAACATATTCTGAACGTAACGCTCATCGTCGAGCGCCGACATCTCGATGTACGGATGGAATGCCATGACGTCGAAATAGTCGCCGCCGCCCGCGCGGTAAACGCTGTCGATCCACGCAAGGTCCGCGCCCGATGTGCCGCCGAGCAACACCTGCGCCGTCGGGTCCGCGCGCTTCACCGCGACATACGCCTCGCGCAGCAGCGCCACGTAATCCGTCGGATTCGGATAGGGCCACCAGAACACTCCTATGTTTTCCTCGTTCCATATTTCCCAGTACTTGATCGATCCTTTATATCGCGAAACAGTCTCGTATGCATAGTTCGCGAAGTCGGCGCGCTGGGCTGCAGTGCGCGGCGCGAACGGGCAGGACCACGCGTTGTTGTAATCAAGCAACCCGAGCATTTTGATGCCACCCTTGTCCGCCGCGGCGATCGCCTTGTCGAACCGGTCCCAGACGAACTTGCCCTTCTCCGGCTCGATCATGCTCCACGGAAACTCCTCGCGCTCCCACCGGATTCCGGCGTCGCGCGCAAGCTTGCATACCTTTTCGAGTTCCTCCGGCGCATAGCGCAAAGCGAGGCAGAGCAAGATGCCGAACGGCGAGGAATCCTCGCGGATTCCCGGGAGATGTGAACCGGGAGACGGCAGACGGGAGAAACTTTCGTCAACCTTCGCGGCTGATTCGGCGGAGCTCTCAATCTTGTTCGCCGGCTCTTCCAAATCATTTATCAACTTCGCTGCGTTTTTGAGCGCCGCTCCCGGCGTTTCAGCGCCGTAGAGCGCGTCCATCACGGCGCGGCGCAGAATGTCGTACGCCGTATTGCCCTGTCCCTGCCCCATCGACGCCAACGGAAACGGAGCCGCCGCCGCCAGATTTTCATAGTAAACCGGCAGATGCGGTTTCTTCGCAGCTTCCGACTTGAACGCCGACTTCTTAGCTAATTTCCGGTTCGACGTCAGCCAACCGGAACTTGAGCAGACTAACGATTGCAGATTCTCGCCCGCGAAAACCTTGATCAGCTTCCACGCGGCGCGCTTTGCCTCCGGCGATGCATCCTTGAAAATCACGAGCGCCTTGCCACGCATATTCGCATACGGCGCTCCGCCGGACGGAACCGGCGCGACGCCGGCGTCCTTGTATTTGCTCTGATCGTAATCCTCGTCGAACAGAATCATCATCGGGGCGGTATCGAGCGAAAGCGAGCGGCCGAACGGCTCGGCGAGCGGGACCGGCCCGTTTTTGCGATGCAGATCGGCAAGCAGCGCGAGCGCGGCGACTGCGGCCGGGTTGTCGAACGCGGGTTTGCCGTCGGCGTCGAACAGGCGGCCGCCGCGGCTGCCGTAGATCGAGAGCCACGCCTCGAATTTCTCCCGGAAATAAGCGCCCGCTCGCGTCTGCGATCCGTCCGGATTCCTGTCGGCGGCGAGCTTTTCTGCGGCCGCGCGGAACTCCTCCCACGTCTTCGGCGGCGCAAAGCCGAGCTTGTCAAAAAGCGGTTTGTTATAAATCAGCGCGTCCGCCGTAACGTGGATCGGAACGCCGTATGTTTTCCCTTTGAACATCACAGCGTCCCACGCGGCGGGCCAGACGGTCGCGCGGTCGAACTTGTCGGAGCCGGTCATGTACGCGTCGAGCGGCTCGAACAGGTTTTCCGAGTCGAGCTTTGCGAGCGAGTCGAAATCGAGAAGCGCAATGTCAACCTTCTGGCCGGCCTCCTTGAGAAACGGAATCTTCGCGTAGCCGTTGTCGCCGACGACTATGAACCGCACATCCGCGAACGACGCATACGCCTTCAGCAACCCGCGCACAGCCTCCGCGTCCGACACGCTGAAGTCCGCCAGCATGTTCAGTTTCTGAGCCGCTCCCGCCATCGAATGCGGCAGCAACGCCAAAACGGCAACCATTATCAGAAACAGAAACGGTCTTTTTCTCATTGAAAATCCTCCCGCGCGTTAATCCATTTTATTTTAGCTGAAAAATGCAAAGAGAAACAAAAGTTCGGCAAAACATCAGGCTTGCCCGGTAATCAATTCAATGGAACGGATGAATTGAATCATATAGCCGCGGCCGGAAGGCGGCGCTATAATGATCCGGAAATCGGAGCTTTTCCATAGGGGGATAAATATGACCGGCAAGGAACGATTCAACATCGCGCTCAAGGGCGGACAGCCCGACATGGTGCCCTTATGGGAACTGGCGTTCATCGAGCGCAGCATCATCGGCATAGCAAAGCAGTTCTCAGACGATGCGCCGCCGTTCAAATTGATTCACGAAATGACCCCAAATGAAATGATGGCGCTCCTTCGCGCGCTGTTCTTCGTTGTGGAGAAGCTGGACCTCGACGGATTCACGCTGCCCGTTCAGGCAGGCAACGAAGTTGTCGGCGAAAACAGGGTGCGCGACAAGATGGGCATTGTTTACATACCCTCGGACAACGGCCTCGCCCATCCCGTGCAGAGCGTGATCACCTGCCGCGAGGAACTGGATAACTATAAGAAACCCAAAGTTGACGAATCGTGGTTCATGGCCGCGAAATTCGCGCAGATGTATTTCAAGGACTCGCGCGCTGTGGTGGTCATGCCGCCGGACCCATGGAAAACATTCTGGGCCATGATGGGCGACATGACACGCGCCCTCATGCTGTTCTACGACGACCCGGAACTCGCCCACGGCATCCTCGGCGTCGCCACCGATATCTGCCTCGACGCCATCAACACAGGCGCAGACTTCGGCATGGAGTGCTTCTGCCTCACCGGCGACTTAGCCATGAACTCCGGAACAATGATGTCGCCGGACACGTTCCGCGAGTTTATCAAACCTTGCTACGTAAAAGCAGTCGAGGCGTCGCACGCGCGCGGCATCCCGATCATCAAGCATTCATGCGGAGACACAACCCGCATTCTCGAAGATTTCATCGAGTGCGGGTTCGACGGCATTCACCCCATTCAGCCGCAATGCATGGACATTGTCGAGGCCAAAGACAAGTGCCGCGGCCGGGCCAGCGTGCTGGGCAACATCGACTGCATCGAACTGCTCCCGAGCGGCTCGGTGGAGGACGTTGAACGCGTTGTGCGCGACACAATACGCCGCGCCGCGCCGGGGGGCGGATTCATCCTCGCATCCGCCAACTCCATACATAAGGATGTTAAGCCGGAAAACGCGGTGGCCATGTTCCGCGCCGGCCGCAAGTACGGCAAATACCCGATTGAAATTCAGTGATCGGTTGAAAACATAGCGGGCCGCCGCTATGCGCATTGTTCCTGATTCGCTTGCAATCGCCGGATCCGGTTAAAGCAATTCAGCTATTTCGCCGGGTTTGGGAAAACGGAAGAGCTCGTGCTTCGAGAAAATAATTTTCCCGTCGGCCGCGACGTCGAACACGCCTCCCTGCCCTCTGATTTTTTCAGCTTCAACTCCAACCGCGTTTTTGATTTCGTCCGCCACACGGGCGGCTTCAGACGAGTAGTTTCACTCGCCGCAGTATGTGATAACAATTTCCTTCGCCATTTGCGCATTCCTCTGCTTGAGAATATCGCCACGGATTTCCCGGGACGCGATTCCTTATTTGAATCTTATTATAGAATATTTCGAGAATACTTAAAGCGGTCAGCGATCGATCATGCACAAACTCAACGGAAAATATAAATATGAAAATCAGGAGACGTCAAATAATAATAATCGTGAACAAACTTAACTGCGCGGCTTATAAGATTGCTATTGATCCATGCGCACGAGGCGACCGGCGCGCATGAAATATATTTCCTTTTTCTTTTCCTTTTTATCAGTTCGTCCAAGCGTGAACTTCTGAAGCCGGTGTCTCTGCTTCGCCGCTGAATAATCAATGCCCGCCGATTCCACCGCGCGGCTCCACGAGCCGTAGAATTTTTGGCCGGCCGCGAGAAGCTTGGAGTCTTTCCCCATCATGGCGATCTGCGTGATGTCCTCGCCCTTCTCATACATATCCTTGATTCGCTTCTTTATCTCTCCCTCGTCCCAGGAATATCGCTTCTTGATTTTATCGTATTCGAATCCCGCGGCTTCGACAGCTTTTTCAATATTGTTGAACAGCCTGCGCGCGGCGTTCCAAAGGCGAGGATGGTTCGTTTCCAGAAATAATGTATTTAGCGGCTCATCTCGCTCGGCGATCTGCCTCAGCCTTTTTACCACTTCTTCTTTCGTCCAGTAATTCAACAGCTTCATCTTCGGATTCAGGCCGGCTTCCGCCAGCACATTTTCCCATCCTCCGAACTCGCTGTAGATTGCATCCTCAAACCCTGTATCATCCCTATCCGGCTCAAAACGTATAGAGTTGCCCGGATGGCTGCGGCTCTTGATTTCTTTAATCAGGGAATCCCGGTCCCATCTCCTGATCGTGCTATCCATAAAAGATCACCGCCTTTTGTGATATTTGTCTCATCTTTGTCTTTAGAATTAGATTACCACATTTCCACAAATGCTAAACATTATTTTTAAAATACATCATGGAAACATTGTCATTTTTTACTTTTTGTCTGTTTTGTCGGTGTATTTGTACATGCATTGTTCTAATATGCGGGAAATACACTTAAAAAGTCAAATTCCATTTTATTCCGACAGAACGATCCGTGTCGCTCCAATTCCGCCCTGTCGCAAGTCGCAGGATTCAAAACGTAGAATATAAGTGTTGCCGGCGAGATATTCGTGAACCGCTTTAATAAGGGCGCCGGTTCCGATCCCATGGATAATCCGGGCTTCCTTCGAGCCTGCGAGCACAAGCGTGCCTATCTCCTTGTCGAGCGTTTCAATCGCTTCCGCCGCGCGAAGACCGCGCAGGTCGATCTCAGACTTTGCCGCAGCTTTCGCATTGAGAATGTAACGGGTATGATCCTGTGATTTCGGGAGTTCCGGAAGAAGATCATATTCAGGAGCCATAAGATTCCTTGCGTCTGTAGTCACCCTGAAATCGCCGAGCAGCACGCTAACGCGGCCTTTCCGGTCCGGACCGGAAACAAAAAGAACCTCTTCGGCGGTGTCGCGCAGCAGATAGCGTGCGTCGGGTTTCAGTTCAGACGGATCTATCGCCCGCCCTTTTCGGCGCGGCTGCGGCGGCTTCTTCTTCTGAGCGACTTTCTTTTCTGCCTGAGTGATCTCACCTTTGACGGCGGCCGCCGCCGGAAGCGTCGCCGCACCCTTCGCCGCTCGCAATATCTCGTCGCAACGCCGCCGCGTTTCCTCAAGTATCTGCTCTGCCTCCGTATATGCCGCCTGCAACGCTTCTTCATTCTGACGCTTCAGTTCGTCGAGTTTTCTCGACTGATCTATCTGGTCCGTTCTAAGTTTCTTCTTTTCGTTTTCAATCGCATCGCGCTCGATTTTTACAAACGACTTCATGCTCTCCAATTCGTTGATCAGGCGCTCGGTCATGCGCGCCTGAGAGGAAAGATACTCCCGCGCGCCCGCAAGCGTTCGTTCTGAGAAGCCGGCCCGTTCCGCGATCTCAAGCGCGTAACTTTTGCCGGGCATTCCAGTCTCGACCCTGAAAATCGGCGCCCGGGTCCGCTCGTCGAAAACCATGCGGGCGTTCTCCGCTCCGGCGGTGACGCTCGCGAAAGTCTTCAGGCCGCTGTGATGCGAGGTTACCAGCGTGACGGCTCCCGCCGCCATCAGCTCTTTCAGTATCGAGCATGCCAGCGCAGTGCCTTCCTCGGGATCGGTGCCCGCGCAGATTTCGTCAATCAGCACGAGGCTCCCCCCCCGCGCGCGCTCCATCGCCCAGCGGACCTCCTTGAGATGTGATGAAAACGTGCTCAGGTTGTCCTCGACGCTCTGCTCGTCGCCTATGATAGCGAAGATATCAGAACAGATAGGCAGATTCGCGTCTGTCGCCGGGACATGCAGCCCCGACTGGGCCATCAACTGAAAAAGCCCTATCATTTTTAGAGTTACGGTTTTTCCGCCGGCGTTAGGGCCGGTTAGAATCAGAGTCTTGACGCGGCCGCCGACTTCGACGTTTATCGGGATCGCTTCGCCTGTCAGCAACGGATGCCGGCCGCCGATAATCCTGATTTCATCGCCTTCCGTGATCTCAGGGTCGATCGCTTTCATTGATGCGCTGAAACGGCCGCGCGCGATCAGACAATCCAGTTCGCCGAGAGCCCCGAGAGATTCTGAGATTTCAACTGCGTGTTCCGCGAGCAACGATGTAAGCTCCCGCAGAATGCGGAGCGTTTCGGCTTTCTCTGAAAGCCGTTCCCGGGTGAGCCGGTTGTTATCCTCGACGAGTTCGAGCGGTTCCACGAACGACGTCGCCCCTGAGGCGGAGCGGTCCTGAAGCACCCACTGCCGGCGCGAGAGGTTGTCCGACCTTACCGGGATGACGAAGCGGCCGTTGCGCACGGTTACAATGCGGTCCTGAACGACATCGTCCATGCCAGGATCGTTAATCAGTTTCTTTAGCCGGTCCGGGATGTCGCGTTCGATTTCGCGAATATTTTTGCGCGTACGCGCGAGAAGCGGCGACGCGTTGTCTTTAATCTGTCCCTTTTCATCAATCGTCTGTTCGATGCGGCGCGCTATAGCGGTTCCGGCGAACAGGCGTTCGCGGAATATGTCTATATTCGGAAACGATTCCGGAGGCAGCCGCTCTCCTTTCACGGAGGCTGCAAAGTTCAGCGCGCGGCGAAAACCGTCAAGCTCAACCGGCTCCAGAACATGGCCGCTTTCGAGAGTGTCGAGTTCTTCCTGCAAATCGGGAAGCGAGGCGAAATCCCACAAAACGCCTTTCTGGTCGTAAAACCGCCGCGCCTCGGAAGTGCGCGCGAGAGCCTCTCGAGTCGCTTCAGCATTAGCCGCCGGCGCGATATCGGAAACGCTTTCTTTTCCCCACGCCGAGCCGCAGTATCCTTCCAATCGTTCGAGAATTTTGTGGAACTCGAGTTTTTGAATCGCTTTGTAATTCATAAAAACCTTTGGCGGCGGGCGTCAGGCAAAAGCCGGTAACGCGTTTTCATAGAGCGATAAGCTATATAAAAAGCCTAAATTCATTCTATTCCACTGAGGTTTTAACAGGATAAGAGCAGTACGTCAATGAGGGTGAACGGAAAGGCGCCCCGACCGCTATTGGGCGGCGGGGCGCTCTTTTCCTCCGTTCGCTGCAAAACAGCGTTAGAAGAGTTCTTAACAGACAAAACAGAAAGCCGGTCAAACCGACCCGGAGTTCATGCGATAGAGAGAGGCGTGGTTTTCGATAAGGCGCCCGGCCCTATTGGCCGGGCGCCTTTAATCGAAATGTCTTGCTTTAGCCTGAACGGCTGCTTGCGTCAGGGCGTCGCCCCGGCGCTGAAACCGGTTTCAAAACCGGAAACCGGGATTCGGCGGGCGCATTGCGCCCGTCTCATCATGATGCGATTGGCATATTTCAGCCGTTCTCCCTCCTGAGCGCGGGTTACGCGCAAAGAACCACAGTGGGCCTCTTTCTCCATTCTGGAGCAAGAGCCCTGAAAGGAATTACTTCATGAGTTGCAGTATGCTCTGCGGCTGCGCGTTCGCCTGAGCGAGAATCGCAGTGCCGGTCTGCTGCAATATCTGCAGACGCGTGAACTCAGAAATCTCGACAGCCATGTCAGCGTCAAGGATGCGGCTCTTGGCGGCTGAAATGTT
>JBAYJY010000055.1:0-25193 GCA_041664945.1 bacterium | reverse complement strand
CTTTTCTCATCCGTTCGCTTTTCTCATCCGTTCGCTTTTCTCATCCGTTCGCTTTTCTCATCCGTTCGCTTTTCTCATCCGTTCGCTTTTCTCATCCGTTCGCTTTTCTCATCCGTTCGCTTTCCTCCTCCGTTCGCTTTCCTCATCCGTTCGCTTTTTCTTGTCATTCCCCCTTTTTTTGTCATTCCGAGCGAAGCGAGGAATCTTCAATAAAAACATATTCTATCAAGATTCCTCGCGTCGCTCGGAATGACAGGTGGGTTGTGCCTGTCCATCTTGTACAGCTTCATTATCCTTAATCGCCAAAAACTATATTTCCCTTAAGAAAACAAATAAATAAACTATAAATTGAACTCATAAGCCTGATTATGTTATGCTTATTAACCCGAATCCGTTATTGGGATTCAGGCGATATGTCGCATAACACGCCGCTTGACAGCAGGCTGGCGCATTTTTAGAACGGAGTAAACAAATGGACCCTAAGAAGAATGTAAAACTGATCACGATGATAGTTTTAAACGTGATCAACTTCGGGCTCGTCGCCTTCTGGAGTTTCGACGGCGCGATCATGCCGCTGTTCCTGACGACGAAATTCGGGCTCTCGAACATTTACATAAGCCTGATCATCGATATCGGAAAGTTCATGATCTTCATATCGCTTTTTATGGGCATTTTTTCCGACCTTTCGCAGTACACTTGGGGAAAGCGCAGGCCGCTTATGCTTATCGGCGGTTTAATCTCCGCGCCGCTTATTGCTTGCATTCCTCACATCCCCAATATCTGGATGCTCGTCGGCGTCATGACGGTGATCTACTTCAACATCCAGTTCGCCGCCGTTCCGTTTTTCGCGCTCGTTCCTGAAGTCGTGCCGAACGAAAAGCTCGGAACCGCCAACGCCTTCTTCAGCGTTTTCGGCGGAGTCGGAACTCTGGTCTCCTACATCATAATCCTGTCTATCGTCTACAAAATCAATAAACCGCTCGCATTCTATGTTGTCGCCGCTTCGCACCTCGCCGGCACTCTGATAACAGTCGTATGTATCAAGGAATTCCTGCCGGAAATGCCGAAAAAAGTCAACAAATTAGCCGCCATGATAAGCAGCGTCAAGGAAATGGTCGTCGAGCTTCCTCGGCTTCCTGAACTTTCATGGTTCATGCTTTCGAACCTTTTCTTCTGGTTGGGGCTGGGCGCTTTCCTCGTTTATTTCACAAAATTCGTCGAATACTACGTAAACATACCCGGAACGAAAGCCGGAATTGTGCTCGGAGTCGTTGTCGTCGTTTCAATCCTTCTTGCGGTTCCGGTCGGAATCCTCGGCGACAAGCTGAACAGGAAGAAATTCGTTTTCTGCGGCATGTTCACTGTTTTTCTCGGACTGCTCGCAGGCTACTTTCTGATCGGGCCGACATCAAAAGTCTCCGGTTACGACCTTGCTAACAAAGCTTCTGTTTTGAAACTCGCCGCCGTGTACAATTACGACATGGCTGGCGCCGATCTTTCCGCTTTCAAAAATGAAAAGTTCAGTCCGCTTTTCGACGCAAACAACGACGGCCTCAGCGACGATAAGAAATGCGATGTCATGCGCTGGTGCCTCAACGGCGACATTGACGCCAAAAGATGCGAAATGGGTGTCAGCAAGGTTCTCGGCGCCGGTAGCGCCACGGTTAAACCGACAGTCGCCGCTTTCGAATCAATGAAAGCGTCAATCACTAAAGAAACCAACAAAGTGCTCATGATCGCGTTCGGCGTCATTGCGTTCGCCGCTATCGGCCTGACAATTTGCTTCGTTATCATGGCGGCGATTCTTCCGACTCTGATGCCGGAAGACAAAATGGGACTTTACATGGGCTTTTATTCATCTGTCACCGGCCTCGGTCAGTTCCTTAGCGTGCTTATCGCCGGACTCGTCATCGATCTGACGCTCGCCGCGAAAATCTCAGCGCTCGGCTACCGATGGGTGTTCTTTCAGGGCACGATCATGCTGCTGCTCGCCGCTCTGACTCTTCTGCGCGTGCCCTACATCCCGAACGCGAAGGACCCGACGATCACTCAGAAAATGAACGCGAAAAAATAATTCTGGAGCCGAATCAATTCAGGGGCGAAAACAATGAGCGAGTTGCTGAAAATTCAGGCGGTTCACACCTTCCGGCTTTCCATTCCGTTCAAAACGGGCGCTGTTTCCGCGCCCGGGAGCGGCGACAAGGTCGAGAACATTATCGTCAGTCTTGATACGGATACCGGTCTCGTAGGCTGGGGTTGCGCCGCATTCAGCGCCGCCGACGCCGAATTCGGCTATGAAACTATCCGCGAAAAACTCGCCCCTCCGCTTATGGAATCTTTCTCGGCGCCAGTCGGCAAAATTCTCGAATCAATCTCAAAAATCGCTCCTGATAATCCTGCCGCCCGCGCGGCGCTCGATATCGCCGTCCACGACCTCTGGGGCAAGCAGCTAAGCGCTTCGCTCACATCAGTCCTCGGCAGCTACAGAACTTCATTCGTCACTTCAGCGTCCATCGGCGCCTGCGGCTTGGACGAATCGGTCGGACTCGCCGGCAAATATGTCGAAACCGGATTCAAAGCGCTGAAGCTTTATTGCGGAGACGACGCCGAACATGAAATAGAACGCGTTAAAGCGATAAAGAAAGAACACGCGTCGGTCGCCGTCAGGCTCTGCTCCGGCGGATTCAACGCTAAGAACGCAAAGAAAATCATCGACGCGCTTGCGGGCGACATCGAACTCTTCGAACAGAATATTACCGATAAGAACATAGATGAATTCGCGAAGCTCGCCGCCGAGTCGGCGGTCCCCGTCGTTTTCGGAGGCTCTGTTTCAAACTCCGCCGGCGCCCTCTCCATCTTTCAAAAAGGATTTCAGCTTATTAATCTGAAACTGATGGACTGCGGAGGCGTGGCGGAAGCGATGCGGATATGCAACATAGCGCAAACGCTCGGCAAAAAGATTGTTATCGGATCGATGGAGGAAATCCCCATTTCCATGGGGGCGGCTGCGCATCTCGCGCTTTCGCATCCAGCCATCGCTTACGCCGAACTGGACGGATACCTAAATCTGGACCAGCACGCCGCATCCAACGGCATTGTAATAGAGAACGGAATGGTTTTAGTAGTCGACCGCCCCGGACTCGGCGTTGAAATCAGAAAAAAATACCTGAGATAAAAATAGGCCTTGGGCATTGGGCCTTAGACTTTAGGCTAAATGCAAAAGCAAAATAATACTTTATGCGTGATATTCCATTAATTAATTTGTAATCTTTAGCCTACGGCCAAAAGCCCAAGGCCCAACGCCGCATTTATCTTTCAAAACTGCCGCTCGAATTGCGAATTGCCCATGAAACGGTCGTCAAAGCGGCGTAACTGCCGTTCGACCATCTTCGGATCCTTGATCGGCATCGAGCATGCGGTTTCGACACACGCGTATAGAGTCGGTTCCGGTTTCGCGCGATACGGCAGTTGCGACAGCCTCTTCGCGTCCTCTTTCGGGTCCAGCGTCTCGACAACTTTCAGCGGCTCGTAAAACTTTCGCGCTTCGTGTCTGAGCGCAGCCGTCACTTTGTCAGATTTAGGCCCGATTATGGTGATGTGCAGCGGATATGTTGCATGCCTGTAAGCCGCCTCGATAAATATCGCCGAACTATAGAGGTCCTTTCGAGATGTGTTGATATAACTTTTAATTACTGTTTCCGATTTCTTTTTATATGACTCGTCACCTGTGATGTAATAGAGATTATCAAGGTTCATCGCCATTTTCATATTGTTTTTTTCATCACGTCTTATATAAGTGCGATTTGTATCCTTAAAATATGACTTTTCATAGTCAAGAAGCAATTGTTTGAGACCAGGGTCGTAATTTATATCGTATTTGTACGCGCCTCTGGATGCATCCCAATATCGTCTTTCAATCAATTCAGCCTGTAGAAGCGCTTTATTCTTAAATTTATTATCTCCCGTTGCTTCATAAGCATCAATCAGCGCTCTCAATAAAACGACATTGTCATCAATAAGTCCATATAGATTCGGTCTGCCGTTCAATATATAATGAGTGGCCCCTTTTTCAGGCGTCCAGCCATTGTTTAGAAGATAGTCGAGCGTCTCAAGTCCTTTTTTTCTAAGATTGGGTTTCCCTAAGACATCCGCGGCTCTTAGCAAAGCGATCACCATTTCAGAATTTTTGTCTATATAAATCGCCTTGTCCCGCTCCGGCATTCCTATTTTCTTGCGTTGTTCATCATTTAACGAATAGTATTCCTTGCCTTTGAGTGCCTTGCCGTCCGCTCCCTGCAAATCCTGCGCCTGCCCTCCGTAAAAGCCGCCGCCCGGAGCGCTAAGATAATCGAGAGTGTATTTAATTATTTTTTCCGCCTCTTTGCTGTCAGCAGGTGTATTCCGTATAGACTGATGATTGCTCAAATTTAGAAGTATCGCCCGCGCGTTCTCTTCAAGATACTTTACATAGGAAGCAGGAACCCGGGCGAAGAACACACCGCCCCATTCGGCATCATATTTCTTTCGAATTATTTTATCAGTATAATCGAACAAGCAGTTTTCATCGGGTTGATTTTGTTTTTTCAACCACAGGTAATACATATTCTGTTCATCATAATCAATCGTTGCTTTATCAGGATTTTCGATATTTCTAATATCCTTGCCAGTTGTTTTAACACAGCTGTTCATTAAAGTATCAATTTCATCAATTCCAATTTTACCTTTGAGATCAGCGCCCGATTTTATCCTGAAATTTGCGCGCGGTTCAACATTTGTTTCTCTGCAAACAAAACTATCCGTCATTACACAACAACCGCCACCTTCGCAATATCCAAATTGTGTGGGCATAGTTAAATATATATTACCGTTTCTAGTTTCGTCACTATAAATACTTTCTACAATCCGACTGTTATTATCAACTATATATGACGGCGGAGAATATGAATCCTCACATAATAAGAAACCAAAAGCGCCAAATGCAATATAAACATCAGGTCTTCGGTCAATATCAACAAAAACCGGAATGAACCCTCTTTTTTTGGATTTTTCCAATTCTCTTGGATTTGAATTTAACAATTTATCGCATTCTGAATAACCTACCCCCCATGGCGACATACAGACGAATAAAAGCTTGTTCTCCTTTTTCGCCGTTTCGAAAGCCGCTCTCCCCCACTCCATCCATTGTGTTTTGCCGTCATATTTTACAGGCCGCTCGACAGGCAATGCAGGCAGCGCTGCCTTCGCCGGAGCGGACTTTTTAGCGTTTTTGCAGCCGCCGGAAGCGAGAAACATAACCGCAACGATCAATGTAAGAAAAATCGAAAAGATACTTATGCAGTTCTTTTTAATGGACATAACTTCACCGTAATGTTTTATTCAGGCGTTTACTTCGATTCGTTTTGCTTTATGAGATCGACCATATTTTTTCTTATTGCCGCGATCGGCCAGCCGCCGACTTTCGCGTCGAACACCTTCCGGTCCGCCGTTAGCCAGTAAAATGCCGGCACGCCGTCGATCTGAAAATCCTGATTTAGCCTCATGGAAGCCGGATCGTTCGCGTCGATCATGAGAAATCTTATTTTGCCTTCGAATTCCTTCTCGAACTTTTTGATGCTCGGTTCCATACTTTGGCAGATCGAACAGTCCTGTGTGAAGAACATAATAAACATCGGCAGCCCGTCCGGCGCCGGAAGGTCGTTCATCGCCATCCCGTTGAGGCTGCCGGACTTTCTCGGCTCGTTCTTCATATAAAGATTTACGCCGAAAAAATGGACAAGCGCGGCGACGAATATTACAAACAGCAGAAAAATGATTAACTTTTTTTCAGAACGCACTATTTTGCCTCCGTAACGCTCTTCAGCACATCGTCCGCCGGAGGCGCCGCGTCGCGATAGATTTCCCTGCCTTTTGCGTCTAACACAATATTCAGCGGCAAACCGATCATCTTCATCGATTTCGCGACTTCCTCTTCCGGGTCGCCAACCACCGGATACGACACCTTATATGCGGCGACGAATTTTTTCACTATTTCGCTGTCTTCGCCTACATTCACGCCGATTACTTTCAGCCCGTTCTTCCCGTATTTTTCGAAAATCTTATTATTGGTCGGAACTTCTTTAATGCAGATATTGCACCAGCTCGCGAAAAACGTCAGATATACCGGTTGTTCGCCGGCAAGCGCCTTCAGCGAAACCTTCTTGCCGTCCATTCCGTAAAATAGAATTTTATCCGCTGAAAGCGCCGGTTCCGGTTTCGCCGGCTGCTTGTCGCCGCCTTTTTGGGGACACCCGCTGGACCCGAACAATAAAAACGCCGCAAACAGTCCGAGCAATGCTATCCTGATATGTTTATTCATCCCTTAATTGACCTCGTCACCCTTCTTTTTGACACTTAAAGCCACATTTTGCCGGCTTGAATCAGAAAATACTCGGCGCAGACGATCATCAGCCAGCCGAAGATATGCTTTATTTTCACCATCCATTCGCCTGATTTCGGGAGCGAGGCGACCGAACCGGCGAAAATCCCGACAACAACGAGCAACATGCTCAGCCCCAGCGAGAACGAGAAAAGAAGCGCGGTTCCATATAGAACATTTTGACGTTTCGCGACAAGCGTGAGAATCGCGAGAACGACCGGCGTCGTGCATGGAGTGGCGACAAATCCGGAAGCCATCCCGAGCAGAAACGAACCGACAAAACCGCCTTTTTTCTGTTTCGAGCCGAGATTAGCGAGAAACTCCGGCATCGGAATCGTCAGCGCATCCAGCATGCCGAGCCCGAGCAGAATGAAAACATTGGCGAGCGCAAGATTAATATAAGGACTTGAAGCGAAAGTTCCGAAAATTCGGCCCGTGAACGCCGCCGTGGCCCCGAGCGCTGAATACATAACAGATATGCCGAGCACATAGAAAACCGCCATGAGCGCGCTTCGGCCCCGCGTTCCGCCTGCCGAACTGCCTCCGATGTAGGCCGCCGTGATCGGTATCATCGGGTACACGCAAGGCGTCAGGCTGGCGAGAACGCCCGCCAAAAACGCAGCGCAGAACGCCAAAAGCGGCGCGCCGGCGAGATAGGTTTGAAAATGTGCTCCGATGTCGCTCATTAAACAGGCTTACCGTCTGTTGAGTATTAATATACTTACAAGATAAAAATAATATCTATATACAAATTTAACAAGGGTAAATGAAAAAGGGATATGCTTCTGACAAATGACGGCGCTTAATGTGACATGCGCCTACGCTGATGGTGAATGCGCTTAAGAGTGGCAATATTTGTTTACAGTTATTCTGTCAAAGTTCGTTTGCAATCAGATTTAATTGACTCAACAATTCTTTTAATCTAAAATCACCTGCGTTATGCAAAACTTATACGAACTGCTCGGAGTGACGGAAGAAGCGACCTCCGATGACATCAGAAAAGCCTACCGCTCGCTTGCAAAACAGTATCATCCGGATTCAGGCAACGGGGACGAAGAAGCCTTTCGCAAGGCGAATCAGGCTTACAATGTGCTCTCGAAGCCGGAATCGCGCCACGATTACGATAAAACGCTTCGGAATTTCCGCAATCAGACCGGCAGCGTTGACGGATATACTGCGGACCGCTACGAAGTCACCGGCGATCAGATTCAAAAAATGATCGAGGAAATGGTGCGCCAGACCAACCTGACGCGCGTTCAGATTAAATACAAAGGCCGCGTGATCGCCGATATGCCCATCACAACGGCGACGGCTATCACGACTCTCGGCCTGATCTTCGCTCCGATACCGACCATTCTGCTCAATATGGGCATCAACAGATTCTTCGAGATGGATCTCAAAAACCTCGTCATGGAACGATACGAGGAAGCTGTAAAGATTCACGAAAGCGGGCGTCTCGCGGAAGCCGAGAAGAAATACCGTGAACTGATAGAAATGAGTGAGTACTTTGTGCCGGCGCACCTGAACCTCGGAATGCTCTACCGGCAACTCGGCGAGAACCGCAAAGCTGAAGACTGTTTCAAGAAAGTTCTGGATGTCGCGCCGTTCGGAGAAGTGGGCGCAGTCGCCCGCACGAACCTCGAAAGCATCAGAGGATTCTGACGGCTGCAAATACTATACGACTATCGTTGTCTATGAAATAACGAAAGGTTTTTCGATGATGAATTCGATCATTATAATAATTATTTCCGCCGCCGCCGCCGCGTTTATCGCATGGCTTCCCTACGGGTATGCTGCGCTGCCGTTTATCGCCCTTTTCACTTTGATCTTAATATTACGCAGAGCGATAAACAAAGAATTCCGAGAGAGCGCGAAAGCGGAAAAACAGATAAATTTTCTCGTCGTCTTCTGGATAGTTATCTTGTTTTTTTACATAAGGCCTTCCGGACTCGAAAAATTCATCCCGAAAATGGACGCTGACAATGTGACGGTCGGCTCGCTGCTGAAAACGTGGAATAAAAAGATTCCGAATCTGGACATCACATGCCGGAAGGATATCTCTGAAAAACGGATTTCCATCCATACAATCACGCCGATAACAGTTAACGAGGCTCTGAGCCTGATCGAGACGAAAGCAGGGGCTAAAACAACATACTCGAAGAGCCGGTGGAGCCGCTCGATCGCCGGAGGGCCGCGCATCAGAATCAACATCACAAGAGCGCCTGATAATTCCGGCGCCGCGAATGACTTTAATAGAAACAAACCTGTTTACGAAGGAATACAATGATCATCGCGCCGCCGCGATTTATCGCCCGAAACGATGGAACCGGCGACCGGCCGCGTGTTGCCTGACGGAGACGCGCATTGTCGAAGCATTTAAGGCTGGCAAGACTGATCGAATTGATGAGCGTCATCAAGTTTCACCCTGAATGGGGCCCGAAGAAACTCGCGAAATATTTCGAAATCTCCGAGAAAAGGCTGTACGACGACTTGAACGAACTTAACGCCGGCGGGATTCCCGTGGTTTACAACGGCAAAGGATACTCGTTTCTCGGGATGTCCGCGCTCCCGCAAGTAAGATTTTCGCTCGACGAGGCGCTCGCGCTGCTGATCGGCTGCACGGCGCTCGACAGTCACGGCCATCTGACCCGCGAGACCCCGGCGCGCAGCGCGATATCGAAACTGTACGAGCTTCTTCCGGATGAATCGCGCCGCCTGCTTCTCGAACTCGAAGGCAAAGTCCGCATGGACACTCAAGGGCGCGCCGAAACGCTTCCCGCCCTCAAAACGGCCCAGGCCGCCATCGCCGGAAGAAAAACAATACGATTCGAATACTTCACATACAGCAGAAACGCGACCTCGATCCGCGAAGCGGACCCCTACGGCGTAATTTTCCGCGGTAACTCATGGTACATGATCGCCTGGTGCCACACACGCCGGGAACTGCGCACCTTCCGCCTGAACCGCGCAACCGACATGGCTCTTACAGGCGAATCCTTCGCTTATCCGAAAGACTTCTCGATTCAGGATTACGTCGCGAAAAGCTGGGGCGTGTTTCAAGGCGAGGAAACCGATGTCGTGATAGAATTCGACAGCAAACTGGCCCCGCTGATCGAGGAGCGCCGGTGGCATCCCGGCCAGCAAATTGTGAAACATAAGAACGGCGGCATCACATTCTCGGCAAAAGTTAAGGGCACGCTTGAGATCAGGCGATGGGTACTGAGCTGGGGAGAAGGCGCAAGGGTAGTCAGCCCTGAATCACTGCGCGAAGAAGTTGCGCGCCACGCCGCGGCGCTCGCAAAGGCAAATTCAACTAAGAGAAATAATCATGAAAGAGGCAAATTGAGCAAATGATAAAGACAATTGAAAGCGAGCCGTTGTCCATCGAACGAACGGCACGAAACGTTTTGACATGCTGTTTCTTTTTTTCCGGGCTGACCGGCCTGCTGTATGAAATCGTGTGGGTGAGGCTCTTCGCGCTCGTATTCGGAAACGCCGTTTACAGCACGGCAACGGTATTAATGGTGTTCATGGGCGGTCTTGGAGCCGGCGGCTGGTGGTTCGGCCGTTTCATAGAAAAGCGAAAAAGCGCGATCATGTTCTATGGAATCGTGGAGATTATCATCGGCCTTTACGCTTTCATCCCGCCGTTGCTGATCAAAGCATTGGAAAGCGTGTATCCGCAACTTTACCATGCAGCGGTCAGCCAACCGGCGCTTATCGCGATCAAAGCCGTCGCCGCCGCCGCAATACTCGCGATTCCAACGTTCTGCATGGGCGCCACACTTCCGCTCATGAGCAAATTCTTCGTCGCCAGGCGCGATAAGCTTTCAATCTCAGTTTCTTTCCTCTACGGGCTGAATACAATCGGCGCTGTCACAGGCGCTTTCCTTACCGGTTTTTATCTTCTGGCGCTGATGGGCATAACTGACACGCTTAAAATGGGAATGGTTTTAAATATCGGCATCGGCCTTCTGGCGATTGTCCAGCATCAGAAGATGAGCAAACTGAATACAGATGAAACCGAAACCGCAACTCCTGCGCCCGGCGCCGGCGCGGATGCTCTCTCTCCTGCCGGCGGCTCCGCTACCCCTCTGACAGGCGCCGCCTCTCGCGGATTTTTCATCCCTCTCCTTCTCTGCGGCGCTTTCGCTTCGGGGTTCGTCAGCTTTCTGCTCGAAGTAACCTGGACGCGCTCGCTGGCGCTGATTATCGGCAGTTCGGTTTATTCGTTCACTCTGATACTGTTGGCGTTTCTGATCGGGATCGCGCTCGGAAGCTTCTCCATGGGCCGCTTCATGCGCTCGCGCCCGGACCGGATCATATCCACCGGCTTCGCCTCTATCGCAACCTGTTTTCTCCTGATCGCCGTTGCATCCGCGTCATACTTCCCGATGCTAAAATGGGCTTTCTTTCTTTTCATGAAAACAATGAATATGATTAACGGGAATTATAATCTGATACTCATACTTCAATTTATTGTTTGCGGATCGATACTCTTCGCGCCCGCGTTTCTGTTCGGAGCGAGTTTCCCGGCGATCATTTCCTTGTACACAATGAAGACCGGCGCGGTGTCTGCCGGCGTCGGAAGGATTTATTTCTGGAATACGCTCGGAGCGATATTGGGATCGGCGCTTACTGGATTTATATTATTGCCGCTGATCGGCTTGCGGCCGACGCTGCTGATCGGCGTTTTAGCCATGCTCGGCATGGGCGTCGTTTTTTCCGCGTTCGAGATCAAAGTTCCGGTTCTGAAAAGATTTGCCGCGGCCGCCGCTGTGTCCGCCGCCGTTTTCTTCATCTCTTTTTCCCAGCCGTGGGATTCTTACCTCATGACCAGCGGGCCATTCCTATATCACAGAAATTATAATAGTATCAAAGATCCTGATTCTATTTCGAAATCGATCAAACAAAACGCGAGACTCATATATTATCGCGACGGCGCAACAGTTTCCGTAGCCGTTCTGAAAGAAGGCGATAATATGTTTCTGAAAGTCAACGGTAAAACCGACGCGTCAAGCTTTGGAGACGCGCACACCCAGATTTTCCTCGCCGCCATGCCGCTTCTGATCCATCCGAATCCTCAAAAAGTCGCGGTGATCGGCCTCGGCAGCGGGATGTCCGCCGGGACAGTTCTCCAGTTCCCGTCCGTCCGCTCTGTTGACGCTATCGAAATTGAACCTTATGTCGTGGAGGCGGACCGGCTGTTCGAAAATAAAAACTTTCATTTCCTCGACGACAAACGAACGCGGATACACATTGAGGACGCCCGAAACTATCTGCTCGCGAACAGCGATAAATATGATGTAATAATTTCCGAACCCTCTAATCACTGGATCGCCGGCATCGCCAACCTGTATTCTCAGGATTTTTTCAAACTGACAAAATCCCGTCTGCGGGCCGGCGGCATTTACTGCCAGTGGGTTCAATTATATTCCATGGCCCCCAAAAGCCTCTCCATGATCCTCGCCACTTACCAGTCTGTTTATCCTTACGTATATGCTTTCCTCGTTGAAAACGATCTTTTCCTGATCGGCTCAGAAAAACCTATACAGATCGACGCTCGGGAAATCGCTCGACGCTTCGATTCCGCTCAACTCGCAGCTAAACTCAAGCCTTTGCGCCCCGGATTCGACAGGCTCGGCATTACCGCCGCACACTTTGTCGCCGGCCCCAACGAAATTCGGAAACTTTCCGCTGGCAGCCGCTTGCACACCGACGACCGCCCGTTTCTCGAGTTCGCCGCCCCGTTCGAGTTCTTCGAACCTGCTCCCGTTCTCGCAAACATGATCACTTCAATCTATCCAGTCGATCCTCTCGCCTCCGTCGGTCTCGACGCCCGTAAACTCACCGCGAGTGAGTACTTTGGTATTGCGAATGACGTTTACAATACCAAAATTGATCGGTCCGATTACGGGAAATATCTTGAGATAATCAATAAACTTTCGCCTGACAACCCCGCCGTCCTTTTCCTGTCCGCCGAATATTTCAGCTCGATCGGCCTTTCACTTTTAGCCGATGATTATTACAACCTCTCTATTAAAAACGGAGCCGGTCGCCAGGCGCAGCTATCTTACCTTATGTTCCTGATCAAACAACAGGAATTCAAAAAAGCTGAAACGCTCGCTTCCCTGCTCTCGCAATCTCAGAAAGATGACATCAGAATTTTGAACGCTCAAGCCATCATTCTTAAAGGTCTCGGCCGCTACGAGGAATCGGCCTTAATTCTATTGAGATATGCGAACATGGTGAAGGAAAAGAAAGCTAAAAGCTCCGCCCTTTTCGACGCCGCTAAATATTTGCTGAAAACTGAAAACCCGGACAAATCGAAAATTTTCGGCATTCTTGTGGAAGCGAACAGATTGGACCCGTTAAATCCCAACATCGCTTTCGAACTCGCTAAAATTCTTTCAGACAGCGGGAATATTTCACAGGCCGAGATGGTTCTGTTCAGGGTTTACAAAGTTTATCCGGAAATACTTGAAATCAATCTTCTTATGCGCGATCTGCAATCAAGAGTCGGCGGCGTTATCCAATAGCTCTGTGCGCGCAATTATGATTATTTGCCGTGATTAATTCGCTTCGTCAGGCGGCGACGCTGTTTTCCCGATTTTCCCCGATGCATAATTGCCTCCGCCGCCAATGCCAAGTTGCTTCATGACCACATCACGCAGAGTTTCGCCGGTGTCCGCTACGCCGCCAGGATCTGCGCTCAGCAAATCAGTGCGCTCCATAATGAAATTCCCTGTTGACGCGACAAGATAACCGGCGTTGCTATCCAGCGGGTTTCCGTTTACCGTTATCGAAACGATACTCTTTCCGGCGGCGTCGGAACTGATTTCATACTTAATTCCAGAAAAATATATGCCGTTCGCCGCCTTGGTTCCGTTCGCCGAGCGTTCGATCAGATCAGCGATCTGCGCTCCGCTCAATTTTCCGAGAACTATGTTTTGCCGCGAGTAAGATGTCATTACTTTATAGAAGTCCTTAACCGCAACCGGCCCGACGCCCATCTCGCCGCTTATCTGGCCCGCCCCTATGAACGCTATGTCGGCTCCTGTCGCCTCGCGCAGCAGGTCCGCCGCCCTGTCGCCCGTCCGTTTCTTATCGCCGGCGATCGCCCATGATTCGGCGACTTTCAGCGACATCACATCCGCGAGCATTGTCCTGTACTGCTCGTAAACAGGAACCAGTTCAGGGTCTTCAGTAACCGATTCGTCAGCGGGAATCATTGAGGCTCGAACGCCGACCGGCTTCATGCGCCCGTCGTCTCCCGGAGCAAAATCGACATCCACCCTCCCGAGGTTGAGCCCGTAAGCGCCGGAGTTCATAATATATGTTTTACCTATCTGAATCGGCGGAAATATCACATTGTGGGAATGGCCGCCGAGAATAAGATCTGCTCCGGTCGAGGAAGTCGCGATCTGCAAGTCGTTCGCCGTTCCGAGATGCGACAACAAAACAATATAATCCGCTTCGCGCAGCATATCGGGGTATAGCCTTTCGAGCGCTTTTTCCGCCGGCTCGATTTCCAGCCCCTGAATATAGCCCGGCCATATAAATTTTAATGTTTCATCAGTGAACAATCCCGCAATCGCAACCTTGACCCCGCCGATCTCGCGGATGACATACGGCTTCACGGCGCTGAAATCGTATCCCGGCGGGAAAACAGCGTTCGAAACAACGACATCCTGTTTCGCGCGCGCGACGCGTTCCGATGCGACCTGCATCTTCCATTCGAAATCGTGATTCCCGAGCGTGATTATGTCGTAACCGGCGGCGTTCATTAATTCCGCAACGGGTTCGCCGCGAAAAACATACATCATCGGCGTGCCGTGCAGCGCATCGCCCGCGTCGAGCGCTATCGTGTTCGGATTCTCGCTTTTCACGCGCTTTATCAGCGTCGATATTCTCAACAGTCCCTGCGCCGGTTTCAACTTCATAAACGCGCTCTCATCGGAGCCTCTGAAAACACCGTGCATATCATTTGTATAAACAAACGTGACAGTCATCGTCGCCGCCGATTGCGCCGACGCCGATCTGTATGCGAAAAATATTATCGCCGCCACCGCCAATATCGCTATCAATATCTTCATGCTATGCTCCGCCGCCTAATGCTCTATCATCACTTTATAATCCACTGCGCCGCATTTCTCAATTGAACCCTGATTATTCACGCTTTCAGAATAGCCCGTTTGATTATTTGCTTCGGCCATGTTTAATCCTGCCGCCGTCGGGTAAATAACTGCTATACAAGCCTGCCCCCTCCGGGGTATGGCTCAGGAGCCCGTTTTTTTGAACCGCAGGTTATGTGTTCAATAAAAAACCACGGACTCCCCCCGACATCATTTTTCTTTTTTAATATCTGCCCTTATACTGCCGGGCCGCAAGGCCCGGCGCTTCTTTTTTCAGCCGGTTTTTTGACATCCGATTCCGCTTTCATTTATATTTATCCTTGATGCGCGGCGCGTTTTGAAATGATTCAAAGACATCGTGAATCATTTCGAGCGCGACGATTCAAATTTGTTTAGCAAAATTCTTTTCGAACCCTTGAGGTGAAACCGCATGAAATATTTTCTCGGAATCGACATCGGAACCACTGGATTGAAAGCTCTGCTCATAGACGGGAAAGGCCGCATCGCCGGCTCAGCGAGAGAGGAGTATCCGCTTTCAACGCCTAAACCCGGCTGGGCCGAGCAGGCGCCCGACATCTGGTGGAAAGCGACCGCCAGCGCTGTTCGCAAACTGATGGCCGGCGGCGCTGACGCCTCGAAAATAGCCGCTGTCGGCCTTTCGGGCCAGATGCACGGCCTCGTTCCCCTCGATTCCGCCGACAAACCGCTCCGCCCAGCCATCCTGTGGTGCGACCAGCGGCCCGTTAAAGAATGCGACACGCTTCAGAAGAAGTTCGCCGACCGCTTAATCAAAACCGCATCCAACCCTGCCCTCACCGGCTTCACCGCGCCTAAAATTCTGTGGATGAAAAAAAACGAATCCGATCTATATAAGAAAATGTCCTGCTTCCTGCTGCCGAAGGACTACGTGCGGTTCAAGCTCACCGGAGAACGCGCGATTGATATTTCGGACGCTGCCGGAACGCTCATGCTTAACGTGGCGAAAGGCGAATGGGCGGCCGACCTGATCCGCGACATGGGAATAAAAACAAGTATACTTCCGCCGATAGTCGGTTCTTCAGAGATAGCCGGCCTTGTGACGCGCGAGGCGGCGCGGCTGACAGGCCTGCGCGAAGGAACGCCGGTGGTCGGCGGCGGCGCCGACAACACATGCGCCGCTATCGGAACCGGCATCGTGCGCCCGAGCCGCGTTTCGTCCAGCATCGGCTCCTCAGGCGTCATCTTCGCGCACACGGATAAACTCCGCGTTGACCCAAGCGCCCGCGTCCATTCCTTTAACCACTCCGTGCCAGGCAAATTCTATCTGATGGGCGTCATGCTCTCCGCAGGGCTTTCGTTCAAATGGTTCCGGGACACGTTCTGCGAAAAGGAAATCGCTGCGGAAAAAGCCGGCGGCGGCGACGCCTACGACCTGCTCAGCCGGGAAGCGCAAAAAGCCGCCCCATGTTGCGAAGGCCTTCTCTTCCTGCCCTACCTAAACGGCGAACGCACGCCGCACAAAGACCCTTTCGCGCGCGGCGTCTTCTTCGGCATTTCGCCGCGCCACAATCGCGCCCACATGGTTCGCTCTGTGATGGAAGGCATCGTTTACGGGCTTAAAGATTCGCTGGACATAATGGAATCGATGGGAATCAAAGTCGAACAGGTGCGCGCAACCGGCGGCGGCGGCAAGAACGCTTTCTGGCGCCAGATGCAGGCCGACATGTTCGGCAAACCGGTGGTGACAGTCAATCATGACGAGGGCCCGGCCTATGGCGCCGCCCTTCTCGCCGCCTCAGGCGCAGGCGCTTTCAAAAACGTCGTGGAAGCCGCCGACGCCACAGTTCGCGTCACTTCAACAACAAAGCCCAACCCGGCCATGACAAAGAAATACGGCGAAAATCAGGCCCGATTTAAAAGCCTGTATTCCGCTCTGGAAGATGAATTTAAAGCTATCAAATACTGAGCATTAAGATCAAATCTTGAAATCAGCGTTTGTGATCGCCGGGTTAAGGTCGTAGTTGTACCAAGTTTTGCGCTGCTTCAGCGGGCCGCCGAGATAATACTCGTATTGCAGCAGAACGCTGTCCTTCTTGTCTATCCAGATTATCACCTTGTCGAATTCGCCCTTTAGGCCGTCAAACACGACTTTGTATCCAACCCGGTCCTTTATCTTTTCTTCGCCTGCAAGGATAGGTTTCGCGCCGCTTGTGAATTTCTTTATTTCCTTCACGTCGGAGTTCCAGTCGCTTACGAAAAATCCTTCGAGCCGCGGATCATTCTTCTTAACGGAAATCGCGATCGGCATATAAGACTGTTTCGCCTTTACCGCCTTATCGTTCTTTTCCTCGTTATATACGACTTGCGAGCCTTTATCGTCGCCGTCGGTGACAACGAGCCGCAGATAGCCCGGTCCGGAATACCAGAAATCGCATGTTCTGGATTCCCCTTTAACCTTGTCGGTTTTGGGAACAAAGTAATCGAAAAAGAATTTATATGTTTTCAGTTCGGCAGTTTTCTTGAACAGCGAATCGACAATCGCGTCAGCCTTCGGAGCCGCAGCTTTTTTTGCCGCAGGGGCTTTCGGAGCCGCCGGCTTCGCTGCGCTCGCGCTCTGCGCAGCCGTGACAATTAACATTCCCGCAATCAACATAACTACCGTTTTTCTGAACATTCCTAAGCCTCCGTTAAATTTTGAATATTATAGAATTATTCTGACACGGTTCATACTCGTTATTTATTTTTTTGCGGAAGTCGCTTTTTTAACGGAATTCGTTTTTTTAGGCGCCTCAGTTTTTTTAACCGGTTCCTTTTTCGTTACAGACTCCGCTTCTTTTTCGGGCGCATCCATGGTGTCGAGATAGTAAACCGTTTTCCCGGCTGTCTCTTTCTGCTTAACAACCGCCTTGATTGTGACGAGGTCGCCGACGTTCAGCGCTTTCCCGTCGATCTCCGGACGCTGCCCATGAACGAAAATGCACTTGCCCAGCAGATCTTCAAACATCCATACTGAGTTATCAAACGGCGGCGCGCCTTCGCAATGGCCTTTGTCCGCAAAATACTGGCCTTTCACATGCCGCTCAGATCCTACGAAAACCGACGGGTTGAACGAGATGTCGCTCACCTTCAAAACATTTTGAAGGTTTTGCTTATCTAATATTTTCTGCAACTGCGTATTCATTTCATCGTATTGTTTCTGAGTCTGTTCCTTCTTCTTTTGTTTCTGCTGCGCTATTACCTCCTGCGTGCGGGTGGACATGATCACGACTTCCTTTTTTTCAATTCTTAAAAATCCTTCCACCGCCACATCATTTCCAACGCCTATTTTCGTCACCGCGGAGCAATCCTCGGGATACATGCCGCGCGCCCAGATGCAGTTGCCTTCCTTGTCCTGAATCATCCAGTCGTTTCTCATCGGAGCTGGAGGCTTGCAGCGTCCGTTCCATCCCATGAAAACGCCTACAACAACGACTTTCCTGCCTTTGTAGTTTTCCGCGTTCCCGCGAGCTTCCTTTACGGTCAGAATGATTCGTTTGTTAGTCACGCCTGCGTCAGGCGCCGCCTCTTGAGAAATTGCTGCCTGCCCAGACAAAAAAGCGGCGAGAATCGTTATCAGCATAATCATTCGTTTCATTCATACTCTCCTGTATCGCGCATTATAATTTCATCAGACAATCTCATTCGTTCACTATGAAAGAAAAGAAAAACGGGTTCATTGAATTATTCTTTTTATCCGACGCGTGAAGTTCCACCGAATGTATTCCGGGATCGAGATCGCGCAGTCTGGCGGTCAGTTCGCCCGTTGCTTCGGTGTAGTTGAAATTCAGTTGCGCTCCGTCCACAAGAAGCAGAATGCTCATGGGGTCGACGCCCGCTCCGGCCGGCTGATCAACCAGCCTCGCGCGTATATACCCGATGTCCTTCGTGACCATCGCGCCTTCGTTCGGATAAATATCCAGCAACTCCGGCGGCTTAATGTCCGCCGGTTTCTCCTTCTTTTCGGCATCTTCCTTGTATGCGGATTTAACCGGCGGAACTTTCTGTTTGCCTTTGTACGGGTCCACCGGTTTCAAATTCGGGATTTTCTTGCTGAGGAATTTATAGGCGTTTTGAAGATGAAACGGGCAGAAACTCGTTTCTCGCGCGTCGAGCTGCCCCTTGTCGTGAGTATCCTGCATAACACAATAAGACTTCGGGTCGTGATCCAGTCCGGCGACATGGCCCATCTCGTGCAAGGCTTCGCTGAATGCGCGGCGCCGGAAGCGGTAATAATCCACTTCCTTGAGTTGCGCGAGAGATACTATCGCGGCGCCTTTATCCGGCAGCCCTACACCATCCACGAATGGCGACGGGCCGGCGAATATCGGTTCGTTTACAAAACCGATTATGGCGACCCCGCCCTTCGGCATCAGCGTCTCCAGATAATCCAGTATCGCGCCGGCATAGTATTTTTCCCTCACTTCCTCATACGCTTCTTTTGGAATATCAGGCGCCGATTCGAGTAACTCGAACGGGATATCCAAAAGTTCTTTCGAAACCATCGGCAGTATCTCGCCGATCATCTTCCGGTCCACTCCTTTGAACGCAACCGCATAAAAAGTCGGCGTTGCGGCTGCCACCGCTGCATCTGTCGCCGCCACGGATGTCTCTTCCGCCCAAAGCGGCGCCGCCGCCATTACCAAAACCGATGTCATTATTACGGCCAAATACAGCATTCGTTTTCTCATTTTATCTCTCCGGATTACAATTATTTCGCGCTCCCTCTACATCAGACGCTTGTATTTATTTATGAGCGCGCCTGCTTCATTCTTTCATATTATATCGATTTTTTATCCCGCGCGCGAGACTATGTTGTGTTTTGTGCTGGAACTTGATGCCAGAGCTGCATATTATTATATTTATGGCTTAACTTATAGAATGACTTTATGCCTGCTTAATAGTCAAAAGGAAATGATATGAAATGCGATCAGAGTTCTGCCGGCCCGAAAAAACATCCGTGTCCCGACTGCACTTTCTGCCAGTGGTGCGCCGACAGCCGGTGCAATATCTGCCTGCGCGACCAGAAAACCTGCGCCGCAGCCGCGCCTAAGAATAAAGCAGCAATAAAGAAGGCGAAAACGGTTAAAAAGAAAACCCTCAAGAAAACTGTCAAAAAATAATGTTATTCAGATAAGATTTCGCTTGATGAACATTAGGGAATAATCACGGAATCCGGATTAAATATCCTTTGCCGGCGGCATCCCCTCTGTCAGCCTGTTTAGCTTTTCGCGCGTTGTATACGCATGCATTACGCGCGGCTTGAAGCCCGCTGACGGCCAGAAAGCAGCCGCTTCAGGATTTTTGACGACATAGCCCACTGTTATGAATTCGATATTCCACGTCTCGAAAAAACCGCTCGTGTATTGTATCAGCCGCTTTCCGATTCCGAGACGCCTCGCCGGCTCCCTCACATACAGCCAATGTATATGCCCGTACATTTCAGGCACGACGCCCGAATTCTTCACGATCTCCGCCATCACCATTCCAACAGGCGCCCCTCCTGTTGTCTCCGCTATCGCAATGCAGCACGCCTTGCTCTCCAGCCGAAACCTTATCTCTTTGGGCGCCATCGCGTATCCTTCTTCAGAAAACCGCCATGTTTCCGGGTCGATCTTCTCAAGATGCTTCTGGATCGCTATCCGCATCGCTACAATCGTTTCAACGTCTTCCTTTTTAGCTTTCCTTATTATGATAGAGTCCATCAGCGATCCTTCTTCAGTAATTGGTAAAATTGAAAAATAGCGCTTTTAAAATCGATGTGTCAATCCATAACCGTTAAGGCAGATTATTCAACTTCCCTTTCATGCCTATCCATATACTTGATTAAACAAATTGATATGAATACAATATCGCGTATATATGCGTTGATTGCAAAAACTCTCAGCCAGTCTATTTCGCTCTGAGTTTGCGCCTGATTACATTGTTAAAGAGGTATTTATGAGAAAACAAATTAAGACAGCCGCGGTTTGTGCGATAATCGGAGCGCTTGCCATGTCAGCCGGATGCAGCAGGCCGAAAAAAGGAAACGGCGCGGAACCAGGAGGCGGGAGCGCGGCGGGCATTCAGATCAAAGGGTCAGACACCATGGTCAACCTCGGCCAGGCGTGGGCCGAAGCGTTCATGAAGAAATATCCGTCCGCGAGCATGGCAGTAACCGGCGGCGGCTCAGGAACGGGAATTGCCGCGCTTCTCAACGGAACAACCGATATCGCCGAAACCTCGCGCTCTGTCGAACCGGACGAAATCGAACAGGCGAAAAAGAACGGCGTCGATCCCAATGAATTCAAAGTCGCTCTAGACGGCATCGCTATCGTCGTCAATCCGAAAAATAAAATCGATTCTCTCACTATCGCCCAACTCGCAGATATATTCACCAACAAGATAACTGACTGGAAGGAAATCGGCGGCGCGCCCGGAAAAATCGTTATCCTGTCCCGCGAGGTCAACTCCGGAACGCATGTCTATTTCAAGGAACACGTTCTGAACAACGGCAACTCCAAAGGAAACGTCGAGTTCAGCCCTACGGCGCTTTTGATGTCCTCATCGCAGGCGATAGCGGATGAAGTTACCACGAATGTTTCCGCTATCGGTTATTACGGAATCGGATACATCTCGAGCAAACAGAAAGCGCTCGCCATTTCCGGCAAAACCGGCGATGAACCGGTCGCGCCGACGCTTGATAACGTGCTTTCCGGCAAATACCCGATCTCAAGGCCGCTTTACATGTACACGAACGGCGAACCGAAGGATTCCGTTAAGAATTTCATCGATTTCGTTCTGTCTCCCGAAGGCCAGACTATCGTAAAGGACACCGGTTTTGTTCCGCTGAAATAATTCCGTTTTTCATATATGAAGCGAAAAAAAATAAAAGAATTTCTCTGGGAGAATCTGATCGCGTTCGCGAGCATTTTCTCGATCATCATTCTCATACTGATTTTTGTCTATCTGCTGCGCGACGGCCTGCCTGTTTTCAGCGTGGTTTCGATCAAGGATTTTCTAACCGGCAAACTGTGGTATCCGATATCGTCTCCGGCGAAATTCGGGATACTGCCGCTGATCGAAGGCTCGCTGCTGGTGACCGCTCTGGCAACCGCGATCGCCGCGCCGCTCGGAGTCGGATGCGCCTTCTATATCGCCGAAATTGCGCCTCCCAAAATCCGCGATTTCCTCAAAATTATCGTCGAGCTTATCGCCGGAATTCCTTCCGTCGTTCTCGGCTTCATCGGAATGGTCACTCTCTCGGTGTTTGTAAAAAACGCGTTCCACATCAGCACCGGACTTACAGCCTTCACCGGCGGAATCGTTCTCGCTTTCATGGCGATTCCCACCATCGCCACCATCTCGGAGGACGCGATTTATTCCGTCCCGAAAGATCAGCGGGAAGCTTCGCTCGCGCTCGGCGCCACTAAGTGGCAGACGCTTTATAAAGTTATTTTTCCGTCTTCGCTTTCAGGAATAATCGCGGCGGTCATGCTCGGCGTCGGCCGCGCGATCGGCGAGACGATGGTCGTCATGATGGTTTGCGGCAACTCGGCCGTCATTCCGCATACGATTTTCCAGCCGGTGCGCACTCTTACCGCCACAATCGCCGCGGAAATGGGCGAAACCGTCAGAGGCAGCGACCACTACCACGCGCTTTTTGCGATCGGCATCACGCTGTTCTGCATCGCTTTCGTCATCAATCTGATAGCAGACGTCGCTGTCCGGAGAAAGGGCGCCAGAGCTTAAATGCGGGCTAAAATATCGCAGCATATCGCTTTCACAATCCTGACGCTCTGCGGTTTCGCGGTCGTGCTGCCCATCATTTTCATTCTCGGTTTTCTGCTCGTTAAAGGACTGCCTGCGATAAACATTGAATTCCTTACCGCCGCGCCTCGCGCCGGAATGAAAGAAGGCGGCATTTTTCCCGCCATCGTCGGCACTCTCTATCTCGTTATTTGCGCCATTTCAGTCTCGCTCCCGCTCGGAGTCACCTGCGCCGTCTATCTCACCGAGTACGCTCGCGACAACTGGCTCACGCGCCTGATTCGCCTCAGCATCGTCAACCTCGCAGGCGTTCCCTCCGTCGTTTTCGGACTCTTCGGACTCGGCCTGTTCGTCATCTTCCTTCAGTTCGGTTCCTCCATCCTCTCAGGTTCGCTCACTCTCGCTTTTCTCATTCTGCCGGTCATCATTACGGCTTCCGAGGAAGCGCTGCTCACCGTGCCCAAGTCATTCCGCGAGGCCGCTCTCGCTCTCGGCGCCACACGGCTCGAAACCATCCGCACAGTCGTTCTTCCCAACGCGCTTCCCGGCATTCTCACAGGCTCTATTCTCGGCGTAAGCCGCGCCGCCGGCGAAACCGCTCCTATTCTGTTTACCGTCGCCGCCTTCTTCCTCCCGCGGCTCCCCCATTCGATCTTCGATCAGGCGATGGCCCTTCCCTATCACCTCTATATCATCGCCACACAGGTGCCGGGCATTCCGGACAAAACAAAATATGGAACCGCGCTCGTTCTCGTCGTCCTCGTTTTCGGACTCAATCTCATAGCGATATTTTTTCGCAACAGATTCAGAAAACGCCGGAAATGGTGATAAACTCAAATAAGGAAAGGCTTCGCGCCGCCGAAAGCTAAACAATGCTGACAACAGTTGATATTAAAAATCCCGTGATCGCCGTGAAAGACCTCAACCTTTATTACGGCGACTTTCACGCGCTCAAAAACATTTCTATAGATATTCCGAAGAATCAGATCACCGCCCTCATCGGGCCGTCCGGTTGCGGCAAATCAACTTTCCTCCGGACGCTCAACCGCATGAACGACCTTATTAAAAACGTTAAAACGGATGGCTCCGTGAAATTCGGCGAACTCTCCGTGCTCGACAGGGCGACAGACGTCGTTAGCCTTCGCAAGCGAGTCGGCATGGTCTTCCAGAGGCCCAACCCATTCCCGATGCCGATCTTCAACAACGTCGCTTACGGACTGAAAATCCACAGAATGGCTGCCTCGCATAAAGACCTCGAGGAGATCGTTGTAAACAGCCTGAAATCGGTAGGCCTCTGGGACGAGGTCAAGGACAAACTCAACAAGTCGGCGATGGAACTTTCCGGCGGCCAGCAGCAGCGCCTTTGCATCGCCCGCCTTCTCGCCGTCAAGCCTGAAATCCTTCTGATGGACGAGCCTTGCTCAGCGCTCGATCCGATCGCCACCCTGAGAATTGAAGAACTGATGCATTCCCTGAAGGAAAACTATACCATCGTTATCGTGACCCATAATATGCAGCAGGCGGCCCGCGTTTCCGACATCACGGCATTCTTCCTCCACGGAGAAATCATTGAAATCGGCCCCACAGACAAGATCTTCACGAGACCTGGCGCGCAACAGACTGAAGATTACATAACCGGGAGGTTCGGATGACCGACGAGAATATCAGAAAATCTTTCGCTCAGGAAATCGAAGACCTGCTTCACTCCGTTCTCGAAATGGGCGCGATGACCGAGGATCTTATTAAAGGCTCAGTCAAAGCTTTGATCGAGCAGGATGTCGCTCTCGCCGATAAAGTGATCGCCGCCGACGAGGAAATTGACCACAAGGAAATCGAAATCGAGGAGAAGTGCCTGCGGCTGCTTGCCCTTCAGCAACCCATGGCCTCGGACCTTCGCACCATCGAAAGCGTTCTGAAAATCATCACCGACGTCGAGCGCCTCGCCGACCATACCACCAAAATCTCTAAAAAAGCCAAAATACTCGCCGCCCTTCCGCAACTCAAGCCATATGTCGATCTCCCTAAAATGGCCGAGCGCGTGACCGAGATGTTTCACCTCAGCCTTGAAGCCTTCGTAAAAAAAGACGCCGAACTCGCTCGCAAAGTCATCGACATGGACGACGCCGTCGACGAATACAACAGCCGCATTTTTAAAGAACTCGTCGATTTCATGATCAAGGACAACAACTGCATCAGCTTCGTTTCACACCTGATGGTTGTCGTCCAGTCGCTCGAACGCATCGCCGACCACGTCACGAATATCTGCGAACGCATCATATATTTTACGACCGGAAAATTGTCTAAGTTGAATTAACGCGCTTAAGCTTACAGCTCTAAACTGCTATTACAATACCGCCTTAATATCCCTCGAACGTCAGCGTGTCGCCGACCCCGATGTTTTTGCTGTCGCAGTAACCGCCGTTCACTTCGAGAACATATTTCGCGGGACCGGCGGACCAGTGCGAAGTCGTTGTCAGCGGAACCGTGTTCTTGCTGATGCTCACAATCACCTTGTCGGCCCCGACGAATATCATGTCCAGCGGTATAAGCGTGTTCTTCATCCAGAATGACCGTATTTGCGAATCCGTGAAAACAAACAGCATCCCGGCGTTCCCGGCGAGAGAGCTCCTGTTCATAAGACCGACCTCATGCTCGCTGTCGGTCAGGGCGACCTCCGCCCTGACTATATAATTCACGCTGTCGCTGTTCGTGATTCCAACTTCTATCACCGGCATGCCTGACGGGCTCTGCGCCGGAGTTCCGCCGCCTGATTTCCCGCAACTCGAACAACCGGACAGAAACGCCAATGCGGCGACTATCATCAAATATTTTAAATAATTCTTCTGCTCTATTTTCTTCATATCAACCGCGCTTTCATT
>JBAYJY010000054.1:0-26035 GCA_041664945.1 bacterium | reverse complement strand
CGGACCATGTTTTCGCGTATCCATCGGGATTAATGCAAGGCAGTATCCAGAAATCGATCTTATCTAAAAGAGAAGAAATCCACGGATCGGAATCGCGGCCTTCGAGCAACCTCTTGGCGGCAGCAATAGCCATACGGTTTCCAATCCATTCGTTGCCGTGTATGTTCGCCGAGATAAGCGCCTCCGCCCTCTTTTTGCCGCCGGGACGCGCGATGTGGATGAACAACAAAGGCCGGCCTTCAACGCTGCGGCCGTATTCGCCGACAGTGACATAGCCGGGAAAATCATTGGCCAAGGCGTTAATCTCAGCGTACATCTCATCCGGCGCCGGATAATCGCCGTAGGGCCCGGCTGCAAACACGGAAAGATGGAACAAAAGCATGGAGACAATTATGAAAAAAAATACGAGCGGTTTCTTCATCGATTATTATCCCTGCTTTTGTCATTTCGAGCTAATCGAGAAATCCCGATAATGCTATCATTATCGATATTTGATTGAAGTTTCCTCGCCTCACTCGAAATTAAAAGAAATGAGGAATTACTCGAAACGGCAAAACGCCGCTTTATTGGTCCTCATCAGTCGGCTTGCGGTATAGATATCGTTCGAGCAGCCGGTCGTAATTGGTCCACTGCGAATCTTTCTTTTTTCTGGAGCCGTCTTCGATGATTTGAATAAAGCGCTTAGTCTGCGCGTCGAGATTTTCGAGAAAATGGAGCGCGCAGGCCTCGGCCATCTTGGGCCGTTTCGGAGAGCCTGTGGAATTTTCGCCGTGGTGGCTGACAATGAGATGTCGCAGTTCGAGCGAGAGGCTATGCGGGAAATCAGGAATCGCGCGGATGTGGTCTAAAACCATTGTCTGGCCTAACACGATATGGCCGAGAAGCCGTCCCTCGTCCGTGTAATCAACCTTTTCGTCGAAGGAAAGTTCGACCGTTTTCCCTATGTCGTGGAGCATAACGCCGCAGGCGAGAAGATCTGCGTCGAGTTGCGGATAAATGTCGCTGAGAGTGTCGGCGAGCCTGAGGCAGTTTGACGTGTGTTCGATGAGGCCGCCGAGATATGAATGGTGAATAGACTTCGCGGCGGGCGCCCGCTTGAACTTCTCGGCGAAAGCGGAGTCGCCGAAAAAACTATCGAGCAACTGTTTAAGATGGCTGTTTTTGATTTTGGCGATTCGGCTCAGCATATAATTCAGGAGTTCGTCCACGTCCATCGCAGTAACAGGCAGAAAATCAGTCGGATCGAAATCATGGTCGAGATCGGGCGACATTTTTTCGACAGTGATCTGCAACTGGCCGTTGTAAATAACGGCTTTGCCGTTAATGCGCACAATCGAGCCGTCGCTGATCTGATTGAAATACTCTTCGCCGCGGTCCCAGCATATTCCCTTAATCGTTCCGCTTCTGTCCGAGAATGAAAACAGAGAATATTTTCCGGGCTTGTTGCGGAAGCTGAATATCTGAGCCTCCTCCACTTGCAGATAGGTCGATATTACATCGCCCTCATTCATATTCTGAATCAACTGTTTCGCCACTGTTCAGTCCTTTCTAACGTTGCGGTCCTTTAGCGATTTTACGGCTTTGTTCCAGCTTGAAAAATACAATAATATCAATTTATAAAAATCCGGATGCGCATTCCTGACATCCCGCTCATTGAATGTGCCGAGTTTATCGAGACGATCGAGGAGCAAACTGCGATACCATGATTTTTCGCGCTCCTGCCTCATGCGGCGGCCCCTCTTTTGAATCTCCGCATAATCAAATCCGCACATCTCGACCGCTTTTTTCCAGCTTCCTATATAGTTGCTCGCGGCGGCGACGAGCGAAGAGTGTTTTTCCTTCATATAGGCATTGCTCAGGTCTTCCTCGACCTTTGCAACTTCCCGAATCTCCTCAATCACTTTGTTGATTGACCACTTACGCACCTTCTCGTTTCGCCGTTCTTTCGAAAGCGCGCGAATCTCGGCGTAATCCAGTCCGGCCGCCTCAAGCGCCGCTCCCCAGTTCCCGAAATATTTCACCGCAGCCCCGACCAGCGCGCTGTCGGTTTCCTTGACATGCGTATACGTCAGGTTCTCATCGAGCTTTTCCAGCACCCTTATCCGCTCGATAATTACCTTTTTATCCCACTTCATTTTTACAGCTTTTTTCTGCTTTTTCATTTCTTTCTCAGAAGCCTTTGAATTCCGGCGAGCAGTTCCTCATAGGCAAACTGCTTTTTCAGCACCCAATCGGCTTTCATGCGATACGCTTTCCTGGTCTTCTCGTCATTGAGATAGTTCGACACTATTATGACCGGCATATCGGGCTTTTGCGATTTTATCATATCCAAAAGATAGAGGCCGTCCCAACCAGGCATGCTGTAATCTGTTATAACAATGTCGTATTCATTCTTTTCAAAAAGGTCCAGCGCTTCGTTATAACCATGCGCAAAAGATGTTTCAGCTCCGTCCATGTCTAATATTGCGCCGAAAACGTCAAGAAAGTCCTGCTCGTCATCGACGAGCAGTATTTTAATTGCTTGTTTCATTCCCTTATGGGTCTTCATCGCTCCCCTAAGCTACAGGCTCCGGCGGCTTTTACAGCGCTCCGCAAAATTCTATCTATTGTTTTTTTCCAGTTTCCTTTTGTTAGCCAGATACCCTACATTTTAACATGATAAAGGTAGATGCCACGCTGAACGACAAGAAAAACCGATTCCTGAACCGAAGCGACGGTGACGGCTTCCTTGAAATCGTCCATCCCATCAATTTGGCGTATGCCGAGTTGCCTTATCACATCGCCAGGCTGCAATCCGATTTTAGCCGCCGGCCCGTTCTTCAGCGCTGCGGTCACCATTACGCCTTTTGTGTCCTGAAGCCTATAGCGCAACTGAGCCGCTCGGCTTACCGCTTCAACATCGAGCCCGAACAGATCGTGAGACAGTTTCTCGGCGCGGTCCAAAGGCAGTCCCGAAAGTTTCATCTGCGCCTTCTTTCCAGCTCCATCACGCAAATACTCAACCGCCATCGATTCCCCAACCATGTAGCTGCCAATTTTGTCTACAAATGTCTCGATGGAATCTATCGTAACGTTATCCACCTTTACAATCACGTCTCCAGTTTTCAATCCGGCTTTGGCCGCAGGGCTGTTTTCGATAACGTCAGATATGAGAACGCCGCCTCCGTTTTTCACGCCGAGATTCTGCGCAAGCTTCGCCGTCATTTCCTGCGCCCTGATGCCGGTCCACGTCTTCTCAATTTTCCCGGAACGGAGCAACTCCGCAACCGCCCGCATCGCCCTGTTTATCGGAATCGCAAACCCTATCCCCTGTCCCTCAGCGTAAATCGCCGTGTTTATGCCAATCACTTCGCCCACAATATTAACAAGGGGGCCGCCGCTGTTGCCGGGGTTGATCGAAGCGTCAGTCTGTATGAAATCGTTGAACACCTGGCCTTCTCGCGTTTTGATAGAACGCCCGACCGCGCTGACAACGCCTGTCGTAACTGTATGCTTAAGCCCGAACGGGTTGCCGATCGCAATAACCGTCTCGCCGATCATGACATTATCCGAGTCACCCGTTTGCGCAGCCGGCAGCGGCGTGTCCATGTCGATTTTAAGAATCGCCAGATCGAATTTCGGATCGGCGCCGATAACCCGAGCCTCCGCTTCGCGCTCGTCAGGCAGAGTAACTTTCACTTTTGACGCTCGCAATATCACATGCTCATTCGTAAGGATATACCCTTTGGAGTTGATGATAACGCCTGAACCCAAGGTCTGCTGCTTATAGCTTTCCGTAGGAAACTGGTCGAAAAAACCTTTGAAAAAATCGTCATTCAGGCCGCCGAACGGACTGAACCGCCGTTCTACTATTTTTTCCGTGCTGATATTCACGACCGCCGGGCCGACTTTTTCGGCGGCGATCACAACCGGCGTTCTGCGCAGCGCCAGATTCTCTTTTTCAATTGCGGATATGGGAATCGCTTTCGGCGATATTGCCGCGGCGGCTTCAACCACGGCTGTTTTTTTCGATTGCGTCACTTTGCTTCCGCTAACCATAACTCCGCAGAAAAATCCAATGCTGACAACGATCAACATCACAACTGTATTTCTTAATATGGAATATTTATTGCCTATAATTTTCACGAGTCCGATTTTATCTCTTGTTTGATAGTCTGATAGTTTACGCGCAGGCCGCGCGCAATGCGCCTTACACCATCTCGATGTTCTCAATTCGATATTACCGTTTCGATTGTACGGCTTCCTTAGCCTTTAACAACTCCTTCAGTGATAAAAGCAACTCACGCGCCCTCTCATCGCCTTTTTCATACGCAATTTTTGCGTCCAGCACCGCCGCTGCCGCGTTTCCCTGCTTGTAATACGCCACCGCGCGGTTCCGGTAATAAGCGGCTATGTTCGGATTCTCGCTTATCGCTTTCGTCAGCCACACAATCGCTTCATCATAGTTGCCTTCCTGAATCTGATAGACGCCATAATTATTCTGTACAGAGGAAATGTCCATTCCATCCGACTGCGCTCTCTTTCCATCCACAGGAACCGACACAATTTCGCCAGGCTTCGGCGGTTCAGCCGTCTCAGAGAGCGGCTGCGCCATGCCTAACTTCTTTGCGGCATCCATCACTCCGGTTCTCGCCCGTTCATTCGTCGGGTCAAGCGTCAATGCGGTCGAATACTGTTCAAGAGCCAGATGGTAATCGCGGTCTGAGTAATGTTCGTCAGCTTTTTTCAAATGCTTTTCGGCAGTTCGTATATCTTTCTCAGGTTCCGACGCGGTTTTCGGTTTCTGCTCTGGCTCTGTCTGCCGCTTCGGCTGTTCAACAACCGCCGCCGGTTCATATTTCTTCTGGCGTCCGGCTTTCGGTTCCGCTGCCGCTTTAGGAGGTTCTTCCTCGTTCTTCTTCACAGCCGGCGCGGGCGCAATCTCTTTTGATTCCGCTTTGTTGACGGCAACTGCTTTTTTTTCAGCCGGTTTTGGTTCAGGATTGCCCGCAGGCGCTTCTGCGACAACTCTCAAACCGAACTTGTTCTGTATTTCACTTTCCGCGACGGAAGCGACTTTTGGCGGTTCGGTCGCCTTTTTTTCAACTGCCGGCTTAGAGGCAACTTCTTTCTTCCCGCTTGATGTCTTATCAGCGGATTTATTTTCTGATTTAATATTTTCGTTTTGTTTTGATGAATTTCTTAATCCGTAGCGGTTTGGCGTCTCACTTTTAACAACCTCATCCGACGACTTCGTATTAGTCTTTTTATCAGCAATGTCAGGCGCCTCAACAGGCTTCGCTTGCTCTTTCTTCCGATCTGTCGCCTGAGCGGCGGCAGCCGGGGCCGTCGAAGCAGCAACGGGAGCAGGAGCCTGCGGGGACGCAGTTGCGACAGGAGCGGGTGAAGGGACCGGCGCTGCAACAACCACAGGCGCTGGCGTTGCTGATTGTGAATCTGATTCTTCTGTTTCTTCGGATACTATCTCAAGGGTTTTCTCTTGGCCATTCATATTCGAATTTGCAACTTGTCTATCATTAGCTCCCGCTTTTCCCATCCCGGCTATTTCATCGGATTTCTTAGGCGAAGACTTTTTTAATGCCGTAACCGATGGTTTCACTGTTTCTTTCTTCTGCTGCGCAATCGGAGCTTTTGCTGTTACAGCCGCCGCGGCCTTCTTTTCTTTTTTATCTTTTGGAGCCGACTTTTCCGTTTTCTTCTTAGAATCACCCGCTTTCGCAGCTACTTTATTACTTTTCTCTTTAGAAGCTTTTTTTTCGCTTGTCGTATTATTTTGGGTTTTAACGGATGAAGCGCTCGTTTTAGCTGAAGGTGTCGCCGGCTGTTCTTTTTTTTCTGCTGCTGATGTCGGCGTTCCTGGAGCCTTCGCAACTAATCGTGAAGGCGCCGGCGCCGTGGCGCGCGCTTCTGAAGGAGCTTCCTTATTCTTCTCTACGGGAGTTTCTGAAGCGGCAACCGGAGGCGTTACGTCTTTTTCCTTCTTCTCAGCGGCAGCAGGCGCCGGAGCGGGAGGCGCCGGAACATCTTTTTTTGTCGATTCAACTTTTGGCGTTTCTTTAGCCGGCGGCTTCTCCGGCGATGCGGGGTCCGTTTGGACTACAGTTTTTTTTTCCGCCGGGTTCTCAACAACTTTCAAGCCGAATCTTTTGGAATTCTCCGGCTCATTGTTTTCGGGGGCTTTCGCGACAACAGTTTCATTTTTCGGATACTTAATAATTCGAGGGTGTTTTTGTTCCTCTTCCTTTTTCTCAACATTCTTTTCTGTCTTTTCCTCTTGTTTCGGCGCCGCTGTTTTAGAATCCTTCGCGCCTTCATCTTTAGGGACTATTCGTCTCGGATATGACTTACTGTCTTTTTTTGATGATTTCGTCTCTTTATTGCTTGGTTTGCTTTTTTCCTGCTCCTTCTTCTTTGATTTATCTATTGCGGACTTTTCAGGCTGCTTTGCTTTTGCATCTTCATTCACGGCAGCCGGATCGCTCGACAAAGTCAGCGATCTCGCTTCAGGCGCAGGTTCTGTTTTCTGTTTTTCCTTTTCCTTCTTCAAGACCGGCGGCGGCCCTGGCGTCCATTCGGCGCCACCCGCATTTTTCAACTGGTCGCCGTCCTTGAGAATAGTCGTGAGATCGTCCGGTTTAAAAGTTCCCTTTGATGAATTATCATCGACCTCGAAAATAATAAACTTTCCGATCTTCTTGCCGCCGCGAAACACTTCGAATTCCTGCTGGGCTACGATTCCATGGTTCGCGCCTTTGTAAACAAGGCCGTAATAGCTATTCCAGCTTGAAGCGATTTCGAGGGCCGAAGCGGCAGAGGCGATCGCAAACACAGAAGCGATAACCCCCGAAACAAGGAAAATCAAAAAACGGTTTTTGGGGTTCATAGTCATTTGTATTCCAGAAACTCATCGAGTTTTTTGTCGTTGCCCGGCATAGATGGCGCCGCGCTCGAAGAGGCTCCGGTTTTATCATCCGCAACCGTCTTTCCGCGAAGCTCCATTATTTTAGCCGTAATAAAAATAAGAAGATTGGATTTCGTATTTACAGTTTCTTTCTTGCGGAATAATGAGCCGACAACCGGCAGCTTGCCGAGAAAAGGAACGCTCGCGTCCCGTGTTGTTTCAGAGTTCTGGACGAGGCCGGCGATAACGATTGTTTCTCCTGATGACAGCATGATGTTCGTTTCGACTGTCCGCTTTGAAGTGATCGGCGCATTCGAAGCGCCCGTGCCGCCGAGCGAGGCGAATGACTTCACATTGCTGACTTCCGGTTCGATTTTCATCATGATAACTCCGCCGTCGAGCACGTGGGGAGTTACATCGAGCGTTATTCCGACATCCCACTCCTGAATATTTGTCGTTCCGAATGAAATGCCGTTCGTTCCTCCGGCCGCCATAGATGTAACGCCTACCGGAATTGTTTCGCCGACGTGAATGCTGGCTTTCTCGTTGTCGAGCGTCGTCAGTTTGGCGTCAGAAAGCACATTGTTGTTCTTGTTGTCCAGCACCCTCTGCCAGACCGCAGAAAATGCGTCGAGACTCAATATCCCATAATCAATCATTCCGGCGGCGGCATACTTTGTGTCGAACCTCATCGGCGAACCTTTGAAGTTGATCTTGGTTGTCCAATCGGTTCCGAGAATGTCAGAGTTGTCGAGACTTGTTTCGATGATCTTCGCCTGAATGAGAATCTGAGGCGTTTCCTTATCCAGATTGTCGATCAGGCGCCTTATAGTATCCACGTTCTGCGGATAATCGATGATAATAAGCATCGGCGGCTTCCCGGCGACTGATGCGAGGTTCTTCGACCGATAAAATGTTCTCGCTTTCCCGTTCGGGCTAAGGAACTCGTTGATGACCGACAGCAACTGTTCGGAGTCCACATAATTAATGGAAAATATCTCCGTGATCATCTCGTCTTTAATCATCGCCCTTTTTTCGGCGTCGGCGCGCGCGCTGATATAGATGATATTTTCAGTGCGTTCGAGATGCGAGTTAGACGCTTCGAGAATAACCTTCAGCGCTTCTTCGAGAGTGACATCTGAAAGCCGTATGCTGATAATGCCGCCGACTGTAGGAGAGACCACTATATTCAGGTCGTTCTGCTCAGCCAGCAGCCTGAAAACATCCGTCACATCCGCGTTTTTAAGATTCAGAGAAATCACTGGATTCTTCGGAAGGTTAAGCGGCGGCGTATCATGCGTCTGGGCGACTGCCTCCATAGGAACTTTTGTCAAAATCATTCCGAGCAATATAATAAGAAATCCGCACGATCGTTTGATCAACGTTCGGCCCCCCCAGTCTTTTTGTCCGATCGAATATCAGTTTTTTTCGCTTTAAGCATGAGTTCGGACGCAAGTTTCAGTTCCATGTCTCCATCCTTGACGCGTCCCATCAATTTGTACGCCCTTCCGAGGTGATATCGCGCTATTCCCGATCCCGGGTCCGCCGCTATCACTTTTTCTAATTCAGCCGCGGCTTCCGAATATTCGCCGCGCTTTATGAGCTCAATCGCGAGATTGCCTCGCGCTTCCTTGAATCCGGGTTCTTCCGCCACAGCCCGCCGATACGCTGATATCGCGTCTCCGCTTCTTCCCAGCGCCGATTGCGCCAGCCCCAGACTGTTCAACGCCTGCGCGTTTTCAGCGTCCAGTTTTAATTCTCTTCCGTATGCCTTTACAGCCTCTTCCGGCCTGCCTGTCCTCATGTATGCAAGACCGAGATTCTGGTTGACGCCCGGAAGCGCCGAATCCGCCTCTAACGCGCGCGCATAATTAATTATTGCAGTATTATACCGTTGTAACATATAGTAGGCAATCCCCATGTTATAAAACAATGCCGCATTAGGAGGACTGTAATATTCCTCTCTTTTCAAAGCCGCCAAGGCTTTTCGAGGTTCGTTCAGTCTGATATATACAACGCCCAGATTATCGTAAAGACGTCCTTCAGCCGGGTTCCTTGCCAGAGCGGTCTGCGATTCGTTCCATACTTTCATGTAAATATCCAGACGGGCCTGTTTTGAGCCCGCCTTGGACGCTATCCGGTTCAGGGTCATCCCGTATCGGATCGGCATCTCAGCGTCATTGGGGCAAAGGAAAAGCCCGGCTTCCATCATCTCAATAGCCCGCTCCGGTTCCTCGTCAGCGTGACTCAAGCCCCAAAAAAAAGCTATGTTTCCGAGCGACGGTTTAGCGATCTGTTTCGCAGCCACTGCAAACAGCAGAATCAGAACCGCGGCCAACAACAGTCGCTCCGACGCTCGCGCCGAACGCCACTTTTTATGCGTTTGTTCAACGCATCGCTCTCCTCTCGAAAGCGATTCAATCAATCCGGCGAAAACGCAACTGTATACGAGAACCTCCATTACATGCAGCGGAAACTGGACCATTCCGTAAAGCAACATTCCTCCGCCCCCTGCAAGCAGTCCGGATGCCAGCCGGCCCTCATCCCCTCCGCGCTTCACCGCCCTCAATCCTGCGGCCATAAAAAACGCCAACGCCGCCGCCGCCAATATCGCTCCTATAAGTCCCGTCTCAGCCCATAAATCCAAAAACTCATTATGCACCCGGTCCGGGTAGCTGATGTAAGGCGCCCAGTATTTTGAACTGAAGAATTTCCTCTGATAAACCGGATGCTGAATATAATAGTTGCCGAGCCCTACCCCGACTACAGGATTCGCCTTGACCATCTCCCAAGCTGTTTTCCAGATGAGCGTCCTCTGCAGGCGGCTCCCATCCGTTGAGTCCGCAATGCTTTCTATCCTTTCGCCCACGGCGAAATTGGGATTTATCCCGCCTTTAACCGCAAATGCTCCTATAACGCCTGCAAGAACTATCAGGGCCGCCGCAGCGCCCAATCGCGATGAAACAGCATTCTTGCCGCATTTCCGCGCAAACAGAAAAAATACGCACATCGAAATTGCGGCGCTTATCCACGCGCTTCGCGTAAACGTTGCCACAAGAATGATCTCAATCAGGATTGCCGCCGATATGATGAACAGCCTGCGAGCCCGACCGCCGCGAGTTATGTAAAGCCCCCACGCCGGCGCAAGCATCAGCGTCATGAAACCCGCCAAATATACAGGATTGCCGAATGAGGCAGATACACGCCCGTCGAAATAGTGCTGCCACGCCCGCGGACCGCTGTTCGGCACGTTAAAAACCGAAAATACAGACACGACTTTGTTGGCTATTAGATAATCCCACGGAAAAAAACTGACCCTCATAAGGTCAAGCGCCGCAAACGCAGCTATTGCAAACACCGGCGCCAACGAGTAGGCAAGCAACCTTTTAGCGGCTTCCAAACTGCGTATTTCGCTTGAAACCATAAAGTAGATAAACACTGCGCAAACAAGATTTAGCAATGCGTCTATCGATGAGTCCCGGTTTCGAGCATAAAAAAGAGAGACTGCGCACCATAAAAGAAAAACAATAGCTGCGGAGCCTGCCGGCGTAGCTTTAACGCTGTAACCGCCTCTCATAGCGATTCGATAAACCAATAACATCGCGCCGCCCAAAGCATATAGCCTGAGAAGAAAAGCCTTCGGCGGCAGAAACGGATCGAGCGAACTGCCGATATATACAGTCGTGATGAGAAATAGTAAAATTGGAAGTCCGAAAGTAATGTAGGCGCCGAAAACCGTCTGGCGGCCTGAACCCCTCGTATTATCGTTTGGTGTGCTGTTTTCCATTAATTATTAAGGATGAACCGGCGCTTTCATCGGTAAATTGTATGAATGTAGAAGACAAAACGACGGCGATTCATTCATTTTATAAAAAATTAATTGAAAAATCATTGATGATACCCGGACGGCGGAAGCGGTTCTGATTGAAAATCATCCGGACCGGGAATCGAATATTCTGGAAGCGGCGGAAGCGGGCCGGGCGAGTAATTATTATTCTTGCCGCGCTGCGGTATGAAAATATTCTCTTTCGGCTGTGATTTCATAACATTAATATTTGTAATTTCGTTATTGCGCGATTCGAAATTGCCGCGCAGTTCCTGCTTAAGTCTGAGAGTTACCTTCGCTCCGTATCTGCCGTTTAGAATAACTTGATCGGGTTTGATCGAAGCGACCGTATAATCTTTAGCGTTATCGCCGATGCGATATATTTCGCCGTCGATAATAGCGATCCCCTGCCCGTTCCTCACGGCGATTGCGGTTAAATTGAAATTCGGCGGCGGCGGAGCGTTTTCAAAAACAGGATTCAATTCAGGAAAATCAGCCATTTGTGTTACTACTGGCGCCTGTTTCAGAGGCAAATCATAAAGAGGCGCGAACGGATTATCGCGTCCATAGCGTTCCTGCATAAGTTCAAAATCGTTTTCAACATTTAGCGGAAAGGAAACAGCGGCGTTGGACGGAGACAAATTTTGATCGGCCGGCGCAGGAGCTGCAATAGGCGGCGCCTCCTGTTCGTACGGCTGCGTGTCGCCGACAATTCCTGACGGAGCCCGCGCTATGATATCCGGAGGCTGCCTCATGGCTTTCGGCCGCGGTTTTGTCGCCCACGCCAACACGATGGCAAGGCCGAGAACGGCCATGATTATCATCGCATTGCGGCTTAATTTGAACAAAACTCAGGACTCCTCGACATAATATATGCCTAAATCTAATGTCACCCTAATGTCGCCCGTATACCCTTTTGTCTGAATATCAACATCTCCGATTTTTATCATACGCTTCAGCGCGTATAACTGAAAAAGAAAATTCGACATCACGGAATAGTCGCCTTCGAAAGAAATTTTTGCAGGCAGCCGCATCAGTTTATATACGTCATTTCGCTCTCCAAGCGTTACGTACGCCGATTGGATAGCGCCTTCCTCTAACCTGAAATTCTTTCCGCCGAGTCTCTCGTTAAGTTCCCTTAAACCGTCCATGAAGCTTGAAACGTTCGATGAGTACAGAACTTCGTTTCCATTTGCGCGAAGCGTTTCCGTCTGCGCGACGCCGATTTCATTATTCTTCATTCCGAGCGTTCTCAACTTGGCGATCTGCACGTCCATAGACTTCCCGGCTTCGATGGCTACTTTTTTATCCGAACCGGCTTTTTGAACCGCTTTGACCGCCGGGCTCAACGCCAAACCGTAAATAACGCTTGCCGTCATAAAAAGAAGAGCGGCAAGAAGCATCGCTCTCTGCTGGCCCGTAAGCTCGAAATATTTTTGTCTCATGCCGGTCACCGCTCTCCCGCATAACGGCAGCGGATCACAAAACCTACCATCTGCCTGTCGAGAGCTTTCACCGTGCTGTGCGGCCCAAGTTCCACGTTTGCGAATAGTTTCGAATTCTTCAGCGAAGAAACGAAATAGTAGATCGAAGGATTTGATTCGGCTATTCCTTCGAACTCGACGGAATCCGCGCCTGTGATGCGCAACGCCGTCAACTGAACCGTTTTGGGAACAACTTTCTTAATTTCTTCAAAAAGCTGCGAGAAATTGGCGGTCGCCTGCACTGCTCCGGAAAGCGGATTCAGTTTCATGCTTTCCCTCTGTCTTGCGCTTAGCCGAATCGATTCGCTTTTCAGCTCCGCCTGTTTCTGCGCTAATATTTTTGTGTCGTCCCTAAGCTGATCGCTCCTTCTCATCAGCCCGAAATAGGCCATCGCGCATATCGCTCCGACGAGAAGAGCGCATTTTACAAACAGCCAGACGTGTTTGGCGAGCAGTTTGTTCTCGCCGATCTCCGGCGGCATTAGGTCCACCTGAAACGGCAGAACCTGCATCTCTTGTCCGCGCAACGAAAGGCCGACAGATGTCAGAAATCTAGAATCCACCTGCTCCATCACCGACGCCGGGAATTCGTCTATGTTCAGCTTAATGTTTGCGAATGGGCTGTGCACCTCCACCGGCAGACTGCCGACGGACTCCTGAATCGCCTCATGAATCTCGGTTCCCTCGACGGATCCCGAGCTTAGTATAAGCTTCTGGATCATATCTCCGCGAGAGTACTCGGACTGGTAATAGTGAAGAGCCAGAAGCACTTCGCCGATCATCTTGTCCATGTGCCCGTTTGTCAGCTCTGCCGGGCCCATGCGGCTCGCGCTTATGTTTCGCGAAAACCTTATGACGTCTCCGCCGAAGATGTTCATCGAGACGGTTGAGTAGTCGAATATTAGCGCCATGGCGCTTCCGTGCGCCGGGTACGATTGGCTGTTGCGCAACTCGCGCAGTATGCTTAGGGCGCTTAGGTCGAGCGCCACGAGCTCGAGGCCGGCTTCGCGGAACGTATCGTAATATGAGCGGCACAGACTCTTCTGGGCAACCACAAGCAGAATGCTCACCTTCCTGCGGTCGTGTTCGTCGAACTCTTCAAGGGGATGGTAGTATACGACTTTGTCTTCTTCGCTGAACATTACGTAGCGGTTTACTTCCGTCTCTATGAGACGCCGCAGCCGTTCATGGGGCAGTGAGGGAAGCGTTATAATTCTGCTAACTACGCCTTTGCCGCGCACCGCGGCTAAAACGCGTTTTGTTTCGAATCGCCGCTCCCGAAATAATTCCTTTACCGCGCGCGCCACCGCCGACGGCCTGATTATCCGTCCGTCTTCTATGCAGTCCGGCGGCGTCTCTTTTATCCCGATGTTTCGTAAATAGTATTCCCCGCCAACGCGCTCAATCTGAGTCGCTCGGATATAATCGGGAGCTATGTCGACTCCAATTACCGGTTCGTATTCCAACAGCCTTTCCAATACCCTACCTCAAGCAAAACTAATAAGCGCCTCCGGTTTTTCAATTACGCCAAAACCGGAAACACTTTCCCACACAAATATATTATCAGCATTTTAAGAGTTATATTTCTATATTGTCAATATAATAGCGTTTTTTTAGAAACGCAATAATATTATAGTATTTTAATAATATTATAATATTTGATTAATGTGGCAATTTATTTTTAAGCTTTATTTCATCGTTTTCCTGCAATTCCGCGCCGATAATCTGAATTTCCTTGTAATCAAATTTAATATCGGAATGTTCGTGGCCTACCACACGATGCGTCAAGCGGTCAAGCTTGTATGGCGAACCGTCTACAGGACATGCAGGAACGCCGCGCGGAAAGAAATTCTTATCCCTCCCGATGTCGCTTAAATCGGCTCTCGGCCATAGCCCCTCGTGTTTCACACTCCAAAACTCAACCATATTGTTGATTATTTGAACATTTCGCCTGCAAGCAGTTTTCTTTGTGAATGAAATCAGTTTATCGGCATCAGTCGGCATTTGATTTTCTGAACCGATGATGCTATTGATCCGTTTTTTGTCGATATCTGAATTGTTTATCGATTTTACTGCAGGCTTTACAGCGATTTTCTTCGATACGGCGGCCTTGGGAAATCCAAACAAATTATATAGCAATATGCCGAGAAGCGCGGCGGTTACCGCCCAGAAAAGGTACCATATGTTCGAACCGGAATCTTTCACGGCCGAGAGCCTTTCATAAAATGCATGCGCTTTTTCCTACGGGTGTGGCGAGACTCCGCGCAAATGCCCGGTTACACGATGTATTGTCGGATCGATATAATATGCGGCGCCGGTCGTTACCGGGCAGGATGGAAGCGCTGTTTCCGGAAAATAATTAATGTTCGTCGCAATGTCGCTCAAATCAATCAATGGCCACGTGCCTTCTTTGATGTAGTAAAGCTGGACAAGCGCATTGATATTCGCGACATTTGTGCGGCAGGTTTCATATTTTGCATTATTTACGATGCCTTTGAATCGTGGAACAGTTATAGCCGCAATTATAGAAATGAGAAGAATAATCAGGACGACTTCGCTGATCGAAACGCCTTTCTGGTTAAGTTTCATACGGCCGTCCTGCCGCTATTATTATAATGCTCAATTGCTCATTATATTATTGCTATAAAAAGGACCACGTCAACTGTTGCAACGTGGTCCCGGTGCGTCATTTTGTTTTTACTCAGGCCTTTACCCATTGCTGATGGAGGCCTCTCGAAGTTATAGCAAACTTCAATATACCTTAGAATACGTGCGTGTCGTCGCCTTCGCGGTGGCCGGAGACTCTGTGATACGGAGAGGGTCTCAGGACGTATGACGTCTGGTCGACCGGGCATGTGGGTATTCCGTCAGGAAAATAGTTCTCATTGCTTTTGATTTCCGCCAGATCATTCCACGGCCAAGTCGCTTCGACGAAATAATACGCTTCGACTTGCTTGTTGATGATTGAGCGGTTCATTTCGCAAGACTGAACTTTCGCGCGCTTAGTCGATACTGCAAAGCGCGGAATTACAATCGCCGCCAAAATACTGATTAGAATTACTACCAGCATGACTTCGAGAATCGTGAACCCGCCATTCTTTTTCATAGTCTTATCCTTTTCAAAATTTATTATGCTTAAACTATACTTTTATCTCAAAATACGTGCGTATCGTCGCCCTCGCGATGGCCTGACACTCTATGATAAGGTGAAGGCCTAAGCTGGTAAGACGTCATGTCGACAGGACATGTAGGAATTCCGTCCGGGAAATAGTTCTCATTGTTCTTGATTTCCGACAAATCGTTCCACGGCCATGTCGCTTCCACGAAATAATACGCTTCAACCTGTTTGTTGATGATTGATCGGTTCATTTCGCACGCTTGTACCTTCGCTCGTTTTCCTGAGACTGAAAAACGAGGGATGACAATCGCCGCCAGTATGCTGATCAATATTACCACCAGCATTACTTCGAGTATCGTGAATCCCGCTTCTCTCTTTTTCATATCATTAATCCTTTCTTTATGTGCTTATAATATTAAAATACGTGCGTATCATCGCCTTCCCGGTGACCTGAGACTCTGTGATATGGTGACGGCTTCAGAACATACGATGTCAGATCGATCGGACATGTCGGAATCCCATCCGGAAAATAATTCTCATTCCTTTTGATTTCCGCCAAGTCATTCCACGGCCATGTAGCTTCTACGAAAAAGTACGATTCAACTGCTTTATTTATGATCGCGCGGTTCATTTCGCACGATTGCACTTTCGCTCGTTTGGTCGAAACCACAAAACGCGGTATGACTATCGCGGCCAATATGCTTATCAAAATAACAACAAGCATGACCTCCAGTATTGTGAATCCTTTTTCTCTCTTAATCGTCTTCATCTATGTTCTCCTTATTTGTTAAGAGCGCCAATATCTACTGAGTAAGTTTGTTCCACACATGCGTGTCATCGCCTTCGCGGTGCCCCGACACTCTGTGAAAAGGCGTTGACTTCATCACATATGACGTCAGATCAATCGGACAAGTGGGAATTCCGTCAGGAAAGTAATTCGAATTGATCTTTATGTCACTCATATCTTCTAACGGCCATGTTCCTTCTACGAAATAAAACTGCTCCAACTGCTTATTTATGATCGACCTTTGCATTTCACAAGCTTGCACTTTAGCCTGTTTTGTTGATATCGCATACCTCGGTATGACTATCGCCGCCAATATACTAAGTAATATCACCACAAGCATTACTTCTATTAATGTATAGCCTTTGCCACCCTTTATTTTCATCGATTATTTCACTCAACATTGCATCTGTGATGCTAATGTTAGCTCATCAAGGAATATGCGTGCCATCGCCCTCGCGATGTCCGGAGACTCTATGATATGGAGATGGCTTGAGAACATAAGATGTCATATCTACAGGACATGTGGGTATTCCATCGGGAAAATAGTTTTCGTTAACTTTGATTTCTGTCAGATCATTCCACGGCCATGTGCCTTCAGTGAAATAATAAGTTTCGACCATGGTATTGATGATTGATCTGTTCATTTCGCAGGACTGGATTTTCGCCCTTCTGGATCCGATTGTAAATCGCGGAATTATTATCGCCGCTAAAATGCTTATCAAGACAATAATCAACAGCGTCTCGATGATTGTGAAACCTTTTTGTTTGCCCATTTTTGGCTCCTAATACAAATAATTTTGACTTATATATATGCAAACTTCATGCCATCCGGATCAAATAAAAATATTTATTTACTTGTTTTGAATGCCATTCCAACTACGTTTTCTTAGTTTTTACTCAATTATCGCAAAATACGAGTAGTAAGAGCGTTTTTTATATTTGCAATCAATTTGTACTTATATTCGATATCGCAAATTATATTATTCGATACTATGCAACTCTTCTTTTCACTTCAATGGGAAAATGAATACTCATCCACCTTTTTGTAGTGTACAACGTTACACATTGATAATTCGGATATTGTTTTTTTTCTCAATTCAAATATATTCGACAAAATCTACATTATTTAAATAATAGCTAATTTATCGGATTTCACTGTTGTTCATTATTAGTTCGAAAACTTGCACACCACTTATTGTTGCGTGTTTGTCATGCATTATTGTGTTTATTCAACAACTATGGATATCTTGTTTTGACATAAAGAATAGTCGGTTTTTCTTAAATCAGTCAAGTGTATTTACGGTTAGAGTCATTTTTGAAATAACATCATTTGTCATGAATGATCTTGTTCCATGCGTCGAGCTCGCTCACAAGTCGCTCTTTTATGTCGGTAAGCTCCTGATTTGAAAATTCAGTAAAATTCACACGAACCTTTTCGCCCTGCTCTCCGAGCGAAAGCAGATATTCCTCCTCATCCGGTATTTTACCCATTTTAAGCGCAATATCGTAAAGCTCGGTTCCCGGATAGGGAGTCGCGAAGAAAATCACTTCCGGTTTAAGATTAATTGACTTACAAAAATCGATTGTTTCCTGAATTGTTTCCGGCGTTTCGCCAGGCATGCCTACTATAAACGAACAGTCTGCCCAGCCAAGATACTTCTGCGTGAGCAGGATAGCGTCTTTTGCCTGCTCGACCGTGACTTTCTTCTTCATAAGGTCGAGCATCTTCTGGCTGCCCGACTCAATTCCGTACCCTATGAAGATACAGCCCGCTTCCTTCATGCGGGCGATCAATGGCTCGTTCATGAGATTCACGCGCCCTGCGCAGCCCCACTCTATCCCGGCATTCTCGTGAATCAGAATATCGCAGAAATCCATCACGTTCTGGCGGTGCGTTATGAAACAATCGTCTGTGAAATGTATATATTTAACTCCATATCTATCCTTTAATAGCGCGACTTCCTCATAAATGTTGGCGGCTGTCCGGTATCTGTATTTAGCGCCCATGAAATCATGGTAGCAGAACGTGCATTTGAACATGCAGCCGCGGCTCGATATGAGATTCATTGACGGAGGGGTCACGCGATCGCCCGTTCCGCCGTCTACCCACTTGTTCAGATTCACTGCGCCGATCGGGTTGCGGGCATACACTTCAATCGGAAACAGGTCCCAACGAGGCATCGGGATCGTATTGATATCCTGAATTACATGTCGCGGCGGATTCGCCACCGCTCTGCCGTCGCTGTCGCGCCGCCATATCCCGCTGACGTCCGAGCAATCGCCGCCCTTCTCTATCGCCCTCACGAGTTCAGGCACAGTGATCTCACCTTCGCCGATGCACAGAAAATCCGCCTTAGCGCGTTCCATCATTATTCGCGGCGCCGACGTTGCGCTGCTCCCGCCCGCCATCACCGGCCGGTCCGGGTGTATCCTCTTAAGCTCGCCTATCAACTCCTTCAATTCGGAATATATCGTTATTATTCCGCCAACTCCCGCTATATCGTAGTCCGACTCTCCTATATGCCGCTCGAATTCATCCGGCGTCGGCCTCAGCACGTTCATATCATAAACCTCGACCTCATGCCCGTCGCGCAACAGCATCTCGGCTATATATCCCAGCCCGGACGGGAAACAGTTCGGAGCCGCCCACACTCGGATCATTGGATTTATCAGCAGTATTTTCATCTCGAGAAACGTCCTCCTTAAACTTTGCCTGAACATTTATTATATAGGTTGCGGCCCCAAGCGGAAACACAAACCGATTTTTTCATAAAAGAATCAACTACTGCTGTTCAGTTGCATTGGAATTCGATTCCGTATTTCAGAATGGCTGATTTTTTGTTCAATGTTGAAAGTTTCTGTTGAGACAGGGCAAAACGAATTTCAAGCATGTTGAATAATAGCAAAACCGATCATATAAAGAAATGCCCCGAACCTTATCGCAGGATCCGGGGCAATTGAGGAGGTTATATTGATATTCCCATCCGGCGCACATATTTGCCGGATTTCAATTCGGTTTCAGTAACTTACGCTATCGTCGCCACTGCAAGTTCTTCGTCTTTCACGCGCACAACTATTGCGCGGCGATCGTCGCCGAAGTTCATCAGCGAGTGCGAGTATTTTATCGTCGAGCCTGAAAAGCAGATGCCCTTTACTCGAATTTCTTTTCTCGGCGCTCCGCGCGATCCGGTCTTATACAGGCCTTTAACCGCAAGAAGCTTGTCGAGGCTTTTTCTGTAATGCGCCGCTTTCGCCTGCAGGCTCCGAATATTTTCAACTGTTTCTGCCTTGAGCTGCCTCGCTCCGTCCGCGTCCCTGAGATGCTCGATCTCGAACACCGTCTTTTCTATCGCATCCTCGTAAAACCGCGCCATGTTGAAGCAGTAATTATTTCCCAAGTCCATATTCGAAAGCGTAACAATTTCCACTTCCGTCTTTGTGAACGCCGGCGAACCGAGAAGAAATGTCTCAACCATGTCTCCGGAGATTATTCGGCCGCCTGAAATGCGGCCCTTTGTCTGATGCTCCACAACCACGCTGCCGCCCGCTGATATATCGCAGTTAATGATGTAGTGCGCCGCCCGAACTTCGTTTATCACTTTCACCTTTGCGTTTTCAAGCGATCTCACAAACAGACTCCCGCCGGCCTCTATCCGCGTGTTAGCGTCTCCGTAGTATCCTTTGTGTATTCTGATGTCGCCGCCCGCTTCAAGGCTCGCATGATCAACGCTGCCTTCGATATCTATCGATTCCGTCGCCGTGATTTTAAAGCCCGGTGACACGTTTCCCCTCACAATTACACTTCCGGCAAAATCTATGTTGCCGACAGAATAATCAACGTCGCCGGCGACTTCATAGAGCCTTGTCAGGCTGTACCTGTTTCCGGAGACCGACAGAACTCCGTCGGCCGCCGCTTTAATTCTCAATCCGTCTTCGGTGACTTCTACATTCTCGCCGGGTATCAGAACGATGTCCTTGCCCGGTTGCGCGGGAATTGCTTTTCCGTACACGTTGATTCCGGGAGTTCCGGAAATCGCAGGTATCTTTTCGGCGATCGTCTCTCCCTTTTTTACGATCGTAAATTTCAGCACTTGCCTGAGGTCGGCGTTATCCATTTCGGATGCGCTTTCTTCCTGTGTCTCTTTATAAACTTGTACAAGTCTCGCGTCGTCACCCTTTACCGGCTGCGTTCCGCGCGCAATCAGCGTAAGTCCCGGCTCGGTGAGCGGAATCTTGTTGAAATAACCTTCCACTTTCCCATGCACGATGCCGACTGCCTCCGCCAACGCTTCAACATCTTCTATTGCGATTCGCAGATAACTGTTTTTATGCGGCGTCGTTTTCAACCACGCGCTCATATCCTTGTCGCCGACTATCAACTCATATCTGCCTTCCTCGCCGGCTTCGAATCTCCTCTTTAATAATGAGTCGAAATCATGATCTGTTTCGTTATGCTGTTCCGTCGTTCTCTGCATTATTTCGTGTGTCACTGACATGATAGTCACCTCGCTGTTATTGTCGTCTTTCGCCGGACTTTGCATTCTCCGGCCCGACCGTTTCGTTTTGTTTGACTATCCTTATGCAATTTTCATGCCTATTTGCCATAAATAAAATAACCCTGTTGCGACTGCGTTTTTTAAGCGCGTGTCATTTGGGCGCAACCGGCAAAAGTGTAAATGCGACAGTACACTGTAATACTTTGCCTGTAACAAAATACAGGTCGCGCAATTAATATCGCTTGAAAAGCGACACTTATTTTTTAGCGAGATCGGAACGCGTTTTACGACCGTTACATCTATTCAGATTTGCCATACTTCTGGTTCTAACTATAATGTTCTCAACTATGGATGAGTTCATTGAAGATTCTGTAGAAACACAACCGCTTATACAAGGCGGCTTCGTCGACATACATGCGCACTTTTTCCCGGACCGCATGTTCAGCGCCGTCTGGAAATTCTTCGAAAAACATAATTGGAGCATCTATTATAAAGACTCTCCGGATGCGCTCGCCGGCATGCTTCGCGGATTCGGCGCCTCGCATTTCACTATCCTCAACTACCTGCACAAACCCGGCATGCGCGACACTCTCGCCGAATGGACCCGCGCTTTTGCCTTACAGCAACCCGGCGCCATTCCATTCGGAACCCTCTACCCCGGTGAGCCTGGCAACCTCGACGCCGCCCGCCAATGGTTCGACGAATGGGATTTCCGGGGCATCAAAATCCAGCCTCTCGTTTCCTGCAAGCCAATTCCAGACCCTTCGATGTATCCGGTTTTCGAACTGATGTCAGAGCGCGGCAAGTGGCTCGTCATCCACGCTGGCACCGCCCCCTACCCCAACGAATTCACGAGCCTCGATCACTTTGAAAAACTTCTCTCAGACTTCCCGAATATGAAAGCCATCCTCTGCCACATGGGCGGTTTCGATTACGCGCGCGCTCTCGATCTGCTCGATATGTTTCCCAACCTCTGCCTCGACACTACTATGATTTTCGTCAATACCGACGTCTTCGATTCAACATATCCGATCCCCTACGAACGGCTGCTGCCCTATCAGGACCGCCTGTTCTTCGGCAGCGATTTCCCGAACATTCCTTATCCTTACTCGGAATCGGTCGACGGCCTTCTCAGACTCGGACTCGGCGACGATTTTCTAAATCGTGTGTTCCGGGACAACGCAAAACGCTTTTTTGAGCTATAATAGGTTAAACACATCTAATGGAGAGGCAGTAATGGGAGCAGAAAAGAATATGAACAATACGACCGGCAACAAAGACAAGGCAGCGACACGCGCTGTTTTTTTCGATCTCGACGGCACGCTGATCGACAGCATCCCCGTGCTTTTCGATAACTACAATGCCTTCCTCGCGCGCTATGGCTGCCACGGCTCGCAGGAGGAATTTAAATTCGTCAACGGCCCTGCGCTCCCGGAAATCATCAAACACCTGAAACAGAATCACAATATACAGGGCACTGAAGAAGAGATAATGGCCGTATATAACAACGGCCTCGAGGAGAACTACCGCGATGTCGTCGGGCCGCGCGAAAAAGCCGACGAGACAATCGCAGAACTCCGGCGCCGCGGTTACAGGCTTTCGCTCGTCACTTCAACGCACCTGCCTCTCGTCAGCGTCATCCTTAAAAGGCTCGGCTGGGAATCCGTATTCGACGCCATTATCACCGGCGACACTGTCGAACGCGCCAAACCGGAACCGGACATCTACCTCGCAGCGCTCGCCGAAGCAGGCTCTGAAGGCGCAAAAACGGCTGCTGTAGAGGATTCTCCGAATGGCACCCGATCCGCCGCCGCCGCAGGCTGCCGCGCCGTCTCCCTCGCCATCGAAACGCCTGTCGAACTGCTTCAAAACGCAGGCGCCGAATTCATCATCAGCTCGCTCGATGAACTGCCGGATCTGATCGACAGTTTCTTTGAAGGCGAGGCAGAATGAGCAAATCCTGGGAAATCATCAGCAAATCCACGCCTATAGAACTAACCTGGGAAGGCGACTTCCAGCCTGACACGCCGAGAACAGAAGCTAAGATTCTCTACCTCTGGAAACAGGCCATAAGAAAAGGTTCCGAAGCTTATACGAACGGCGCTTTTCTTTCTATGATTTCTGCAAGCGTCGACTCGAAAAAGACCGCCGTGCGCTGCATACGCGCTCAATATATGTATTATTTCGCCCAGAACCGGGAGCCAGCCTTCAATTTTCATCTTCGTCCGGTCGGCGTCAGCGGCATCATCGAGATTCAAACTCCTGACGGCCCGGCGATTGTCGTCGCTAAACGCGGAAAAACCGTCACTCAATATCCGGGATTGCTTGAATTCATTCCATCGGGCGGAATCGACGGCGACGCGCTGCTCGAAGGCGGCCGAGTCGATTTCATGTCCCAGTTCCTCCGGGAGTTCGCCGAGGAAACCGGCGCCGACCCCGCCTCCGCGACTTCAATAGAACCGTTCGCATTTATTCACGACATACAAAGCGATGTGTACGATGTCTGCGCGCTCATCCGCGCCGACTGCGCGCCGGATACCATCAAACTGGGAGTCTCAAAATCCGGCGAATATTCAGACGTCGTTTTCGTGCCCAGCGCAGACATCGAATCTTTCATCGAAAAAAACAAACACATATTCGTCCCTACATCGCCTGCGATAATAAAAGCGATGAAGGAAACGCGAATACTCAGATAAAAAACGTTTCAATTTTTCAGAGGAATAAAATTCTGTCTTAAAACATATCCCATGTAAGGATATCGTCCTGCTCGATGGCCTTCTTTGCCACCCGGCCAACGACGATGCTCATGTATTTCGAGTGAATGCCGAATCCCGGCCGTTTGACATCCAGCATATCCTCGGTGATGGCCGTTCCAGCGGGGATGTCACGCGCCGCAACGAGGCTGCGCCGCGCGAGACTGTGCATCTCTTTTTCGGCCTCAGTATGTTTTTTCACATTCGATCCGAGCGATTTCTCAGTGTTGCGGATCGCTTCGCACATCGATTTCAATTCGCCGGGTTCGAGCGAAAACGCGTGGTCCGGCCCCGGCATAGATCGGTTCAGCGTGAAATGTTTTTCAATGATGCTCGCGCCGCGGGCGACCGCCGCCACATCCGAAATAATGCCGAGCGTGTGGTCGGAGAACCCGACCGGAACGCCGAACGCCTGCCGCATCGTATCCATGGCCCGCAGATTCAGGTCTTCATATTTCGGCGGATAGCTGATCGCGCAATGCAGAAGCGCAACCGTCGTGTTTCCTTCGCCATAAATCGTTTCGAGAGCGAGCTCGATATCCGAAAGATCGGCCATGCCGGTTGAGAGAATCACAGGCTTGCCCGTCCGCGCGGCGGCCCGCAACAGCGGAATGTGAGTGATCTCGAACGAAGCGATCTTGTAGGCGGCAACGTGGACCGCTTCGAGTTCCTTAACCGCCTGCAGGTCGAACGGCGTGGAGAGAAAAATCACGCCCTTCTTAGCGCAGTGGCGCGCCAGATCGTGATGCCATTCGCGCGGCATCTCAACCCGTTTAATCATGTCCCAGACCGTCTCGCCTTCCTTGAGCAGCTTTCCGTTCTTCAGGTACTGCATCGTAGGCGTTTTTTTCGAATACAGCGATTCGGCGGAATACGTCTGGAACTTCACCGCGTCCGCGCCGGCTGCGGTGGCAATGTCGATCATGCCAAGCGCCGTGTTAAAATCACGGTTATGGTTGCTGCCCGCTTCGGCGATGATGAAACACGGCCTGTCCGGCCCGATCACATGCCCTGCCACCTTAATTTCCGTTTCCATTCGACAATCCATCATGTTTATAAAATACCCGCGCGCGCTCGAAGTGTCAAATAATTTATCGTTCCGTCTTTGCGAGGAAGACGTTATTTGTATGACGAAGCAATCCCGAACTCAACTCCTATCATAATAAGATATGCATATTCAGAAATACTAAAAAAAATATTATTAATTTTATGCCAATAAATATGTTGCAAAATATTATTAGAAACGCTTTGCTGAATATTTTAAAATGTGAATTCACATAATAGTCATGATGCAAAGCTATAATAAACGCTAAAAGCGCTTGGGAAAATAGTATCCATTGAGCTCCTAATAAATATACTTCATTCAGGATTAAACCATGTTTCTTTGTTGCATTCGCTACTTCTACAAAATTATGGTAATTTTTATAACTTGTGTATGAAAATAGCAATAGTAATATTAATGCAACCATGATGGACAAAGAACCGTTGCTTATAAAATTCTTGATTTGTTTCATTAATATGCCTTGTTAAAAACATTATCAATATGATCGATTTAAATAGTTTCTCAATTTCATTTCACTTATCATACCACGAATCCGCGTTTGATAACAAATGCTGGGGATTTTGGATATAGGAATTGAGTTCGGGATTGCTTCGTCGCTACGCTCCTCGCAACGACGTTCTATACGTTCGGGATTGCTTCGGCAAAAAAACGCCTCGCAATGACGCTCTCACCGTTCGGGACTTCTTCTCCCACTTTAAATAAATGCTGGCGCCAGCACAAAGCTATTCCCTTTGTGCATGTTTAAATTGAACATGCACAAACAACTGCGGCTTGTGCATAAAAAAAGGGACAGGCGGTGTAAATATCCATGTCCCTTTTTGTTAGCGAAATGTAATTAGCCGGCTGCCCTGCCCTTTAGGATTTCAGATCGGCGATATCCTTATACAGGTCGAGCGCTTCGGGATTTTTCAGCGCGTCGCGGTTCAGCACCGGTTCGCCCTGAATGATCTTCTTGACTGCGATCTCGACCTTCTTCATGTTCAGCGTATACGGAATATCCTTGATGGCGATTATCTTCGCCGGCACGTGGCGCGGTGTGCAGTTCGTCCGGATCAACGTTGTGATTTTCTTTTTCAATTCGTCAGTCAGATCTACGCCCTCTCTCATAATGACGAAAAGAATGACGCGGACGTCGTTGTTCCATTCCTGACCGATGACGAGGCTGTCGAGAACATCGTCGAGCGTTTCGACCTGCCTGTAGATTTCGGCGGTGCCGATGCGCACTCCGCCGGGGTTGAGCGTCGCGTCCGAGCGGCCATAGATCACCACGCCGCCGCGTTCGTTCACCTCGATGAAATCGCCGTGCCGCCAGATGTTCGGATAGAAATCGAAATATGCGTCGTGATATTTCTTGCCTTCCGGGTCCTTCCAGAAATGAATCGGCATCGACGGGAACGGGGCCATGCAGACTAATTCGCCCTTATAGTTGAGTTGCGCCTTCCCCATTTCGTCGAAAGCCTGCACATTCAGCCCGAGACAGCGGCACTGAAGCTCGCCGGTATAAACAGGCCCCATCGGGTTTCCGGCCGCGAAACAGCCGTTCAGGTCGGTTCCGCCGGAGATCGATGAGAGGCAAATATCCTTTTTAATATCGCGGTAAACGAACT
>JBAYJY010000053.1:0-26145 GCA_041664945.1 bacterium | reverse complement strand
TGATTTTCTCAACAAACAGCGGCGCCTTGCCGACGCAAATGGCTGCTGTTACGCATCTTACGGCGACCGGCCCGCTTGTCGCTTCCAACACTTATTACCTGAACGTTATAGTTACGGACAACGTCAACAATAAGCGTGTAATGGATACGGAATTCATTTATAAATACGACCCGTTAAGTCCGACAGTTGTCATAAACAGCCCTGACGCGAGCGCTTATGTGGGAGCGGATTTCACTGTTGACGTTACGAACGCGGACACCGGCGGGTCAGGCATTAATTTGTGTTACTATCAGGTAACAAGCAACGTTACGATAACCGTGCCGTGGGCGACATACGACTGCGCCCTCGGTCCGACTATACTTGTCGGCCCCGCGCAGGATTGCAAGAACCCCGGCGCGGATAAGTGCCTGGTTGAACTCTACAACACAGACAATGCAGGCAACACAAGCGCGACCGTGAGCCGGACATTCTCGGTCGACTGGACGGCGCCTGTCGTCACAATTAACAACCCTGATCCGAGCTCTTGGCAGAAAACCGATTTTACTCTGGATGTCACCAACACAAGCGGCGGCGGCGCCAGCATCACATGCTATTATCAGGTAACAAGCAACTCCGTCGTCACACTCGCATGGACCGCTTACGCCTGCGCATCGAATCCGACAATTACTGTCGGCGTCGGGAATGATTGCCGTGATCAGGGCGCGGATATGTGCTTTGTTGAATGCAAAGATAAAAAGGGCGGCAGTTACGGCCCGTTAGCGTCCAGATCTTTCTCGATTGATTGGACCGCGCCTTCAGCGGCGATCACTTCGCCGGCCGCAAGCTCGTGGCAAAACACGGATTTTACTCTCAGCGTCACAAATGCGGACACCGGCGGTTCCGGTCTCGACATATGTTACTATCGCGTTTTGAGCGATAGCGTGGAAACGCTGGCATTGACTTCTTACGCTTGCGCAACCAATCCGACGATCACTGTCGGCGGTGGCAAGGACTGCCGCGATGAAGGCGTGGATAAATGTCTGGTGGAAGTTTACAACACAGACGAGGCGACGAATCAGAGTTCCTCCGACTCAAGGCTGTTCGGAATCGATTTCACGGCGCCAGCGACAACCGACAACTGGACCGATAACTGGACTGCGGCGTCGCCGGTGACAGTAACGCTCTCGCCGGTCGATTCAATATCCGGCGTTATAGATTCCTATTACTGCGTGGACAATACCGATACGTGCAGCCCGGCGACATCCAGCGTGAGCGTTTCTGTTACGTGCGCGCCGGCCGCGACTTGCATCCAATATGTGAGGTATTACGCCAAGGACAACGCCGGCAACTCAGAAACAGTTGTTTCGAAACGCGTTCGACAGGACAGGGAGCCGCCGGCATTTGTGTATAACTCGCCGGCGGCCGGAACGGCGACTGCCGACTATGCGGCAGACCCCGGCGCAATTTTAAATATTGATGTCAGTTATCTGAACGGCGCGCCTCTTGTGAGTTTCGAGCACAGCGTCAACAGCGGCGCATGGTCGACTATCTGGGGCGGCTCCCAGTCAGCCGACTACTTGACGGACTGGGCTGTCAACTGGGCGACGATGCCCGAGGGAAGCAATCAGATCGCGTTGCGGGCGAGCGACTCCGTCGGCAATGTAGCGACCGACAATTATGTTCTCAATACAAGCGGATTCCTTTTCAAGCGCGCGGTCACCGCGCAGCCTGATTATCTCGAATTAGTCCCGCAGGGCGATTCCGTGATAACGGTGGACGTTCCAGTGGCGTCGTGGTGTTTCGGAACCGCCGCCGATTGCGCGTGCAATTACGGCGGGACTGATTTCTGGTGCAGCAACCTCGCGGCCACAATCACCGCGCAGCCTGATTATGTCAAATACCACAAAGCCGCCGTCAATCAACGATTTGGTTTTCAGCCCGGCAACATGCCGGCGGCGCTGCAATGGTCTTGGGACGCTGTGAAGGGCCGAATCATTCTGAATGACGACCCCACCGGAGGCGGCTCTGTCTATTACACCCCCGGAGGCGGCCGGGAAGAGGTATGCGTTTTTCTGAGGCAGGCCGACGACTCTCAGATCACAACGTCCGCGTACGCCGATTATCCGGTTTACATCTCGCTGTCCGGCGCTCAGGCTTCCGGAAAAGACTTTACCGAAGTGACTTATGGGTTCAACGCAATGACCATTCCGGCGAGCGGCGACGTCGCGCCAACCGGTCAAATAGAGCTAAAAGGCAACCTTCAGGGCGGCAAGGCCTGCTTCACGCTTACCGCCGAAACCATGCCTACGGACGCGCCGCTGCCGAAACCTATTATCGTTTCCGCGACGTATTTCGACGGCCTCGGGGCGACGATGACGCTGCCGCAAATCGGCGGGACTTCGGCCACTATTCCCGTCTATATCAGAAACAATTTCGGCGTGTCCGACATCGGCGGCGTGAATGTCGTGGAAGATGTTTTTATTCCGCAGCCGAACACGCCAACCCGCGCGATAGTGCTTTCGCCCGCATGGAATCAGGACGGAACAAAAATCGTCGCCAATTCACGCGAGGATATTCCGTGCGACATGAATCCGCCGGGCCAGACGGCTGACACAGGCGATTCGCCGTTCGACAATTTTAATCTTTATACGATGACCTATTCCGGCGGCACGCTTCAGTCCTGCGTCCGGCTGACCAGCAACGGCACGGACGGCTTGAACTTTTTCGGCGCTGCGCCGTACAGCGATATCACTTGGACTCCGGACGGCGACAGGGTAGTTTTCGCCGCTCCCGACATGATGACAGACGGCAAGACAAAATTATTCTGGGTCAGCGCAACGGCTCCGGTCGGAACTCCATACGGAACGCAGTTCGATTATCCGCCCGCGGGGCCGGTACTGGACAGTCTGTCGATAGTGGAGGATTCTTTGGCCGGTGGCACAAACGTCACTGTTGATCTGATCGAAGGCTCGTACATCGATGTAGGCAAAAAAGTAATTATTTTCGAAACCGACGGTTCGGGCCGAGTGATAAAACGTGAAATTAAGACCGTAACGGGAGTCACGCAGGATTACGTTTTTTCCCAGACTCATTTCACTGTCGATACGCCGATGACGCAGGACATCTACGGGCAGTCATCCGGCGTGACCAGTTACATCGAATATCCGGTCACGCTGCGGAGACTCGGACAGAATATTGTTCCGTTGAGCGACGATTCCCTCATTCTCGACGCGGAATGGCGCGATCCTGACTGGTCGCCGAATCTTGCGTCGTGCGACGCCGCCTATAGGGACAAACTGCTCGCCGTGCGAACGCCCGGAGATCCGTCCTACGATACAGTCTGCAACCCGAACTGTTCGACGGACCCCGACGCGAGCGTTAACGGAAACATCGTGATGATTGACGGCGCGAAGGATTTCGACGGTTTGTACAAGGTTGACGGCGTGACTTCAAACCTCACCAAGATCACAAGTTTCGTCGGCCAGACCCCGTTCGCATACAAACCTAAATGGTCGCCCGACTGCAAGATGATCGCCTTCGTCGCGTGGGACCGCAGCCTGAATACGAGCGACCCGCCGGCGCCGTCGCAAACGAGCATCTATGTAATCAATCTCTCGTATAACGGGCCGGGGTTCGCCACCGTGACGCTGCCCGTCACCTCGCTCACCGATCCCGGTGTGTATAAAATCTATGGATATGACGAGAATCTGAAACCCGCTTATTTCCCCAAATGGAACGCCGACGGAAAGGTAGTGTCGTTCTCTGTCGACATGACGAACTCGCTATTCCTTCAAAACGACGCCTCCTCCATGGACACCGTTGTCTCGGACCTTTTCGGAAGCGTTAATTTCGACAACTACATGGAGTACATACTGGACCAACCGCCGAGTCAAGGCGCTGTCTTCGCTCCGCAACTCGTGGGACAGGTCAGCTCGAATGAATTCGGACTTACCCAGTGCCCCGGCAACAACACCGGCGCCGCCTGCCCGGACGGCCCGAATTTCCCGTTCGTTCATGTCATGCAGCCCAGCCCGGCTTCCGGCGCTTACTTGCAGTTGCTGCACATGAAGGACGTCACGACAGTCACCGCCGGCGGCGGGTTGCTGTTCAAGGACGGATTGGTCACCGCGGTTTTCCCGCCGAATACACTCGCCTCAGACACCGTTTTCTTTAACACCGATCCGACCGCCTACTGCGGCGGCGGCCCAGGTCCCGGCCCGGACTGCCCGCACGATCCCACTAACGAGTTTATCGTTCAGTCGGGCGAGGCGCGCGAGTATTTCCCGGACGGCACTAACTTCGATTCCTACATCAGGCTGATTTTCCATTACTGCGACAACGACTCTGACGGTAAGGTCGACGCTGATACGGAAAGCGTTTTCAAAGCGACCGCCGCAGGGACTGTTCCGTTTACTTTCAATTCCTCGAACGGCCAGTGCGCCATCAGCGGCGCGCCGACTTCCGGCGGAACTATAGATGTGGACACTATCGCCGTTTATAACTGGAACTTGACCGGGAATAAATGGGACCGCATGGACGGATTGGTTAACAAAACAGATAGAACCATTACGGTTTTTACAACGCACTTTTCGCGGTATGACACTTTCGGGTTCCGCATGGGATTCGCGCCGGCGTCAATCACGCCGCTTCAGATCACCAATATTCACACTTACCCGAATCCATACGTGGAGACGAGGGATTTAAGCAGCGGAATCACGTTTGCCGGAGACGAGATTTATGCGGATGCGAACGCAGTGGTCACTATCGATATCAAGGTTTACGATATGCGGGGCTCGCTCGTAACCACCTTGACCGGAGCGACCAACCAAAACGACGCTCACGTTAATAACTCGCACACACTCTATCACTGGGCGCGGCCCGCGAATGCTTCCGGCCGCCCGCTTGCTTCGGGCATTTATTTGTATTATCTCACGGCGCGCTCAAACGGCGATACCGTCACGCACAAAGGCAAGCTATCGGTTGTGAGATGAGAAAGTTTAGAGCGGCGTTGGGCTTTAGGCATTGGCCCTTAGGCTAATACGCGGCGCTTTAACTATGAACGCCGTCATTCGTGTTATGCAAAATAGCTGAATTGCTAACCCCAATATTAATAGCCAAGGATTTTTTTGCCTAAAGCCTAATGCCTTAGGCAAAACGCCGCTTTTCGAATTTTATGAGCAGCGGGAGAAGCCGCAGATGCGGCAGACGACACAGCCGCCCTCGTGCTCGACAACGCTGCCGCAGTCGGGACAGGAGCCGAAGACGTCGGGCCGGTTTCCGCTGAAACGCTCGATCTTCGCGACCGCTTCGGTGTCGCGGCCTCCAGTTTCCTTCCAGCGCAGATAGCGTTCGATCACGATGCCCAGAGCGTCCGGGCAACTGTGGATCATGCCGCCGTTTTCCCAAGAGGGGGAATGGCAGCGGATTCCGCGCAGGTGTTTGACCACCTGATTGGCTTTGACGCCAGACCTGAGGCAGAGCGAAATGATTCGCGAGATCGCCTCGGACTGCGCAGCGGCGCAGCCGCCCGCTTTTCCCATCTGCGTGAACACTTCGCACGGGCCGGTTCGATCTTCGTTTATTGTGACGTAAAAATTTCCGCAGCCGGTTACGATGCGCTCGGTGCGTCCGTAAGTGACCGACGGGCGCTCGCGCGGAGCCGACGGGACAACTTCCGCGGCCGGAGCCGCGACAACCGCGGTTTTTTCTTTTTTGGCGTCTTTTTTCACGCTGAGAACTTGATCCTCGCGGCTTCCGTCGCGGTAAATGGTCGTTCCCTTGCAGCCGCTTTTGTAAGCGAGCAGGTACGCTTTCTCGACATCCTCGACAGTTGCGTCGTGCGGGAAGTTGATGGTTTTAGAAACAGCGTTGTCGGTATATTTCTGGAACGCCGCCTGAATTTTGATGTGCCATTCGGGCGTGATGTCGTGAGCGGTGACGAAGCGACGGCGGACGTCTTTCGGGATTTCCTCGAAATGCTGTATCGTGCCGGCCTTGCTAATTCTTTTCATCAGTTCGGGCGAGAAGAAACCGCGTTCGTGAGCGGTCTTCTTGAAGGACGGGTTGACCTCGTCCAGTTCGTCCTTGTCCATAACAGTGCGCGTGTAGCAGACGGCGAAGAGAGGCTCGACGCCGCCCGAGCAGTTGGCGATGATTGAGATCGTGCCGGTCGGGGCTATTGTTGTCGTCGTTGCGTTGCGGATCGGGGACGCGCCGGGAATGTCGTAGACGCTGTTTGTGAAGTTTGGGAACGGCCCCCGCATTTCCGCCAGATCCACCGATGCGTTTCTCGATTCGTCGCTTATGAACTTCATCGTCTTTTCAGCCACGGCCACGGCTTCCTCTGAGTCGTACGGAATTCCGAGTTCCACCAGCATGTCCGCGAATCCCATGACGCCGAGTCCGATCTTGCGGTTGCTTTTAGTCACCTCGCCGATTTTATCGAGCGGGTAGCGGTTCATCTCTATAACGTTGTCGAGGAAGTGGACGGAAGCGTGGACCGTCTTTTTAAGGCGCGTAAAGTCGATCTTTCCGTTCGAGGCCATCTTCGCGAGGTTTATGGAGCCGAGGTTGCATGATTCGTACGGAAGGAGAGGCTGCTCGCCGCATGGGTTTGTGCTTTCGATGGCGCCGATGTGCGGCGTCGGGTTGCCGGCGTTGATGGTATCTATGAAAACGATGCCGGGCTCGCCGTTGCTGTGCGCCATGGAAACGATTTCATCAAACACCGTTCGCGCGTCGAGTTCGGAAGACACCTTGCCGGTGTGCGGGTCGACGAGCGAATATTTGCCGCCAGTCTCGACAGCTTGCATGAAAGCGTCTGTTACCGCAACCGATATGTTGAAGTTTGTCAGTTTGTCGTTTTCTTTTTTGCAGGAGATGAAATCGAGAATATCCGGATGGTCGACGCGAAGGATGCCCATGTTGGCGCCGCGCCGCGTGCCGCCCTGCTTGATGATCTCCGTGGCCGAGTTGAAGACCTGCATGAAGGAGACCGGGCCGCTGGAGGCGCCGCGCGTTGAGCGCACCGCGGAGTTTTTCGGGCGCAGGCGGGAGAAACTGAAACCTGTGCCGCCGCCTGACTTGTGAATTAGAGCGGTGTTCTTAACCGTCTCGAAAATGTCTTCCATGGAGTCTTCGACGGGGAGCACGAAACAAGCGGAAAGCTGCTGGAGGTCGCGGCCGGCGTTCATCAACGTCGGCGAGTTCGGCATGAACTCCATAGAAAGCATCATTTTCAGAAATTTCTCTTCGGTCGCCTTGATATCCGCGGAGGCGTCGAAGAAAGTGTCAGCAGATGCGATATTGTGAGCCACGCGTTGGAACATGTCCTCCGCTGTCTCGCAAACCTTATTGTTGTCGTCTTTTTTCAGGTATCGGCGCTCAAGAACTTTGAGCGCATTGGGCGTTATTTCGAGCTTTAGGGGTGAACTATTGCCTGAGGCGTCAGAGCTTTTTGTCTTTTGCCGGCGCCCGGGAGTGACATCCGTGTTATCGGCGGGGCTGTCGCTTTCGATGTCGGCGTATGCATGCGCGTCTCCTGCTGCGCCTGCTGAATAATGAATCTTCGGGTCAACGGACATATTTATTTCCTCATTTATAAGTATAAATTTCGCCCGACGAACTGTAGGTATTTTCTGAAGAGGTTTTAATAAAAGATTTAAAATAAAACGAAAATAAATCTATTAAGAGAAACCCATTACTTTCCGTGTTCTTTCTGTAAGCGGGACCTTAAGGTCCTCGGGCGATCTCATACTAATTTGGGTGGCGTCGCTTGTCAAGGGGGCTGCCGGGAAAAAATACAATATATTGTATGTGCGCGCAAGTTATCCACAAATTGTTGTGTTTGCTATAAATGGTGAAAATAAAATAATAAGAAATAATATCTTTAATTAGCATGAATAAAACGCACAATAATGAAGAAAATCGTAGTTAAAAATAGAATATAAGAAAAAAACGATGATATAAAGACATAAGTAGCTATAAATGAGTGTGTAAAGAATGTGGATAAACTGTTCGAAAACGTAGATGGATTGTTGAAAACTTAAAACCACGTATTTTTTTGTTGAAAACGTCAATTTCTAAATGGCGGTTTGCGGTTGATATTTTTAAGCCGGGAAACGCCCGGTTGGTCAAGCAGCGGGAACAACAATAGTTATCGGGCGGCAATGTGATTTCAGCGCCGGGCGGCGCGGCGTGTCATAAGTTTGAACGTAAATTTTCATTGTGTTATAATGAGGATGCAGGCAAATAGCGGGCGACTTAGCGCGCGCGGGATAGCGGCAAACACGCGCGTGTTATTGTATTTTTGTCTTAGAAGACTAATAATTTACACTTTGTGAATACGTTCCGGCGTCTGAGTAAAGAGCCGGTTGGACAGAGGTGAAAGGAATGAAGGAAAAAGGAACATTGCGGGTGAAGGTAGGGCTTGCGGAGATGCTGAAGGGCGGCGTGATAATGGATGTTACGACGTCGAAGCAGGCGGAGATAGCGGAGAAATCCGGCGCCGTAGCAGTAATGGCGCTGGAAAGAGTGCCGGCCGACATTCGGGCGGAGGGCGGCGTCGCGCGAATGGCGGATGTAAGAATCATAGAGGAAATCAGGAAAGCGGTAAGCATACCGGTGATGGCGAAGGTTCGGATCGGCCACTTTGTCGAGGCGCAGATTCTCGAGGCGCTCGGCGTCGATTTCATAGATGAAAGCGAAGTGCTGACGCCTGCTGACGAGCATTACCACATTGACAAATTCAAGTTCAAGGTTCCGTTTGTTTGCGGCGCGAGGGATTTGGGCGAAGCGCTGAGGCGAATTGGAGAAGGCGCTGCGATGATCCGGACGAAAGGCGAAGCCGGTTCGGGAAACATCGTCGAGGCGGTGCGCCACATGCGCACGGTAATGGACGCAATACGCCGGATAACGATAATGCCGGAAGAGGAACTGATGGCAGAGGCGAAGAACCTCGGCGCTCCGTACGAGCTGATACGCTATGTCAGGGATAACGGACGCCTGCCGGTTCCGAATTTCGCTGCCGGCGGAATCGCGACGCCCGCGGACGCCGCGCTGATGATGCAGCTCGGGGCCGAATCGGTGTTCGTCGGTTCCGGCATATTCAAGTCGAACGACCCGGCGGCGAGAGCGAAAGCGATTGTCGACGCGACGACAAATTACAAAGACGCGAAGATTCTGGCGAAGGTGTCGCGCGGCTTGAAGCAGGCGATGCCCGGACTCGATATCGCCAAAATGCCTGAAGAGGAAAAGCTGCAGAAGCGCGGCTGGTAAGGGGCATAACCTTTTGAAGAGCATCGGCGTTCTCGCGCTGCAGGGCGATTTCGATTTGCATTTGAAGATGGTCAGGAAGGCTGGCGGCGGTCCGGTTGAAGTTCGCACAGTTGCCGATCTCGATCAGGTTGACGCCCTTATAATACCGGGCGGCGAAAGCACGACGGTGGCTAAACTGCTCCGCCGGTACGGACTGGACCGCGCTATAACGCGCCGTTACAAAACCGGATCGCTTGCGTTGTACGGAACGTGCATGGGACTGATTCTGGTGTCGCGGGAAATAGTCGGCTACCCGGACATTTTCCGGTTCGGGTTTCTGGACATAGCGGTGGAGCGTAACGCATACGGACCGCAGGTGGAAAGTTTCGAGGAAGAGTTGCCGATAAGTCTGGCGAACGGTGACGGGAAGTCGTTTTCGTTTCGCGCGGTGTTTATCCGGGCGCCGCAGATAACGGAGGTCGGCGACGGAGTTAAAACTCTGGCAAGCCATGCCGGCCGGCCGGTTTTAGTGTCGCAGGGCCGTTGTCTCGGCGGAAGTTTTCACCCGGAATTGACGGACGACTGCCGCGTTCACGAATTTTTCATCGAACAGTTTGTCGGCGGCTCTGCAAAAAACAAATAGGACAATCCAGATGGATGTAGATATTGGAAAAGTATCGAGGGACAGGGCGCGGCGGTCGGCCAAGACGTCGAAACCCGGAACCGGTCGCGCAACAGCGCGTTCGTCTTCGCGGGAGCCCATGTCGTTTAATTTGAAGCTGCTCGAAACGCGGCGTGAAAACATCCGCGAGGAGATGGACCTGATGCTGGCCGGCATAGACGCGCAGGCCAAGGAGATCGAAAAGAGCCTGACGTTCGAGTCCCTGCACGTCTATCGCGAGATGATACGCAAGTTCGTGGGAGTGGCAGTAAACGAGCTTTACGAGGTAGAGGAGAAACTAAGCATCAGCCCGACCGGCAAGAAGAAATCGTTGCTGCTTGTCAAAAGAATCAACGAGGAACTTGAGAAACTTGCCGACGAATTTCTGGACAAGCAGAAAAACCTGCTGGGGTTTCTCTCGCGGCTGGACCAGATCAGGGGCCTGCTGCTGGATTTGTACACGTGAAAATAATATGCCGGTAAGATCAATAGTCGGACAGGAAGCGGCGGTCCGCTCGATGCGCGGGGCGCTCGTTGGCGGCAGGATAACGCATGCGCTGCTGTTTGTCGGTCCCGGCGGCGTCGGGAAACGGACGACGGCGCTCGCGTTCGCGCAGGCGGTGAATTGCCCGCAGCCTGTGGACGGCGACGCCTGCGGAGTCTGCCCGGCCTGTTTGCGCGTCGCTCACGGCGTCGATATGGACGTGCGCTTTTTCTCGCCGACGCGTATGGATTACAGAAAGGTCGAAGCGGTTGAAATACGCAATGACGCGTACGTCACGCCTAACGCCGGGCGAAAGAAGTTCCTGATTCTCGATCGGGCGGATTGCCTGAACGACGAGTCGGCGAATCTACTTTTAAAAACGATCGAAGAGCCGCCCGAGTTCACCGTCTTCATACTTTTAACGGAGAATGCTCATCGGATATTGCCGACAATCAGGTCGCGTTCGCTGGCTGTTTCTTTCCGGCCGCTGACGCTGGCCGAGGTTCTGAAGGTAACCGGCGACCGGATCGCCGCCGACAAGGCGCGCTATCTATATTTGATAGCCAAGGGAAACGTCGGGACGATGTTGCGGTTGAGCGAAGATAAAAAGCTTAAGGAATTGTTCGAGGACATCGAGGCGGAGCTGGGAGAGCGGCTGCTCAAGCCGATACCGGCGTCGCCGACGCGGCTTGCGGAGGAGATGATTTCGCTCGCGGGCCGCATCGATTATGAACCGAACGAAGACGATACGAAGTCCATAACGCTTCGCAAGTCGCTCGTGGCCGTGCTCGAGATAATGCTTGCGATGCTTGAAAAGAATTACATGCCGCTTGGCGGCGGAGAAGAAAAAGCGGGAGACCGGACGTTGTCCCGTTGTCTCGACGGATGCCGGTTGCTCGAGACGGTGATGGAGACGATAAAGTCCATCGAGGGCGGCGCGCAGCAGATTCTCGCGCTGGAGTCGATGGCGATTGATTTCAGGAATATTTCCGAAGGGCGATATAAGGAGAAAACTACATGTTGATGCGTGTCGGTGAAGTAAGATTCGATTATTTAAATAAAGCGTTCATGTTCGACGGCGGTGATATGCAGGCGTCTGCCGGCGAAATTGTTGTAGTCGAGACGGAGTTCGGACTCGATATGGGCGAGTTGGCGACCGATATTGCGGAGGTCGACGTCGATGAAAAGGAACTGCCGTTGAAGAAAATTCTTCGAACGGCGACGGACGACGACCGGGAGAAAACAGCGGCGCTGGCGGAAAAGGAAAAGACCGCGCGCGACGTCTGTCGCGAGGAGATCGAGAAGGCAAACCTCGGGATGAAATTAGTCACATCGCGCTATACTTTCGACGGCTCGAAGTTGACGTTTTGCTACACGGCCGACGGGCGGGTTGATTTTCGCGAGTTGGTGAAGACGCTCGCATCGCGGCTTCGGACCCGTATCGAGTTGAGGCAGGTTGGCGTTCGGGATGAAGCGCGGTTGTGCGGCGGGATAGGCCCTTGCGGGCGCTCGCTCTGCTGCGCCGCTTTTCTGCACGAGTTCCAATCGGTGTCCATCCGGATGGCGAAAGAGCAGGGCCTGCCGCTGAATCCGATGAAAATATCCGGAATCTGCGGGCGATTGTTCTGCTGCCTGAAGCATGAGTACGAAAATTATGTTGAAATGCGGGAACGGCTTCCGAGAATCGGTTCGGAAGTGAACATCGACGGCGTCAAGGGCAGGGTGATCGGGATGAGCATATTGAAGCACTCGATCCAGATAGACGCCGAATCAGGGCGCACGTGGGTTGAGCTTCCGGAGCCTGTGTATGACGGTTGGCGCGGAGTTTGCAAGTGTCCGGAACGGGCGGCGGCAATCGAGGAAACTGCTGAAAGCGCTGCTGCTAATGAAGCAGTCGAACCGGACGCTGCGGCGGCGGAACCGGCTGTTGCCGGCCCCATAATTGGAGTAGAAAGCAAATAAATTACCGATTGTTCCTGTATTGCGCGGCGGAGGCAAGCGCAAAACGCCTTTGTTTATGAGGGTTTTGCAAGTCCTGCCGGAATAAGACAAAATGGACAGCCGGCGTTCGATGTGATATATTGGGACGAATTACAAGTTTGAATGTGGCGACTGGCGGGTATTAAGAACACAATTGATTGACCGAACTCTTTTTGCGGTATTTTGATATGGGCATAAGAAAAGTCAGAATATTCGAAGCGCTGCCGGGAATGATTCTCGCGAAGCCGGTGGTTGTGCTTAACGCGCAGGGACGGGAGTTGATGCGTCCCGGCTTCATGCTTGAAAAAGCGCATATCAAAAGGCTCGGGCAATGGGGAATCGAATATATTTACGTTGAATCGGTTGAAGTAGAAGAAGAGGAAAACGCGCTCTTCAACGAGTCAATCAGATTTCTCGCCAAGCAGACTTACGAGGATGCAATAACATCCTTGGCGCGCGTGTCGAAAAATCTGCTGGCTGAAGACAGTTGCAATATCACGGACGTAACGCAAACAATAACTCAGATACTCGAAGTTATCGCGCTCGAATACGGAATGCTGTCTCTGCTTTCGAAACTTAAGGAATCCGACGAATATCTCTACCAGCACAACGTGGATGTCTGCGTGACGGGGCTGATACTCGGCCGCGAACTGAATCTTTCGGAGAGCGAACTGCATGACCTCGGGACCGCCTGCCTGCTGCACGACGTCGGCCTTTCGGCCTACAAGCAGCAGAAGTGGGACAACTCGATGCTGACGCGCGAACCCGTGAACATCAGAAAACATCCGATCCGAAGCAGCGACATGGCGCGCGCAGTGCATGGCATAAATTCTGACGCGCTTGCAGTCATCGCGCAGCATCACGAATATATCGACGGCTCAGGGTTTCCTGAAGGCCTCAAGGAAGACCAGATACATCCGATGGCGAAAATTTGCGCCGTCGCCGAAGCGTATAACACGCTCATCGCGCCCAGCGAAAAAGAAAACCGCGTCGACCCGCATGAAGCTATGACGACAATCGTCGACCCGCGCTACAAGAGATTCGACCCCGCCGTGCTCCGAGTGTTCATCAACAACATGGCGATCTATCCCGCCGGCACTTTCGTGCAGCTCAACAACAGCATGCGCGCGGTAGTCATCGCCGGAAACAAGAACCACCCGTTGCGGCCCCGCATCCTTGTGCTGTACGAAAATGAAAGCACGGCGGTCAAGCCGTTCCACGTCGACCTCTGCGATTCCGGTTATAACGACTGGTATATCGATTGCGTCGTCTCCTCCACTAATATCATTAAAACAGTCGAACATCTGATGAAAATCTAATATTGGCATTTGGGGATTTGCAACTGGGGTTTGGCTCGCAATATGCTCAACATCATTTGCAATCTTTAATCAGTTGTAGCCATCGGGCTTTGGCCCGATGAATAGTAAAACGCGCCTTAGAGCGCCGTGAGCGATCATAAAAATGTAGCCGTTTGGAGTAGGGCAAAGGGATAATTGCCTATTTCGCGGGCGTTTTGTTTCCGAAGCGTTCATAGGAAACTATTTCATCCATATTTTTTCTTTTTTTCGCCGCCGGCCAGGCGCCTTTCGGGTAGCCGACCGGCATTAGCAAGAGTACCCGCGTGTCTGAAGGAATATGTAGAATGCTTCTGATTTTTCGTTCGTCGAACCAGCCGACCCAGCATGTGCCCAAACCGAGTTCCTTCGCTGCGAGCGCAATGTGTTCGACCGCAATGGCCACATCGATTTTGAAAAAATCCTTGTCGAAAATCTGGCCTACGGATTTATGCATTAGGAGGTCCGGCCGTCCGCAGCAAACAATCGTTACGGGGGCGTGGCGCATCCATTTATTTGTCGCGGCGCCGAGCGGAGCGGCTTTCGAAATCATTTCGCGCGTATTGGCATCCTTGACAACGATGAAGCGCCACGGCTGTGTGTTATTGGACGAAGGCGCAAGCCGGGCCGCTTCGAGCAATATCTGAAGTTTTTCATCCTCTACCGGTTTGTCGGGATTGAAATTCCTGACGCTTCGGCGTTCTTTTATGATTTCCATCAACGCGCTTTCGTTCGCCGTAATTTCATTCTTTGTTTCGGACATAGTCGTTTCTCCTTATATAGAATATTCGACTTTTTCGCGGTTCTCGAAAGTGACGAGCCGCGAGCAACCGGCAGTTTCGAGCATGCGGAGCGCGAGGTCAAAATTGGCGCCGACGCGCTCCGGCATGTGCGCGTCCGAGCCGAGACAGATCGGAACTTTCAATTCGACCGCGTAGTTCAGCAGCTCCTGCGAGATGTAGGGCCGCCCGAGCGGCGCGAACACTCCCGCCGTGTTAATTTCCACCGCCATTCCGGCCCCGCTTATCTTTTCAATCACGCCGCGCGAAAGTTCGCTGTAAAGTTTTTCAACATCTCCGAAATAAACGCTTTCGCCCGCGCTGTTGAGCCGGTCGAATTTCCGGATCACGTCTATGTGCGAGAGCGCGCCGTACATGTCGAGTCCGACGAGGTCGAGCATCGCTCCGAAATAATCGCGAAGCAGTTGGACCGGCCCGCGGTCTTTTAGATGCGCTTTGAAAATATTTTCATCGAGGTCCCAGATAACTAATTCAACGCCGTTTTTCGGCCAGTCCAAGTCGGGGGTCTTTCCGGGCAGCAGGTGTACGGAGCCGTGGATTCCGGAGACGGCGACGCCCATATCGGCCGCGCGGCGGAGCAGGTCGTTGACGATCAGCTCTACTTCCTCTTCCTCGCCGGCGATGTAGTCGGCTTCGAAACCGACGGGAGTTCCGGTCTCGGCGAACTGGCGGAGATAGCCGTCGATTTCCCAGACGCGCATTGCGTAGTCGTAATCCTCGTGCGGACCGAATCGCAATTTGACGGGCAGGGGCGGGTGCTCGCGGGGTTTCACGATGACGTTCCGTTCGCGCGCGGCTTCGAGCAGCGGCGCGAGGCAGTGAGGCGGCGGGGGCGAGGTGTGCGTCCTTAGGTGCAGGTGGTCATCGTAAAGTATCATCGCGAATCCTTTCCCGGTCTGACGTTCCAGTTTATCAGCATAATTATAAAAGGAATAAAAGTCATAACTATAAATAAATGAAAGAAATGATCGTAACCGTAGCGGCCGCCGAGGTAGCCGAGGAGAGGTTCCTGAATGGCGGCGCCTGAGGAGCCGCAGAAGTTGATGAAGCCGGCGGCGGTTGCCGCGCCGCGGCGGGTTCCGAAATCCATAGCGGAAGAGCTGCCGATAAGCGTTTCGGGGCCATAAAGCATAAAGCCGATGACGCTGAGGCCGGCGATCATGGGAAGTGTTCCCATGAGGCAGAGTTTTGTCTGGAAGAAAAGCGCGACCGCAAGGCCGACCATCATAAAGACGACAACGGGCGCGCGGCGCGAGCCGAAAAGTTTGTCCGACGCGAAGCCGGCGAAGATAGCGCCGAGGAATCCGAAAATTTCCGGCGCCATGGAAAGATATCCCGAGGCGGCGGGAGCGTAGCCGAGTTTTTCCGTCATATATAACGGAAGCCAGAACAGAATGCCGTACAACACAAACTTAAGGCAGAAATAGCAGGCGCCGAGCAGCCAGATCATGGGTTGCGAGAGAACATCGCGAATGATGGAAGCGTCCGGAGCGCCGTTCGAGCCGTTGTTAAGCGGCGGCTCGTTGTGATATTCGTCGATCGGCGGCAGGCCGGCTTTTTCCGGCGATTCCTTATGGAAGAGGATGAAGACGGTTGCTATTAAAAGAAGTATCGCGGCCGGGACGAAGAACGCTGACCGCCAGCCCCAGCGGCTGAGGGTGAATGCGGCGAGGGCGCTGGCGAGCGCGCCGCCGATCTGATAGCACGTGCTCCAGACGCCCATTATGAGTCCGCGTTCGCGGAATGAGAACCAAAGCGACATCGATTTGATGCTGCCCGGCCACCCGGTGGACTGGAAATAGCCGCTAAGCCCCCAGACAAAGATCATCATCGCAAGCGACGTTGTTAGACCGAACCATGCCGCCGCAAGCGCCGACACGATCATCCCGACGGAGAGCGTAACGCGCGGCCCGAGCCTGTCGCCGAGCATCCCGTTAAGCAACTGGCCGATCGCGTACATTCCGAGGAACGCGCCGCCGATCCATCCGATCTGCTCTGTGTTCAGGTGCAGGTCGCTCATGATGCTGCTCTTGCAGACGGCGAAACTCTTCCGCGTCAGATAGTATCCGCCGTAGACGAACCAGATGATGATGAAGCTACGCGCCCGCAGCCGCCTGTATTTTTTTGCCGTTGTTTCCAATGTCCGCTCCCGTTCGGCGCCTGATAAAACTGTAATATGATACAACAGATTGCGGGATTTACATATTCGCGCGCCGACTCTGTTTTGACATACGCAAAGCGTTCTGTTAGCATGGGTTAAGCCGGGCTGACGTGATTTTCGATAGAGAAAAACGATGACTGAAAAACTGCCGCAGGAAAAACATCGTAATCGGTTCAACTATTTTATTATTGCATTTATTTCGCTTGCGATAGTTTTCATAGCGGCCGACGCATATAGAAATTCTCCCGGATATGGATTCGTATATGACGACTACGAGCTTGTCGTGCGAAACGCAGATATACGCGATCTCAGCTCCGCCGGGATAGCTGGCATGTTTTTTTCGAGGGATTATGTAAATTTCCTGCCGCTTCGAATGCTGTCATACGCCGTAGACTATCATTACTGGGGCCTTAATCCGAAAGGTTATCACATAACGAATGTGATAATGCACGCGGTGAACTGCCTGCTCGTTTTCATGCTGGCGTTGTATTTAATTAAACATGTAGCGAGGCGCGAATGGGATGATCGGATAATGATCGGAGCGGCTGGGATCGCGGCGTTGTTTTTCGCGGCGCATCCGATCCACGTCGAGGCGGTGGCGTGGGTATCCGGCCGCAAGGAAATGCTGTACTCGTTTTTCATTCTTCTCGGCATGTTGTTTTATGTCCGAAGCCGGACGATAGGCGCTACAGAGCGTGCGAATGGCGGTTTCGCAGTCGTTTGGCTCTGCTTCATTGCGGCGATGATGTCCAAGGGAACGGCGCTCGTATTCCCGTTTGTATTAGTCTTTTTCGATATTATGTTTCCGGAGATAGCGAAACGGACGCCGCTCGTACGGAGGTTGCAGGAGCATGCGGCCTTTTTCATGATTATGGTGGTTTTTCTCGCTATAGACGCAAAGAGCGCCTATCGGGGACAGATGTTCACGGCTCCGTTCGGCGGCGGCGCGTTGAGCCATATTCTGACTATAGCAAAGGTTGTCCCGTTTTATCTGAAGCAGATATTCTGGCCTGCGAATCTGAGCGCGATTTACATTGTGCCGGTTGCGCATTCGCTGTTCGAGCCGGCGGTATTGATTTCTCTGGCGGTGTGGGCGGGACTCGGAGCGTTGTTTATATTCGGACGCCGGCGTTGGCCGCTGATTGTGTTCGGCGCCGGGTTTTTTCTGATCGCGCTCGGGCCGACGCTCAATGTGGTTCCGTTCGGGACGTTCGCGGCGGATCGCTATGCATATCTGCCGTTGTTTGGATTGTGTCTTGCCGCCGGCGATTGCGTTGGATTGGCGAAACAGCGAGGAGCGGCGATCCGGATATTAGCCGGGCTTGTTATAATAGCGGCGTTTTCGGCGTGTTTTTATATTACAGAGATCAAAAACGCCGACTGGAAAGATTCGATTACGTTCTGGACGGCGACAGCGCGAACGGCGCCGGATTCGACAATAGCGGCGGCCGGCCTTGGCGCGGCGTATATGGAGAAGGGTGAGTTCGCGAAAGCGTTGCCGGAACTGGAGCGCGCGCTGAAGCTCGATCCGGACAGTCCGACCGCTTATTCCGCGTTAGCTCTATATTATCTTTCTTTTAATGATACTAAGAAGGCTGAATCAGTTATCAGGGAGGGTTTGAAGCGAATGCCGGGCAACCTCGCGCTTCTCTACCACAGCGGGATCGTGCATTATAAAGAGGGAGATTATGAGAGAGCGGCATGGATATTTGCCGGCGTTTACGCCACGAAACCTAACTATCTCAACGTAGGCAATAAAATGAACGAAACGATAGGAAAGCTGAAGAAAACGATGACGCCGTCTGAGTTCGAGGAGTTCAGCAAGTCGTTTGAAGCTGTAATTATGCGGCAGTGAACCGCGCTGAAAGCGGCGGCGATTCCCTATGAAAAGAAAGGGCGGCGCACGGCGTTATTTGACGCGCTAATATTCTTATGGTAACATGATCGTTGCCTTTTGGCCTGAATGAAAAGACTGAGATTCGGAGAAGCCGGATGGACGAAGAACTGTTGAGCGGCGACGCGGAGGAGTACGAGGAAGAGAAGCTGCCGATGCATATCGGAGTTGACGAGTGGTGTTTCCACAACTCAATGATGGTAGGCCGCATGACTCTTGAGGGTATGGTGACGCTTGCAGCGGAGATGGGCGCGGAGGGTGTGGGTTTCGACTATTTCATGATGTCGCGGGAGGCGAGGAAATCGCCGGAGCGGCTTCGCGACATTATAGCGAAAAGTGGATTGGAGCTTGTGTTCGGGTTTGGAATACCTTTCGCGCTGCCGGATGTCGTGTTTCAGGCTCTTGAAATTCGAAAGAACGAGATGTTCGAGCTCGCGCACGAGTTCGGCGCAAAAATCCTGCGCGTGTGCGGCGGCCTGATCGTCCCGAACATGGTCCACAAGCCGTTCCACCTGACGATCAACCGGAACCGCGAGATCGACGATGTCGCGAGGCGGCTGAAGCAATTCACGTATGACGCTTCGCTCGAAGGCCTTACAGTCGCGCTCGAAAACCACTCCGACTACACAATCGAAGAGATGTTGCGGATAATCCACTACATCGATTCCGATAAATTCAGAATCACGCTCGACACGGGAAACGCTGTTTATCTGGACGAAGACCCGGTCGAAACGGCGAAGATGCTTGCGCCGTATACCGTTTACACGCACATCAAGGACATGAAGAGGTCCGGCCCGATGCTGATGAGCGTCCCGCTGGGGCAGGGCGAAGTGGATATTCCCGAGATCGTGAACGCGCTAAAGAACAATTACTACACGGGCCTGTATTCGATAGAGTGCAATCTTCCGTTGTGGCAGGTAGATCAGGAAGAAGCGGCGCTCCGCGAAAGCATAAAATTCCTGCAGGGCCTCGCGGATTAAAACCCAGTATGTTTTTGATAATGACTTAAATGTAATGTCCGGGGAACGGAACTATTCGGCGTTATGCGCCGCGCAACGGAGGGAAACGAAAATGGCAAAAAAGAAAACGGATACAATGAAAGAAAAATGCGGAAAGACAAAGAACCCGTATATGCGGGGGAAGATGATCGAGCCGCTTAATATCGCCGCGCCGGGAACGGTCAAGGATTTCATAGACGAAGTGTTCGGGGCGTCAGGTTATAACGCGAGGCGTCTGGCCGAAGCGTGCGAAGTGTACAGGCGTATGATCGAAAGCGGCGCGACGGTTGCGCTGACGCTCGCGGGCGCGATGACGCCGATTGGGATGAGCGGGCCGGTTATCGAGATGATGCAGCGCGGATTTGTGGATTTCATCATATCGACAGGCGCAAATCTATATCACGATTTCCACCGCGCGTTCAATTTCCCTGTGACGCAGGGTTCGGCGAACGCGGACGACGCCGTGTTGCATAAGTACGGCGTGGCGCGGATTTATGACACTTTCATAAGCGACAACGAGACGCTGTTGCCGACTGACGCGATGGTGATCGATGCGGTTATCGACCATGGATTCAAGAAGCCGGTGTCCACGGCGAAACTGCACCGGCTGTTGGGCGAGTCTGTTCTGTTGAACGCGCCGCTGCCGGAGAAGTCGCTTGTCGCGCAGGCGGTTGAGTGCGGAGTTCCGATATTCACCTCCTCGCCGGGCGATTCATCGATCGCAATGAACATGGTGGTTCCGAACTTTTTCGGGGCCGGGCTCGTTGTGGACCCGACGCTCGACATAATCGAGACGACGGCGATAGTGCGCGAGGCTGGCAAGAACGGAGTCGTGATAGTGGGTGGCGGCTCGCCGAAGAATTTCTATATGCAGACGCAGCCGACGCTATGGCAGATACTGCAGGACGACATAGGCGGCCACGATTACTTCATTCAGTTGACGACCGATTCGCCGCATTGGGGCGGTCTTTCCGGAGCGACGCCGCAGGAGGCTCATTCGTGGGGCAAGGTGAAGGAAGCGCCGCTGAATCAGGCGGTTGTGTACTCGTGCGCGTCGATCACGTTCCCACTGATCTGCAAATATATAATGGAAACAGTCGAGCCGCGCCCGAGAAAGAACCTGCTGGGTCAAATCGACAAAAAAGCGGCGCGTCTCAAAAAGAGCGCGATGGCAAATCCGGCTTTTGTCGGAGATTATAAGAAACTTGTTAAAAATAAGAGGGAAAGAGAAGCGCGCCGGAAATCCGGGCGCTGATCTATCTCGCCGGGCGCGTCATTTGGGAAGGGCTTTGTAGCTCTTGTCCCACCCGTTCTTAACGCTTTCTGTATATATTTTTTTCCACGAAACGAGCGCTTTTTCGTTCGCGCTGGTCCATTGCCCGTTTGTTGTTTTGAAGAAATGCCTGAACTGGCTGAAAGTCGGATCGCTGTGCATTGATGTTAGAAACAGCTCTAGAGTTTCCTTCATAAACGGATCTAAATTCTTCCTGTAAACTATCACAGTGTTGGCCAGAGGCTCGGAGCAGACAAGTTTCATTATCTTATTCTTATCCTGATCTTTTGGAGGCAGGTATTCCATATATAGAGGTTCGAGCACGATGGCGTCCACGGCGTTGAATCTGATAGCGAGGGCTGAGGATTCACGAGGCAGGATGCGGAACTTAACGAAAAAGCGAGACGGATCAATCTGGTTGGCGGCCATAACCGGGTCATGAATGAAGATGTGATTCAAGACGGCCCATCCGGCTTCGTCAGGGAATGCGACCCGGGTTGCCAGCAGGTCTTCAAGTTTTCTGATGCCGTTGGGTTTGACATAAATGCAGGTCGGCGAGGCTGTCGTTCCTTTGCTCTGGTAAATGGCGAGCGGCCTGATCTTCGATTTTGGATTGTTTGCGCGCGCGCGGAAATAATAATAAGGAGGCATCCAGGCGAAATCGGTTTTATCCGTTTCGAGGCGATTGATTACTTCGTTCCACGAGTCTGTCACCTGAATACTCAGGTCGATGTCCATGTCGTTTCTGAAAACCGTCCGTAATTCCTGAAAAGCGCGGAAGATTTCGGAGGAGCCTTGGCCGAGCATTGATGGCGGCAGATTGAGGTCGAAAGAGAGCTGGTCGGAAACGGCTGCGGCGAAGCAATCAGAGGACGCCGCGAGAATGATCGCGGAAATAATTAGAAGAGCAATCCGTGTTATGAATGAATGTCTGATAATTGTTTTCTTTTCAGAGCCTGTCGTTTTCATATCAACCTTGATACAAAAACATCATTAAAGAATGTTTTCCTGATTCCCACTTCATTGTACAATTAGATTTGAAACATGTAAATTTATATTTATAAATGGCGGTCGCTGAAGAACGGGAGGGCCGCGTGGAACGTCGTTCAGTAAGGTTCGGCATAGTTGCCCGGATTTCGATAGCCTTTGGGGCTCTCGTATTCTGCACGGCGCTGATCGTCAGCGCCGGGAGCGATATTCGCGTGGCCCGGCTTTACCGGTCTCAGCGCGTGTCGCGCGTAAAATTTCTCGCGCGATCGATGTCGTACGGGATTGAGAACCTGCTTGTGTCGTCAGGCTCGCGGGGGCAGATCGAGCAGGTTGCCGATGATGTGCTGAGAAAAGCGGCTTCCGGGGACACTTCGGTGACCGGCTGTGAAATCAGGGACAGGGCTAACGAAGTTGTGTACCGGTTTGTGAGAACCGGCGCGACGATAGGCGCCGGCACTAATTCCGTGGCCGTGGATGTGAAATCAAAGAATCTTATAATTGGCTCGATCACGCTTTATTACGACATTCCGGACATTTTCGAAAATGAAAAAATGCGGCAGGTGGTGACGCTTGGCAACACTGTCGCGGAAATGTTAAGATATTATCTCTCAAAGTACGATTTCTTTCAGGTGAAATATCTATCGCAAAGAATAATCGAGTCCGACCCCGATGTGTTATACGCATCTGTGACCGGCCCGGACGAGTCCTCGATATATGAATACCGGATGCGGAGCTTCGACAAATATCTGACGCCGGAGGTTATCCGGCGCGCGATGTCGGTAAGCGCGGTGCAACCCGTGGTAACGCAGAAGATTGCCGCCTCGAACGAATTCGGCAATATCGTCGAGGTTTCGGTTTTAATCGGAGACGGCGAAAACCGTCTCGGAATCGTGAGGATAGGCTATTCGACGGCGTCGCTCGTTAAATCGCTCGCTCGGGAGCGGCTTGTCCTGAGCCTCATGATATTCGGGTTCACTCTGATAGCGTTCGGCTTGGCGGTTTTGCTTGCGGGCAACATAACGCGGCCTTTGGCGGAACTTACGCGTCTCGCCCGCAGCGTCGAACTGGAACCAAAGGACGCAGACGGACGGACAGCGGCCGACGCCGAGCAGGATTTGATTAATCTCAGGGATTCTTTCGACCGGCTTGGCTCTCGGCTCACCAAACGCGGCGATGAAGTGGCGGATCTCGCCACGGCTTTCAGGACCATGATAGACAACCTCGAAAAACGAATCCGCGAACTTAAAACTTTCTATCAAAAGATCAGCGTCGCGGACCGCTTCTATGCCATGGGGCAACTCTCTTCAGGAATAGCGCACGAAATAAACAACCCGCTCGCAATTATCTCGACCTACGTGCAGATAATTCTCAAACGGCCGGACGTCGACGCCGAAACGAGGGCTGAAATTGAGACGATTCGCGAAGAAATCGAGCGAATCGCGGAAAAGGTCAAGGACCTTCTTTCGTTCGCGCAGGAATCGAAATTCGATTTCGCGGTCTCCGACGTTCACGCGCTGATGCGCAAATCATTGGACCTTACGCGGCATCAATTCAAGAAGAACAACATCGCGGTAGAGGAGGAATATGCGTCCGCTTCTCCGCTGATGATAAGGATGGACCCGCAGAAGCTGCGGCAGGTTCTGCTGAATCTGATACTTAACGCGATACAGGCGATGACTGACAGCCCGCGCAGGGTTCTGCGCGTCGGAACCATAGTTAACGAGGAGAATAATACGGTTGAGGCGTTTTTCAGCGACTCGGGGTGCGGAATAGCGAAAGAAAATCTCGAAAGCATATTCGACCCGTTTTTCACGACGAAGAAAACCGGAGTCGGCACCGGGCTTGGGTTGTCGATCAGCTATGGGATCGTCACCGCGCACAACGGCGAGCTGCGCGCCGAATCGACTCCCGGCGAAGGCGCCACCTTCCGCATAATTCTGCCGCGCGAATGATTTTGCATCTAAGGAGACATGTATGAAAACTATATGCGACGCGAAACCGTCGAAAGTGATAGCCCTCGGACTAAACTATCGCGACCATGCCGAGGAGTTCAAGATGCCGATTCCGAAGGAGCCGATCCTTTTCATGAAGCCGGCGACCTCTGTCATTTACGAAGGCGCGGATATAATTTATCCCAGTAACGCGACGCGCGTGGATTACGAGGCCGAACTTGCGATCGTGATCGGGAAGGAAGCGCGAAACGTGGCGGCGGTGCGCGCGACGGATTTCATTCGCGGCTACACCTGCCTGAACGACGTTACCGAGCGCGACATGCAGACCCGCGACGGACAATGGACGCGCGCGAAAGGGTTCGACACTTTCTGTCCGATAGGTCCGGTGATAACTGATGAGATCGACCCGAACGCCGTCGAAATTAAATCGTTTTTGAACGGTGAACTGAAGCAGCATTCAAACACGAGGAATCTGATTTTCAATATAGCGCAAATTGTGGAGTTTGTTACGTCGGTGATGACGTTGCTGCCCGGCGATATGATAGCGACGGGGACTCCGTCCGGAGTCGGCCCGATGAAGCCCGGCGACGAGATCGTGATAGAAATAGAGGGCATCGGCAGGCTGGCGAACCGGGTCGCCGAGGCGAGATAAAATAATTTGCGCTTTCCGGCCTCTAATGTGTTAGAATAAAAAATCTTTTGCTGCTTTGCGCATACATCACAGTCAAACAGAATAGAAAGGAGCGTGGAACACTTGGCGGTTGACCCTAAATTCATCGGAAAGAAATACCCGACTCATGTCTATGAGGTGGGGAAGGAAAAGATTAAGGAATACGCTCGCGCGATCGGCGATAACAATCCGTTATTCCTCGATGACGAGAAAGCGAAGGCTTCGAAATACGGCGGAATAATCGCGCCGCCCATGTTCGTTGTGGTTTACGCGGCCGGGCCGCTCGGACAGATGTTTTTCGACGGCGAACTTGCGTTGAATTTCATGATGCTTGTTCACGGGGAACAGGAGTTTGAGTTCGGGGAAGTTGTGCGGCCGGGCGATGTGATCACGACCGAGAGCGAGATCGCGGAGATTTATGAAAAGAAGGGCAAAAGTTTCGTAACGATGGAAACCATTTCGAAAAACCAGCAGGGGCAATTGACTGCGAATGCGCGCTGGACTTTCGTTATCAGAGGTTGAGAAAGGGGCACAAAATGGATTTCGATAAAATAAATGTCGGAGACGCGATGCCGGAAGAAAAGAATCCGGTCGGAAAATATCAGCCGATGTATTACGCCGGCGCATCAGGCGACTTCAACCCGATCCACATAGACCCCGAGTTCGGGAAGATGGTGGGGTTGGGCGGCAACATCCTGCAGGGTTTGTGCACGATGGCGTTCGCGGCGAAGGCGGCTTGGAATTACGCGGGCGATCCGGGAGCGCTGAAGCATTTGAAAGTGCGTTTCGCGAAACCGGTTAAGCCGCTTGATACAGTTGTCGTCGGCGGAAAAGTCGTAGCTAAGGAAGGCGGCGCCATTACGCTGGAGATTGGCGCTTCAACCAATAAAGGCGCGGTGGAAGTCCTTACGAACAGCGTTGCGACTCTGAGAAAAGCCTGAATTTTCGAGATAGCAGACAAGAAGCGCCTCTTTTTTGGGGCGCTTTTTTTGTGTTCGTTTTTCGGGTGATCAGCGGCGACTGGCGAGCGTTTCGAGGCGGCCACTACGATTATTGTCTGAATTGGAATAAAATAGAGTCGCCGGATAACCGGAATGTCAGATAAGGCGGCGTCAATTACATGGCCACGCGGCGGCGAACGAGCGAACTTGAAAATCTTATCGAGCTGATCAAGCAGGACGCCGACTATACAGACCAGCTTGTGTTCGCAAAGACCTATCCTCCGCGCCGAGCGCACATAGGCAAGGTTTCGCCTCCGATTCCAGAGCCGCTTGCAGGCAATCTTCGCAAGCTCGGAGTCGCCTCGCTTTACTCGCATCAGGCGGAGGCTGTCCGGCGTGTGCGAGCGGGCGAAAATATCGTGCTGGCGACGGACACCGCCAGCGGCAAATCACTCTGTTACAACATCCCGACGCTCGAAACGTTGATCTCCGACCCGGAGGCGCGCGCGCTGTATATTTTTCCGACCAAGGCGCTCGGGCAGGACCAGACGCGCATGCTGCACGAGCTGATCCGGCCGGGCGCGGAGTACGACGAGCAGAAATGCGTGTACGCGCTGCAGTACGGCCGCCGCAAGTTGCGGTTCGGCACGTACGACGGCGACACTCCGCGCGACGACCGCACGGCGCTGCGCCGCGAGGCCCGTATTCTGCTCACGAATCCGGACATGCTTTCCATCGGCATCATCCCGAATCACGCGCGCTTCTGGGGAGAG